>JAQYWF010000130.1 GCA_030145105.1 Desulfosarcina sp.
GATCTGCATTGTTTCGTCGGCCGCGAGCGCCTCGATTTTCAGGTTCATTGCGCGGCTATTGGGATGGCTGTAGTTAATGTACGCTGTGCTTTGCAAGTAGACGGGAAGTGCCTCTTTTTCGTTCTCGTCGAGGGGCCCAGCGGTAGCCGTCATGGTCATGGGGCGGGTAAAGGTCCCGTTTGGGATCGTAGCCGTCGGGGGTTGGCGACGTCAGCGGGAAGCTGTCCATGGTCAGTCCCGGTTTGTCGTGGCCGGTCTTTTTGTGATTGATTTGGTCGATGGACACACTGGGGGCAATCTTGCGGCCCTGGGCCAACCGGTTGCCCGAGGTGATGGCCAGCGCCACCGTGCTGCCGCTTTTTTCGAGGCTTTCCAGCGGTGTCGCAAACGTGGGTGCGCCGGTGTCGGCGTCTGTCGATGGGTCCAGCGCTGCAATGGGGCTGACGCCCTGATCGCTTGCCCAGCGGCCGAAGGTCGTGTGCCCTTGCCCGACAGGCACGACCACGGTTCCCGGGAAAACCCCCGCGTAGGCATACACCGGCACTTCGATCTCACCGGCATGGGTCTTTAGGAGGACGCCGTCGCCCTCTTTAATATCGGCGGCGGCCATGCTGTCCGGGTGGATCAATGCCGTGGTCTGCCAGGGGATCTGGGTGAGCGTGTCCGGGGTTTCGATCAACCAGGGACGGTTGGCGCCCCGGCCGTCGAAAAAGCGGATGGAGGGCGGCGCCATGATTACGTCCCCCGCTGTTGGTTCAGGCAGCTTCGCCAGGTAGGTTCTCAGCGCAGCAACCGCTTTCAGATTGGCTGTGGGAGCCTTGCCCTTTGCACCATTGTCGGCAAAGCGACCGCCCGTCTGGATTGTTCTCAGCCAGGTGGTGGCGGTTTGACTGCTCTGGCCGGTCAGCACGGTTTGGCTCACCAGTGACTGATAGTCGGCCGCCGGTCGTTTGTCGGATGGGAGTAGATTGATCAGCAGATCCCCCAATGCAGGTGCTTGGGTGATCTTTCCCATGGTGGGCTGCAAGGTGGTCATCGTGACGCTGGTGCTCTCATAGGCGTCCCAGGTTTCCAGAGCCACCTGCACCGGCACGATCAGATCGGCGGTGGCGGATGTCTCATCCATGAAATTGGCAAAGGCCACCACGAACCGCTTTTTCTGGCTGATGATCTCGGCGATGCGGCTGCCGCCGGGAATGGAGAAGACCGGATTGACGTTGTTGAGCAAGACCATTTCCACGGCGTTTTTATCCATGGCATCGAACGCTTCAAGGACGGTGGATCGACTGTCGGCAATTTCTACCCGGTGACGATTGTTGAAGTCGAACAGGCTCAATTCGGGGTCCAGGGCCAGGTTGAGAAAAAGGGCAGCCAGCTCGGTAGCCACCGCATGCCCAGCGTAACTGCCGGCACTGGTGCCCAATACCAGGGGGCGCTTGGCGGCTAGCAACCGCCGGCCAAGCGTGGCTTGATCCTCGACACTGACGCCCGACATGCGGGCCACCGCTTCCGGGGTATAGGCCTCGGTGAGGTCTGTTAGGGCTTTGCGGAGATTTCGGCTCACGTTCCGACCGTTCTCGTCGTCGGTCACCATACGAATCAGCCCCATGATCACTGCGGCCTCGGTGCCGGGTCGGCAGCCGATCCAGCGGTCGGCATTGGCACCGGTGAGGGACTGAAACGGGCTCACCTGGATAAAGCGTCCCTTGCGGCCGTCTTTCAGCCCGTGCATATCCTTAAATTTGCGGGCGTATTCCACCGGTGACAGCCAGGTCTCCAAAAAGTCGGCGCCGAACCCGACCAGCACATCGGCCCGTTCCAGCTGAAGGACCGGCAGGCTGGGGCTGCCGAAGAGTTGCCGGTGAGCATATTTAAGGGCTTCATAGGCCAGGGGTTCGAAAACCACCGGCGGGCCGCTGTCAAAATGTTGCAAGACCGTGGTAAAAAGGTCCAGTTGGGTCTGGCCGACGGTTTCGGTGACCATGGCGATGCGCCCGGTCCCGCGGTTGGCTGCCGCCCGGGCCTTTCCCCGGATCAACGCTTCGGCTTTTTCGAAAGGGATCTCCTGCCACCCGTCATTCGTTTTCAGCTGGGGCATCCACAGCCGGTCAGGATTGTAGAGCCCCTGCAGGGCCGCCTGGCCGCGTATGCACAGGGTCCCCCGGTTGACCGGATGCAAGGGATTGCCCTCCAGCTTGATGACGCGTCCTTCACGGTTTTTGGCCAATACGCCGCAGCCGGCCGGACACTCGCGGCAAGTGGAGGCATACCAGGTGGCCTGGCCGGTGACCATATCTTCGTTGGCCCGGACCATGGTAAACAGGTTGTCTTCGGATTTGGCTGAGCAGCCGGCAGCAACGGCGACGCTGCCCATGGATGCAATCTTGAGAAATGTTCTGCGATTCATGCGTGATGCCCGTTCGTGCCAGGTTTCCCATGCCGATGACATGGGTGGATCGGGTCCTGCACCCATCCTGTTGCCGATGGATGGGTGATTATCGGTGCATTTGTCATTTGGCCGCAGGTGCTGCGGTCATGCTGCTGGTGAACGTTGGGGTCAAAATGATTTGGAGCGAAATTACCGCCACGATAGCAAAAGGCTGTTGGGGTTGTCAATCGCGTAAAGTGAGAGGCAGGGGCTATCGGTAGGCGATCGGTTGGCAGGGGAATAATCTACTTGTGAGGTCTTGATGGATTAAGGAATTGGGGATTGTCGGGATAAAAGAGAGGCTACCATCGTTGCGGTTAACTTAACCTCAATTTCCGTTTCTCAATTTTGGCCAGCGTGGATCAGGATGAACCATTGAGCCAGACGCCGGTGCGCAGGCGCCAGGCGATGGCCGGCCCTGCAGTCAGAAGCGTGAAAACCATCACGGTTATCGCTATTCGCCAGGCGGACCGTCGGATGCGCTTGCCGGCCGGATCGGTCAATACTGAATATCGGCAGCGGGTGTGCTCGGCTATCCAGAGGGTGATGCTTTCCATGAGGACTGCGGCCATACAACCGAAAATGATGAACCCGACACCATGGTAATCCGGCAAAAACAGGCACCAGGGGCAGGGGTGGGAGAGGACTTGGTAGTAATAGGCGGACCACACCTGTTTTACGGCAACCATGGCCGCGATACCCCAGAGGATCGCGATGATGGTCATGATAACGCCTGACGTGCGGTCCGGGGATCGAATCGCTGATACCGCCAGGGTCAGCAGTGCCGCACTGCCTACCAGGTTGAACCCGAGGCTGATAGGCACGAGTGATCTTATAACAGTGGATTCGGATGCGCCGGTCAGCACCTGATCGTATACCGCCGCACAGCAACTGACCGGGGGGACGTTCTCAACCCGCATCAGGGCTTGCCAGGAGAAGAAGACGGCTAATCCGAAAAAGGGGGCGGCGCTGAGCATTAGCCGTGCGCCGGCCTGGGTCAATACTCCCTGGGGATGGTGACTGTCCAAGCCGTCCAGCATACGCCAACCATACAGGACGGTCAGGCTGACGACCCAGAAAATCATGGCCCGGCTGCCGTCGGTTCCCATGGCCTGCAGGACACCGGTTCCGCACATGGCCCCGGGAACCAACCGATGCCAGACCCCGGCGATGCCCACCAGACCCAGAAAGGCGGCTGCTGTCAGGCAACCCAGGGCCCAACGTCCCAGCAGCGCAGCCGTTTCAGCATGGCGTTCTCGTCGCAGCTGATCGATGTCCGCACGCGCCGGAGTCCAGTTGCGCATCACATCCACGGCTTGAGCGGCACTCGCTGCATATAGCAATCCGCCGGTTGCCGCTGCCATCCAAAATGCCCAGACCAGGGGATGCCAGATCATGGTGCTTTCCGGTGTGCAAAGTTCTTGTGCAATGTCGCCGAGGCCAGATGATATCGCCGATCAATTTCATCGGATGATCGCAGCCGTGGGTCGTGGGAGCAGATGACGACCACCGCCCCTTCACGGGCGGATTGGCACAGCTGCGCCCGTATCTGCGCTGCATGGTGATCATCCTGGAAGGCTGTGGGTTCATCGGCCAGGATGAACCGGGGCCTGGCTACCAATGCCCGTGCGATGGCCAGGCGCTGGCGCTGTCCGCTGGACAGGGCGCTTGTCGGGGTTTCGGCCAGCGCCGACAGGTCGGCGTCAGCCAGCTGCCGGAGAATCTCCTCCTGCATGCGGGACCAGGCGATCCGCCTCGGGATCATGGGCAAGAGCAGGTTTTCCGCCACGGTGAGGTCCGGTATCAATGCGAGGTGCTGAAACACGATGCCAACCTGCTGCCGCCAGGGATCTCGATGACGGGGCGGCCAACGTGAGACCGGCAGGCCGTCGGCGCACACCTCGCCGGCTGTGGGGCGAATCAGGCCAGCCAACAGATGCAGCAGGGTGCTCTTGCCGCTGCCGGTGTCTCCGGTCACCAGGCTGACTGTACCCGGGGAAAATACCGCCTCCACCGATTCCAGCACGAGTGGTTCATTGGCGTGTCTTGCTGGCCACCTGAAACTCAGCCGGCGGCAGGCCAGCCCCGTATTCAGTTCCATGGATCCGCCTGCAGCATAGTCCAGGGTGAGTGGGCTGCCGACCGAACGCAGGTGAGAAAGACGGTGCCCAGGAAGGGCAATCCCACCAGCGCAGCGATCTCTATCATGACAATAGCGGCTCCGCTGCGGACCAGGGTCAATGCTGCCAGGTGCTCGCCTCCCGTGATCCAAAAAGCGGTGACGCCGGCAGCGGGGGGATAGAAGACGGCGGCGTAAGCCGAGGCCAGGCCCAGCATCACAGCCGGAAATCCCACGATTATCGACCGGTTGATTTGAAGCCGCACAATGTCCGCGGTGGTCCATCCCAGCGATTTGAGCAGTCCCCAATGGGCCCGCTGGCCGTTGTTGTCCAGGAGCGTTCCCGTGATGATCAACAGCAGGGCAAGCAGGGCCGGGATGCCGGCGACCACCGCGATGCCGCCCAATCGCGTGGCCCGGGTACGATGGCGCAGGACACTATCTGTGCGGACGGAGATACGAACGGGCCAGGGGAAGGCGGCGGCGAGATCGGCCTGGATGGCTTGCTCTTCTTCGCGCCGGAACAGATGGACGGCCAGGTCGCTGGCTTGGTCCGGAGCCAGCCCCAGCAGGTGACGCGCATCGTCCGGCGTCATCCATACCAGGTCGTGGGTGGCCAGACCGGTGTCGGCTGGGAAGACATCGATGACGGTGACGCACAGGGAATTGCCGATGCCCAGGGTCAAGCGCTTGTCCGACAAGGCGCGGGCCACTCCCTGGCCCACCACGGCCTGGCCAATCGTCGGCGGCTTCATTCCGTTGAGCACGCTTTCGGGGAAAACGGCGATTGAGGCGACCACCGTAACGGGGCCCCCGGGACCCGGTACCACACCCCACAGACGGGGGGTTGGGTCGAGCACGCCGGGGACGCCTGTCGCATAGGCCACCGCGTCGTCGGCTGGGATGGGCACCCACCCGCCGCCGTCGATGCGCCGGACCACCAGGTCCGGGGCCTGGTCCAGGAGGTGGGCCCAGGTCGCGTCCAGCGCCTGGCTGAACAGCAGGGCCGTGGCAATGAGGAAAACCAGGCTGGCCAGGCAGGCAAACAAGAGCATGGACCGACCGGCATGGCGCTGGACCTCACGTGCGGCCCAAATGGCCATGGACGGGTATCGGGTTCGCGGCATCATGGGGCGGCCACCAGGCCGGTGGAAAACCGCAAATCAACGCCTGGATGCACCGTTTCCGGGTGGCGCATGGGACTGCCGGCGGTCCACAGTGCTGGTGCGGACAGTGTCATTGCCTTCATTCATGCACCGGCGCTGCCCTCCGTGCGGGGAACCCGCAGCAACTGGTCGGCGGCGGTGGCAAGCACGAGCAGTACGCAGGTGCTGACGACGACCATCAGCAGGCACCGAGCACCACGGCACGGTGCCGGCTGCCGATGGTTTTTTTCTTCAGGCAGGGTATGCATGGTCAGAGGTTCAGGGTTTAGGGGTTCAGGGTTCACCGGAAACCTCGGCCAAAGAGATCATTAACGCTGAACGCTGAACCAGTGAACGATTATTGCCGTTCAGTCTGTTTATTCCGCCGGCAGGTCGCGGCGGCTGATCTTTTTCCACAGCGCGTCATCGACCTTATCGAAGGTGAATACGGTTTTACCGCCGTGACGGTTTTTGAAGGTGCTCAGTTGAGCCGCGTCACCCAGTGCGATGATGGCCGGCCCCATAGGGCCCACCACATCGGACCCGGCCACCCATGTTGCCATGCGCCCGTCGATGGGCTGGCCGGAAAAGTAGTCCCGGACCACCAGGCGATCGATCTCCACCTGTGGTATGCCCAGGTAGACCGTTGGCCGCAGCCAGGTCCTGAGCAGGCAGCCGTTTCCGCAAAAGTAAAAAGTCTCGCCGCTTTTCAGGGTCATGGCGGCGGCTGTCTGGGGACGCCGGGAGGGAAACATGGCGCAGACCGGACAGCGGTCGGATTGGCTGAGGCTCATCTGCCCGTCGGCCGAAAGCGATCTCAAGGCTGGTAACGGCCCACCATCAGCTGATTGAACGGTCGTTGAAACCAGAATCAGTGCAGTCGTCACGAGGATTGACGACAACCATCGTTGTGGGTGGGATGAGAATCTCAAACCAGCGCCTCCTTTTTTTGTTAACAAGTTGCAAGGGCTTTCAGTCTTAACGAAACCGCTGTTTGTAAACGATTGGAAACGGAAAAAAGAGCGTGCCAATGTAACTGCTTTTGTGCCAAACTGCAAGTTCGTGTCATCCAGAAACGGCATCTTGAAGTCCATACCTGCGTTCTCGTGTTTTGGAAATCCTCGACGTAGCAACGCTACGCCTGCGTTTTCCAAACTCCTGCGGCCTTGATCTGGCCCTCAACCCACCCTTTCTGGAAAGACACGTAGTTATGCAATAGGGAATTGAGGAACGGGCGAGCAAATGACAACGCCAATCGATACGGTCGTCCTTTTCATGCTGGGCCTTTTGGGTACCGGCCATTGTATCGGTATGTGCGGCCCCCTCGTGGTGGCACTGCCGGGGCAGACCGGGCGGTTTTCGGCTCATCTGGCCTACCATGCCGGTCGCTTGATCACTTACGGTGTCATCGGTGCATCGATGGGTGCTACCGGCAGCGGATTGATTGGCCTGGCCTCGGCCGTCGGTAGCAACCCGATGGTTTGGATAACCCGCGTACAGATGGGTATCAGCCTTCTGGCCGGCCTGTTTTTGCTCTTTTTCGGCCTGTCCCGCTTGGGGTTTTTCGCCGAACCTAATTGGCTGGCCGTAGCCATGCCCAACCGGATGCCCGGCTGGCGGCGTCTCATGTCCCGGGCGCCCGCCCTGCGAAGCAACCGGGATCTTTTCCTCATGGGCTTGTTCATGGGAGGGTTGCCCTGCGGGCTCTCCTATGCCGCCTTTGCCAAGGCGCTGTCCGGCGCCCAGATGATTTCCGGTGCCATGATGGCCTTGATCTTCGGTTTGGGCACTCTGCCGGGGCTGCTGGCCGTGGGGTTCGGGGCGGCCGTTTTTTTGAATCGATTCAGACAGCAGGCGGATATCCTGGCCGGGCTGATCATGATCGGCATGGCGGCGACCCTCATCGTCAAAGCGCTGGAGACGTTGGTCTAAAACCAGGATGATTTGACAAGGATCAAGATGCTGGATCCACTTGATCAGACATCCTTCGAAAGATGACATCTGCATGTCAGATCATGCTTATCGGCATGGTCGATTTTGGTAAGCAGTCCTTCATCTGGGACAAGTGCGATAGGGCAATTACTCATGTGCTGACAGGTGTACCAACCCATATCAAGCATGCGGATCGGTCGCTGATATTGTAGGACGTGCCATAGGATAAAAATCCCATCGAAATCAGCATGTGCCACCGTGTGGTCGAGAAAACTTTTTCTTCCCAATATGGCACGGATGTAATATTTTTTTGTTTCAGCACGTAGGCAGTCCCCACATATTGAAAAAAACAATAATTAACTCTACTTTCGGGGTTACTCTAAAACCGTCACCCCGTGGCTCTTTGACAAGCCGACATATTGCAGGGCGTTTTCAATGATGGCATCAAATATGGCTGATGCCGTTTTCTCACAATAACTGCCGATTTCTCTCAACCGTTCACCGGCAAGTGTTAATATCCGGTAGAAGGCTTCGATGAAGGAAATATCTGCCATCTCATCGCAGCAGGCATAAAACAGACCCCCAAATGTGCGGTGGTCCGTCTGTATTCGACATTGATATGCCAGAAACATATACCGCATGAATACGATACTGGTATGGGCAATTAGTGCATCGAAGTCCCGACATTGGATCTCTTTGGCCAGTTTCAGATGTTGCTTGGCCATTTTGAAGAACACTTCGATGTCCCAGCGCTTCCCGTAAATGCGTATGATTTCTTCGTTCGCCAGTTCGATGTCCGTGGACAATAACGCCAACCAGTCTTTCTTGCGCCTGTCCTGGACGAAGACCAGTTTAACTTTGAGTCCATCTTTCAGCGTTACGATGGCGCTGGCCTTGATTTTGGCGCGACCACGGCGCTTTTTAAGCTTCCGGTAAATGGCCATCAGGTCCAATTGATGTCCGTCGTAGCCATAATGGATTTTCGGCGTCTTTTTCACCTTGCCGATGACATCGATATGGTCACACAACGTCGTGACCGTGGCAGGCATGGTAAACCAACTGTCCATGAGCAGGTAATTCGCCTGGACACCGGCAGACAGGATTCGTTTGACCATGGTTTCCAGGTGTTCGGTGGCTTTGACGGTGGCCTCTTTGCGCCGCTGCCAGGCACAGCAGCGCTTGTCCATGGATTTATAGCTTTCACAAAGCCGCTTGTTGGCATCTGCCGATGACAAAAGGGAAAAATCCATCGGCAAGCAACTGATACCGTCGGACCAGCAGACCGTTAGCATGCGAAAGCCTTTCAGGTAACGTCCGCTGCTGTGATCCCTTACCCGGGATAAAAGCTCCACCATTTTTGATCGGGAACGATCGTATGGACTGTCATCCACAATCAGCACCGACTCGCGTGTCTCATCGGTTAACCGGTTCAAGAAGCCATAAAGCCGGGCACCTACCGGACGGCAAGGGCAACGCCCTGTTGCCAGGCAAAAACGAAGACCTGCTGTTTCCTGTCGTTGTGATGACCAGCTATGGGGATGAAAAGGCCGCTGTGGAAGCGATGAAGGCCGGTGCCTTGGATTACATCGCCAAGTCTGAAACGATGCTGAGGGACATGCCCCATCTGGTCACCCAAGCGCTGCGAGAATGGCATCACATTACAAAGCGTAGAAAAGCGGAAGCATCTCTGGCGGAGGAAAAAGAGCGCCTGGTCGTTGCCTTGCGCAGTATCGGAGACGCCGTCATCACAACCGACATTAAGGGCAGGATTTCGTTGATGAACAAAGTGGCCGAACGTCTTACCGGTTGGCTGCAGGAAGATGCCCTTGGCGAGCCGCTGGAGCGGGTGTTCAGGATTGTCAACGAGCATACCCGTGAGAGCTGCGATAACCCGGTGGAGAAGGTGTTTGAGACTGGCGGCGTTGTTGGGCTGGCCAACGACACGGTTTTGATCGGTAAAAAAGGCACGGAACGGGTGATTGAAGACAGTCGCGCGCCGATTCTGGATCAACAGAACCGTACCATTGGGGTGGTTCTGGTTTTTCGCGATGCAACTGAAAAACGCCGCTTACAAGAGGAGCAACAGAAAGCCCAAAAACTTGAATCGATCGGGGTGCTGGCGTGTGGCATTGCCCATGATTTTAATAACTTTTTAACCGGTATCATCGGTAATCTGTCGCTGGCCAAATTGGATGTTCAGCCCGGCGATCCGGTGTCGTGGGCGCTGGACGAGATGGAAAAAGCGGCGGTCCGGGCCAAAGACCTGACCCAACAATTACTGACCTTTTCCACGGGTGGAGAACCCGTAAGGCACGCCACCAACATTGGCGACCTGGCCCGTGAATCCGCACAATTTGCCCTGCGCGGTTCCAACGTCCGCTGCCGGTTCAGTATTGACGACGCGTTGCTGCCGGCCGATGTCGATGACGGTCAGATCGCCCAAGTCGTGCACAACCTCATCATCAATGCGGATCAAGCCATGCCCAATGGCGGTACCGTGTTGATTCAGGGCACCAATGTAACCTTGCCCCCCGAAAACCCATTTGCCCTTGAACCCGGCGATCATATTCAATTGTCCATCCATGACGAGGGAATAGGCATCCATCCCAAGCATCAAAAAAAAAATATTCGACCCATACTTCACCACCAAGCAAAAAGGCAGCGGGCTGGGACTGGCTGTGGCCTACAGCATCATCGCCAAACACGACGGGCAATTGACCGTGGATTCAAAATTAGGCCAAGGCACCACCTTTACCATGCTGCTGCCCGCCTCTGAAGGCACGCATGTGATCGACACCAGGCAAACCAAGGGGCTAATTGCCGGTCACGGACGCATCCTGGTAATGGATGACGAAGATTTTATTCGCGAGTTGGCCTCGGTCATGCTCCAAAAAATGGGATGCGACGTGGCGCTGGCACAAGACGGTCAGGCCGCCGTCGCAATTTACCAAGAGGCCCTATCAGCCGGCAATCCCTTCGATGCAGTGGTTCTGGATTTGACCGTGCCTGGCGGCATGGGCGGAAAAGAAACCGTGCGCCAGCTTCGAACGCTGGATCCCAACGTGCGGGCCATCGTCTCCAGCGGCTATTCAAACGACCCGGTGATGGCCAACTATGCCCGTTACGGATTCTGCGGCGCTGTTAAGAAGCCGTACCTGGTTCAGGAGATGAGCCAGGTATTGAATGCGGTAATCAAGAGGTGATCGATCTGGCATCATTTATTGCCGATGACAACAACTTCAGGATTCCGGGAAAGGGGTTCGCCTTCGGTTCAGCCCTTAATCCTGTAGCCCCGCCTCCCGCAACATCGGCAGCAGGTGGGCAAGGCTATCCTTGCCGGCCGCTTCTGGTCGATCTGTGTAGGGGTAGAGCTCCGGGCTCATGTCATAAGGGTAGCCGGCTTGCTTCATTACCCTGAACACCGATGGAAAGTCGATGGCACCCAGGCCGGCGATGAGATGATTGTGTTCTCGGCTGGGGGCGATGTCCTCGATGTGTATGTGGCTGATCCAGGGGTAAAGTTCTTCGAAAGCGTCAGCCGGGTCTTCGCCGGCGCAATAGAAGTGGCCGATATCGAAGTTGATGCCAACGGCCGGCGCCTGAATCTCGGACACGAAAGGCTTGATCTCTGCCGTGCGCTCCATGAGCAGATTCGGCTCGGGTTCGATGAGCAATTGCACCCCCAGGTTCTGAGCTTTAGGGATGACCTGGTCCATTCCCTGGTGGAACAGGTGCAGGGCTTCCTTGCGGGTCACGCCATTGGGCAGCGGTCCTCCCGGTGGCACCGAGATATTGCGGCATCCGATGAATGCGGCAATCTCTAAACAGGCCAGGGTGTGGTCCTCGCGGATTCGTCGGCGTTCGGCCTCCGGCTCGATCCATGAGCGCAGGCAGGTGTCGCCCACTGCAAACAAGGTGAAGCCATCTCCTCCCTGACAATCTGGGAGGAGATGGCTGGATTCTCGGTCATGATTGAAAAGCGAAAAGATTCGTGATGTTGTCCGGTTAGGTAAGCAATCAATAAGCAGAATCTGGGAAATAAAATGCC
>JAQYWF010000223.1 GCA_030145105.1 Desulfosarcina sp.
CATCCGTCATCTGTCCTCTGGCCTCCCTCACCCCGCCATCCCCCCCGCCTGGTTATGGGGGCCGATGGCCCGGTCGACGATGCCGTCCTGCTCCATTTTGTAGATCTTGGGAAAACCCGTGGCCGGGCTCGCAGAAGCGTTGCGGCCGATATAGTCGAGGTTCTTTTTCAGCAGCGGCGCCAGCCTGGGCCGCATGAACTGCCAGGCGCCCATGTTCTCCGGCTCCTCCTGCACCCAGACCCAGCCCTTGGCTTTTTTGTATCGGCCGATGGCCGCTAAGAGGGCCTTTTCAGGAAACGGGTGCAACATTTCAACCCGGACGATGGCCGTGTTGACGGCATTGATCTGCTGCCGCCGGGCAATCAATTGGTAGTAGATTTTTCCGCTGCAGAAAATGACCTTTTTGGCTGAAGCCGCCGCTTCTGAATCGTCCAGAATCGGCGAAAACTGACCATGGGCCAGGTCCTTCAACGAAGAGACGGCCATGGGATGGCGCAACAGGCTCTTTGGGGTCATGAGGATCAACGGCTTGCGAAACGGCGCCTTGATCTGACGCCGCAGCAGATGAAAGTACTGCGCCGGCGTGGTCGGGTTGGCCACCTGCATGTTGTCGTTGGCGCAAAGCTGGAGAAAGCGCTCCAGCCGGGCGCTGGAATGCTCGGGTCCCAGGCCTTCCCAGCCGTGGGGCAGCAGCAGGGTCAACCCGCACAATTGCTGCCACTTGGCCTGGCCGCTGGCGATAAACAGATCGATGATGCATTGTGCGCTGTTGGCAAAATCGCCGAACTGGGCCTCCCACAGGGTCAGCACCTGGGGCCGGGTCACCGCGTAGCCGTACTCGAAGCCCAGCACGCCAGCCTCGGCCAGCAGGCTGTTATACACCTCAAAAGGTGCCTGGCCCGCTTCCAGATGATTCAAGGGGGTATGGGATTGACCTGTCTCATAGTCCCAGATGACGCTGTGGCGCTGACTGAAGGTGCCGCGGCTCACATCCTGCCCGCTTAGCCGCACGGGGTGGCCGTCGGCAAGCAGGGATGCAAAAGCCAGGGCTTCGGCACCGGCCCAGTCAATGCCTTCGCCGGTGCTAACGGCATCGCGTCGCTTGTCCAGCACGCCCTTCAACCGGGGGTGGACGGTAAACCCCTCGGGCAATTCGGCCAAACGGCTGGCAAATTTTACCAGCGCCTGCTTGTCCACCGCGGTCTCCACCGGGCCAGGGGCAAACGCACCGCTGACCGTCTCCCATTCCGGAAAGAACCGGGGTTCGGGAAAGAGGCAGGTGTCGCCATGGATCTCCTCGTAGGCCGCATCGAGACCGCTGGTAACCGCCTGTTCTATTTTGTCCACATCTGTTTTCGATAAAACGCCTTCGGCCACCAGCTGATCGCCGTATACCCGGTTCAGCGGCGGACGCTGGCGGATACGCTGGTACATGGTCGGCTGGGTGAAATAGGGTTCATCCCCTTCGTTGTGACCGTACCGGCGGTAACAGACCAGATCGATGACCACGTCCTTGCCGAAGCGGTAACGGTAGTCGGCTGCCAGCCGGGCCACGTGAACCACAGCCTCCGGATCTTCACCGTGGACGTGGAAGATTGGCACCATGAGCATCTTGGCCACATCGGTCGAATAGCGGGTGGAGCGGGCATCCTCTGGCAGGGTGGTGTAGCCGATCTGATTGTTGATGATGACGTGCACCGTCCCACCGGTCCGATAGCCCTTCAATTGTGACATATTCAGCGTTTCTGCCACCACCCCCTGCCCGGCAAAAGCCGCATCGCCATGCAGCAGCACCGGAAGGACCGCCTTGTCCCCGTCGGCTGGCAGCAGATCCTGCCGGGCCCGGGCAATGCCTTCCACCACCGGGTCCACCGCCTCCAGGTGGCTGGGATTGCTCACGAGGTAGAGGGAAAGTGAGGTGTCGTCCGCCATCTTGTGTTCAGTGAGATAGCCGATATGATACTTGACATCCCCGGACCCCACCAGGTCCTGGGGATCATAGCAGCTTTCGAACTCCGAAAAGATCTCTTCGGCCGGTTTTTCAAGGATGTTGCGCAGCACGTTGAGACGTCCCCGGTGAGCCATACCCAAAATGATTTCACGACATCCGGATTCAACCGCCCGCCGGCGCAGGACATCCAGAAAAGGGATAAGGGCTTCACCGCCTTCCAACGAAAATCGCGTTACGCCCACATACTTTTTATTGAGAAACCCTTCAAACAAGGATGCCGCGGAGAGCTTTTTGAGCAGCTCGACCCGTTCGGCCGCCGTGAGTTCAACCTGGTTCTTCACCGGTTCCATGCGGGTCTGAAGCCACCGGCGCTCGTCGGGGTCCTGAAGGTGCATGTACTCCACGCCGACGCTGTGGCAATAGGTCTGTTTCAGCCGGCCCACGATCTCCTTCAACGGTGCCGCGGTCTGTTCGATCAAACCTGGTGCGGCAAAGGTACGGTCCAGGTCGGACGCGTCCAGGCCAAAGGCATCGAGATCTAAAAGCGGGTGAGAGGTGGGACAGGCGGACAATGGATCCATGCAAGCCAGCAGGTGGCCGATGTCCCGGTAGCGGCGGATCAGCTCACCCACGTTGGCCTGGCGCAGGGCCTGCTCCGGGTCGACATCCGCCGGTCCGGCCGCCCCGGCCAATTCGAAGCCTTTGAAGAAGAACTGCCAGTCATCCGAAAGCGACGATGGGTCGGATTTCCATTTGCGGTATTGGACGTCGATAAAGTCGGCGCTCAAGGTTTCGGACAGGTTCATCTTTCAACGTCTCCTATGGGCGGTGTCATTGTTGACGGATTCGTAAGAAGCCCGATATCTGCGTTACGCTTCATCCTTCGTCACTGCGGCGTACCGTAAGTACGCCTCATTCCTCAGGATTCGCAAGCCTTGATCTCGGGCTTCTTACGAATCCGTCGGAAATGCGACTGTTTACGAATTGATCATTGTTGACGGCTCAGGTCGCCGGGTGCCGGGGCGCCGGCCTGGTGGCAGAACCAGGTGGTCACCGTCCGGGCCACCTGCCGCTGGTGGTCCGGTTGGGCGAGCATGTGATCGCCCCCGGCGACAATGGCCAGCTCGACCATCCGGGGGTTTGCCGTTTTGGCCAGATGCGCTTCTGCCACCGGAATAATCTCGTCCCGATCGCCGTGAACCACAAGCATGGGAATCGTCAACGATCGGGTAGCATCCATCAGGTCGTGCCGGTCCGCATCATCAAAAAAGTCGCTGGTAAGTTTGAGTTGCCGTTCGCGGCTGTTAAATTCCACCTGACCGGTCTGCGCCAGCGTCTGCTGCTGTGGCGGTGTGAGAAAATGCATGGGTCGTGTTGAGCTGACGCGCCCGGCCACCCGGCAGACAGCCGATACGGTCTTTCGTCGCCGGGCGGTAAGCAGCGCGATTGCCGCACCCAATGAGTGCCCGGCCAGACCGATCCAGGAGGCACCTTTTTCCTGAATCAGCGCAATTGCCGCTTCCATCTCAAAGACCTGCTTGGACCAGGTGGAGTGTTCAAACCGTCCCTGACTCTGGCCGTTTCCAGAAAAATCGAATCGCAGGGCCATGAACCCGGCTTCGCACAGCGCGCTGCAAATGCGCCGCAGGACACCCGTGTGCCGGGAACAGGTAAAACAGTGTCCGGCGATGACTGCGCCGACCGGTGGCCGCTCAGGCTGGTGCAAGGTTCCGGCAAGGGTTTCCCCCATATGATTGTCGAATTGGATCTGCTGTTCCATTCTCTCTCCGCGGGAAGGGATCGGAATTACATATATTAACAAGATCCATGCCATGATCGTCAAGGCAAAAAGGTTAAGAGACACCGATATGCTGCATCCGGCGGACAACCGGTGCAACGGATTGATTGGATGCTTGTCGGAAAGAAATAGATTGTTCACTTGAGACAGGATGTCTCAAGATGAAACCAGCCATGCAAGCACCTGACCCTCAGGTGCCGATAGCCCCGCCTCAGGTGAAGCCGGTGCCGGCGGTGCAGGTATAGCAGTGGTCTGCCGTAGCAATGGGATTGCCGCGCGCCGGGCGTCCGGTCATATCGGTCACATGGACCCAGTTGCGACCCAAGGGCAGCCCCCGGGCCAAATTGAAGTCACAGTCATACAGGTATCCGTCCCAGGAGACCGACACCAAGGTCCGGCACATCACCCCGTCCAGCGCGCACGGGTTGAATCCGTCCGCCAGTTTCTTCAGGTAGGCCGACAGATTGCCGGATCGCTCCAACCAGCGCCTGAAACGCCCCAAAGGCGCGTTGGAAAAGCTGAAAAGATGGTTAAACGAGATGCCCCACTTGCGTTCGAGCATCTGGCGAAACCGCTTTTCCGTCTGGGTCTGATCAGCGGCCATGAAAGCGCCCGTGGGGTTGGAGACCAGGTTCAATTCCAGACCCGTCCCCGGCTGACCGTATCCCAAGGTGTTGAGCTTTTTGAGAGCGGCAATGCTGGCCCTGAACACCCCATCCCCTCGCTGGGCATCCGCCTGGGACGCGTTGATGGAAGCTAAAGAGGCCACGATGGTGGCCTCGAGGCCTTTGAGCAGGTCCATCAGATGCTCCCGCCCCCCGCTGTTCAAAGCCGACAGGTTGGACCGGAAGATCAGTTTCGGTGCCAGGGCGGCAAACGTCTCGACAAGGTAGACAATGTCGGGGTTCATCTCCGGGGCACCACCGGTAATATCGATGGTTTCGAAGGGCACCCGCCCGGCCCAGTCTGCGATCTGGTCGGCGGTCTGACGAGTCATGACCTCGGTCTTACCAGGACCGGCATTCAGGTGGCAATGGCCGCAGGTCTGATTGCACAGAAGACCCACGTTGACCTGCAGAATTTGAGTGTCGCCCCGGGTCAATTGCAGCCCGTGCCGGACAAGGGTCCGGAAAAACCCCGTGGGTTCGGTATCCATTTCATGAACATATGGTTTTTTGCCAGCCATCGTTTCCTTTTGACACGACCTTTACATGGACATCTGTTCGGCAATGTTTTTCATCTGGACGCCGTGCACCAGAGAAGCGCCTCCCCGTATGGCGGTGGCCACATGGACGGCTTCGATCATTTCCGCCGCGTTGGAACCGGTCTCAAGGCATGAACGGGTGTAGGCATCGATGCAGTATGGACATTGGACGGCATGGGCCACGGCCAGGGCGATGAGCGATTTCTCCCGCTGGGTCAGTTCACCTTCGGCGAAGACTGCCTCGTAATACTCGAAAAACTTTTGCGCCAGGTTGGGATTGTCTTTGCCGATATCACCGAATTTGGGCAGATCGTCAGGTTTGTAGTAGGTATCCATGGTCGTCTCCTTTTCGATTGTCGATCAGTCTTCTGTCCTTTGAAATCCGGCCTCCGTCATCCGTCCTCAGACGTCTGTCTTCAGCCCTCCGACATCAGGCTTTTATCCTCGCACACCTCCGGCGTGCACGCCCGCCCCTTCAGATTGAAGAAGAACTTGAGCCCTTTCTGCACCTTCTCGGAAAATATTTTCGGCGAGAAAACACTGCCGGTCACCCGCTTGCTGATCTCTCCCAGTGTGGGATAGGGATGAATGGCCGAAGCGATGGTGGAAAGCTTTACACCGCCATTTAAGGCTGCCACCCATTCGGCAATCAGATCACCTGCACGGGGGCCTAAAATCTGAACCCCCAGGGGCTTCTCCTTTTTATCAAGGATCAATTTGATCCGGCCTTCGGTCTGACCTTCGGCCAGCCCGCGGTCGTTATCCTGAAACGCTTCTGTCCAGACGGAATAATCGAGGCCCGCATCCTTTGCCGCACGTTCATTGAGTCCGATGCTGGCCAGCTCCGGATCCGTGTAGGTGCACCAGGGCAGCCACGTGTAGTCCACCTTGCGCGGCAGGTGAAATACCGCGTTGCTCACCACGATACCGCCTTCGTATCCGGCGGCGTGGGTGAACTGGTAGCCGCCGCTGACGTCACCGGCAGCAAAAATGTGCTTCTGACTGGTGCGCAGCCGCGCGTTCACCGTGATACCCTTACGGTCGAATTCTACACCGGCGGCGTCCAGCCACAAATCTTGGACGTTGACCGCACGGCCCATGGACACCAGCACCGTGTCGGCTGTCAGCGTCACCGAGGCACCGTCTCCCAGCCGCAGGGTAACGCTTTTTTTCTCACCTGTCTCAGATGCACGTTCAACGGCGGCCCCCAGGTAAAATTTTACGCCTTCGGCTTCCATGACCGCCTGGACGGCATCTGCCATGTCAGGGTCCTCTTTGGTTAAAATTTGTCCGGCCATGTCAACCACCATTACTGACGTTCCCAACCGGTTGAATGCCTGGGCCATTTCGATGCCGATGGGTCCGGCGCCCAGCACGATCATGCTCCGGGGGAGCCGATCGAGAGAGAAAATCTCACGGTTGGTGATAAAGCCGATCTCCTTCAGGCCCGGTATGGGGGGGACGGCCGCGGAAGACCCGGTGGCAATGACCCAGTTCTTGGCGGTGATCGACCGGCCATCCAGATCCACCGTGCGGTCGTTCTTGAAAAAAACGGTTCCGAAGGCCACCTTCGCGCCCAGTTTGCAGAACCGTTCTTCCGAATCATGCTTCTGGATGACGGCGATGACATCCTGTATCCGCCTGGCGATCCGGGAAAAATCCACGGGCGGCAGGGCCACTTTCGGCAATCCGAAACGATCGGCATGTTTCATGTCGTGGTAAACGTGGGCCGAGCGGATCAGGGTCTTGCTGGGCACGCAGCCATAGTGCAGGCAATCTCCGCCCAGGGCGGGCTCCTTTTCGATGAGCAGGGTCTTGGCACCCAGCTGCGCTGCGCCCGAAGCTACCGTAAGCCCGGCTGCGCCGCCGCCGATGATGCCGATATCGTAGTCGTAGCTTGCCATCGTCGCCTCCTTCAGGTTCCGTTGAGGGACCAGTCGTAGTCCAGGTATTTGACCTTGATCCGCGCTTTGTTCTTCTCCAGCTGCTCCCTCATCGGGAGGTCGGCAAATTTTATGAAATAGCCGATGACATCATCATCAAAGTCCTCCGGGAACCAATCGAAAATTTTACTGACCCACAGGGTATTGCCTTCCAACCGGTTGAACCGGGGGGTATTGATGAATGCCCTGGCCGCCTGGTTCAGCTGATCGTTCAGGAGGCTTCCCGCAAACGGCTCGCCCTGAAGGGGCGGGCAGCTCTTGGATGCGCAGTTGACGGCAAAATGGACCCGGGGGTCCTTGAACCGTTTTCTCAAGATGTCGTGTTCGATCTGGTCCAGGGTCATCAGGTTGCCGTCGATGCGGGCGATGTTTTTTTTCCAGGGAGATGAGAACAGGCTTCCCAAATCCTTGATGGAACGAATATCCGGGTAGCGGGACAGTATCAGTTTGATGGTCCATGCGTTGTACGCGTTGACGAAAAAAGCAAATTGATCGTCTGGTGAGAGCGGTTCCGGGTCCACGGCGGCGAGCGCGTCAAGGTATCGATCCAGAATGGCCTCGTCATCCTTAACGCCCTTGTAGTCCACGACACCGTCCGTTACATGTCTGCTCAACAGGGAGGCGAACAGGGAGTGGTCCACCTGGGCGGCATGCACGCCGGCTGCGGCTACCCATATCCCCGCAATCAGGATGGTCGTTGCGATGAAAATCGATTTCATATGGCCCCCTTGGGAAAGTGAATGCTGTTGATCGCAGTGCGGTTTTTCTGGTTGGTCGCTCAACGGAAGAGAACCTTACACCGTTTTTGCCCGCTCGAGCAAAACGGGTTGTGGTCGGCGTGCCGGCGAGGGGATAACAATAGATGACTGTGCGGTTCTACCACACCGTCTGAAATGCGACCGTTTAAGCGTTCAGCATCCCTCACTTCAGCGGCGCAAGGGTGCAGATCTTCCGCTGGGTCTGCGTTTGAACAGGAGGGCTATTCTTTTCCGGGCCATTGAGCACCGGTCTGTTCATCGACCACATAACAGAACCGGTTCCATTCGAGTTCTCGATGGCTGAACGGGCAGCGGAGTTTGACCTTGCGGTCCGAAATGGCCACCACCTCCCAGTCCCCCTTGCGGGGTCCGCCTTCGATGTTGATTTTCTGACCCACCCTGAACGGATAGGGTTTGAACACGGTTACGTCATGGGTATCCATGGCAGTCTCCCAGTTGGGACAAAAACTATTTGATTTTATTTAACTTATCATGCCATGCACACGCATTGCAAAAGGTTTCCGTGGCATCGCCGACCTCTGGGCACTCGTCATCTGCCAGATCTTCATCGAAACAGACCTCCCCGTCCCGGCATTCGAATTCGTAAACATCGTAGTCGTCGTCGGGGTTTTTGACATGGAATTTTTTACAGCCGCAGACCGGGCATTTTGATTGTGTCATTGTCAATACTCCTTTATTTACCAGACCTCGGGGTAGCCGATATCGATGAAGGCGGATTCCATTTTTAGCTTGTGATCCCGCTCCATGGCCGCCAGGTCCAGAAACACCTGCCGTTTACCGTCGTCATCGCACATCTCGGCCATTTCGGTGTACTGTTTCA
>JAQYWF010000035.1 GCA_030145105.1 Desulfosarcina sp.
ATATTCAGGAGTCTCTATATCCAATAATCTCTGGCCCCAGCTAATTTCTTCCATCGCTATAAAAAAGAAGAAACCTGCCAAGATGAAGTACGGAATAGATTGTAGTTTAAAATTATTTCTGTAAAAACCAACTGAAATACTAAAGGAGATCACAAAAGAAAAGAAATAGAAAATCGCTGTCAAATATTCTACGATACTATCCTCTTTCCAAACCAATTTTCTATACCAGAAGGGAAATTTCCATTTCAACATAGTCATCATAATAACTAAGATAAATGGAAATAGAAAAATTCCAAATTTTACAATTCGTTTATTTTTCTTGATAAAGCTATTGAAATATACTCCAAGTCCATCACTATTTTTAATCTTTTCAGGTTCGCAGAACATCGATCATAATCCTTTTGCCAAGGGTATCCGAGTCCTTATATATTCTTGTGACCATTTCAAAGCTTTCGATAAATCCGCCCCCGCCTGGATATTCGGCACTTCCTATAACTGAGACCCCTAAATAGGTTGTTGGGTGGGTGGTGACAAGTTGGAGTAATATGCAATTAGGCAACGGATCCGACTCCCGCCGCCTCTGAACCGTTAACTTGGTTTTTTTGGATAACCGAAAAAAGTAAAATACCCCTCTTTATGCCTCATGCGAAAGCAGCCTGCACAGCTCGCCCTGTTTATCTTTTTTCATGCGGGAGTTCCATGCCGGATATTTACAGCGGCACTTTTCGGCGTACTCATCAACCCCACAAATTGCCCTTGCCGGAACGCCGCATACCACAGTATCGGGCGGAACATCATGGCTGACCAATGAACAGGCACCCACCACGCTATTTGGGCCTATGGTCACACCGGGTAGGATGGTAGCGCGAAACCCGATAAAGCAATTGTCGCGGATGATAATCTTGCCATACTTAATCGTGGTCCCGTATTTCGGTCTATTACGGAAAACCCAAGTGCCGCCATCATGGTTAATGAATGTAACTTTGTTGGATATTAATACATGAGAGCCAATTTCAATCAGGTAGGGTTCAGAGCCAAAGTCAGGGATGCCGATAAGCCTGATGTCAGGAGGAAGTTTGAGGCCGCGTTTAATGTATCCCTTGAGTTTTCTTTTTGATTGCCATTTACTGAACATTATAACCTCCTCTTCTCTTTTTTGTGCACGCAAAAATCATGCAGAATATGATAAATAATATATCCGTATATAATACAAATTGTTATGTAAAAATTAGCTGCATATAAAAGTTGTTTTTCTGTGACATTGTGAAGAAAATTTTATAGAAGGAATTTCTCTGTCACAATGTGTTACTTCTTTCTTGGCGTAGCGCTTTCTGGGCTTTCTTTGGTGGACATCTAATCGAGATTTGGCTGTCACTTTTTCTTAATGAGTTAGCTCAATTTGGGATATTTCCGTGTCTTTGGTTTGATTACATTAACTATGATGCAAATATATTGAGATCATCGCCGGCTGGCTCAGATCACAGATACCAGAGTCTGTGGTTGTCAGGTCAAATAAATCTTGCGATGCAATATTGTCAAGCGACCTTGATCTTTTGAAAAATAACTATTTCCATCCAAAGGCATCAACAAAAGATAGGAGCAAACATATCCTTGCCGTTTTATCCAATTCTTCAGAGTGAATGGTTGCCCATTTTTGATATATCGTTATCCCCTGCCTTACGGGAACACCTTTTTGGGGGATATTCAACTGCTTGAAATTAATCAGGTCGGCTAACTCTTTCAGTTCTTGGTCGTCCAGTATTTTTTCTAGCACGATCCCTTTATAGATCATATCCTGCATCAGGGACAAACCATTGAGGAAACCATCGACATAGCCAATGGCTCTAACGGCGGTTATCATATCCCTTTCGCTGGTCGGGTTATCAATCAAAAGCAGGGCAAGGTGCAAATCATATCCGGTATCCATTGAATCGCCAGCACTCGCAGTACCCCAACCTGCCAGCATTGCAAAAACCACAATCAAGACCACAGCTACTCTGTTCATGTCATCCGGTACCACTGATCAGGTTTAGGGATGAAGCTGTCAGCAGCTGCCCACGGTGGTTTTCAAGGTCGTTTCCGTTGTTGACCATTCAGTTGGTTCCCCTGGGATCTGTTGGGGTGGGGTCAAACTGGTGGCATTCTAAGCGGGGGTTCATAATTAGGCAAGGAATATCTCAGGCTTTGAAGGGGCTACCCCAAGCATCCATGATGGATGCAGGATGGGGGTCAGGGTGGAATGGACCGGATGTTTACCCACCACACCAGTATTACCATGCGGTATCTGGACATCGAGGACCGGGAGTTCCACGATGTGCTTATGAATGTGATTGGGTAAATGATCAGGCCATCTGCGGCTTTGTTATGAGGGACTTACAGATATAGCTTATATCGAACGGCTTCCTGAAAAGATAGTTCGCTGTTCCATCATTCAAGAGTTCTGTGGCAATGTCAGCAGTACCACCGGTCATCACAGCAATTTTGGTATGCGGCGACTGGTTTCGTATCCGCCTAGACAGTTCTATACCATCTAAGCCTGGCATACAGATGTCTGTTATTACTATGTCTATGCGCTCTTTTTCGAAAAGATTCCATCCAACAAGACCGTTTTCAGCTTTGAAAACATTCAGGCCGAGCGTCTTAAATAATTCAGAAAGAAGATCCAAAATCATATTGTCGTCGTCAACGATTAGAATGGATTGGGTATGGTCGATGTGAATTGGCGGAATGACCAGCATCGTTTATCACCTCCTGTTTTGGAAAAACCGTCACCTGCTTTCAAAATCAATTCCAGTGGTGGCTATATTCGACGACTCTCAATTGCAGGAAGATGTTTCAATAGGAAGGTCAAGAACAGATCAACGTCCAACCAGTGCGGATTCAGTTGAGATAATGAAAGAAGGCAACGCGAATACAAGTTTCGGGCCTTCCAATTCATATCTGAACGCTAATTATTGTGTCCGGAGCCTACCAACGGCGCCCCAAATATGATTTCCTCCTGATAATACAAAGACGGCTAAAAATCTTCTATGCCTATGCGATATCAGTCGCTGCCGTCGTTATTTCGATGGTGGTTTTGATCACTGTCGTCGCCGTGCCTGCTTTTGTCCACAGGGTAAAAATCGTCGTCGCGAAGCTCTATATTGAACTCATAACAATCTTCACATGCCACCCCATTAACTTTGTAAACGTTTCAGTGATATAAAAGTTACATTTTTTTTCTTTGACACTTTACAAAAATTGCCAACAATCTCTAAAAATTAGTCAATTACGACCATCTAAACATTTGCCATCAATATCTATTCTTGACTAGTGCCCATCGTGAGGTGGGATCTGAAGGAAGCCGCAACTCTCCGAAATTGGTTGCTGCTGTTCATGCTTGGGAGGCCGTAAGCTCCGACCCCAAGTTGTCTGCGGGAAAATCAGTTTAAATTTAACAGCAGGAGAATCTAGATGTGGATGTATCTCGTTTTTCAAATGGTTCGTTGGGGAAATTAGAAAAATACATTGGACGCATCGAATATGTCGAGGCGCCTGGATCGAAAGGCGTGCCGAATAACACGGCGAGCCGGGATGCATCGGCAATCGAATGCCATCGTATTTATGAATAGTGGCACTAAGCCACTATATACAGAAAAAGTTGCTTGACAGACAACAACATCTTGTACCATAACGGCGATATTGGCAGAATCACCTACCTCAATCTTCCTTCTTCCCGGTGTTCTCGGACGGAAAGGATGCCGGAGAAAGCGATCATGATGGATAAATCCAAAGCCATGATTAAGATCATGACGATACTGAACGAAGATGGCCTGATGATTCCAGGAGGCCGGGCGCATGCAGTTGTCACGGAGTACATGAACTTCAAGATAGACCGGGTTGGACCGGAAGAAGCGCTGGAGGACGTCATGCAGAGCAAGGATCACCTGGTGGCTCAGATTCAACAAATGGCCGTGTGATTCTGTCTTTGCGCAGACACCCTCCAATCCACACATCGATGGTCTCGCGTAAGCGCAAACAAACCCGAAGAGACCTACCCCACACCTAACTCTCATATAAAGACGAGGTCACCATTGGATCCCGTCTTCGCATAAACCGTACAGAAAAATAGTTTGTCGTCACCGGGTAATTTAGTGGTGCCCATGTCACCATTGACAGGACAACCACCCATTTCCGATATTCACGAAATGGGGTCTTCTTCTTTTCCTGAACAGATATGATTGACACAATAGCATCTCCTTCGCATAATTGTTGATATGAGGACTGGATGTTGAGGCAAGAGGGAAAATACCCTCATCGGTTGAAAGGGGGTCCGGAAATGTCTGAATATTTCGACACAATAATCGCCAAGGGTAAGAAATACAGCGATAAGGATTTCGAAAAAAAGGTTCCCAGCCTGACCTATCTGGGTGGTGGCCAAGTCGGCCGTCGGATTATGCTTGCCGATGATCGCGTGACCCTGGGACGATCGCCCAAAGCGACCATTATGCTGCGCGACAACCATGTATCGCGGCTCCACATCGCCATTGCTTTCGACCCCGACCGCAAAGGGTATCGTATCGAAGATCTTGGCAGTTCCAACGGGACGCTGTTGAACGGGGCACGCATTTCCGAAGCCATTCTCAAAAATTCGGACAAGATCCTTATCGGTGAGACCATGCTGCGATTTGGCTGGTCCGACGTGTTTGATCTGCAATATCAGACCGAAATCGACAACCTGGTGAATATCGATGAATTGACTGGGTTGGTCGTCAAACGCCGCTTTGATGAAGAACTGAATCGGTACATTGCCCTGCGAGAAAGATGGCATATCGCCCCAACCGACCATTTGCATTGGCATCAGCAACCTGAAAGCCGACGACAGCATGACGTCTCTATTCAAACGTGCGGATGAAGCGCTGTACCTGTCGAAACGGTCCGGCCGCAATAAAGTCAGTCTATCCGAATAATCGATCCACCATTCACCTTCGACCGGGATAGCCGACTTAACCGCATCTTTTTTGTACGGCGTATAACGAATATAGACCCCAAAAGGAGACCTGCCGAAAGGAGATAGGATATGTGGAAAGCGATTGGGCTCGGTGTGTATTTTTATGGCTGGTATGCACTGTTTAGATGGGGCCGTAAGAAAGGCAAGCCGGACATCGAAACGCTGGCATGGCTGATGGGAGGGCTCTCCGTTCTGATGCTGATCTTTTTGCTCCTGAATTGGGGACTCGTCGCCTTGGGATACAAATAGGGATGGGTATCATTTTTATTGACAGCCAGACCGCCATCGGGCGTCAATAAATTGACACCCATCGACGCCTCCTTGCCCTAAGGAATAAAAAAACACTGAATTTACGGGACAAAATAAAAACCATGAAAAGCGGCACGGGAAATGCTTTTTATTAACCCAACGGTAAAACGTTCCTCTTTCCTCCCTCCAGACAAGGCCCTGTTTCGGGCCTTGTCTATTTTTACCCTTTCATTTTTTGTGATAGAATCGATCACTTTCCACGGCTGCTGGCTAAACCGTGGCCCATGGTCAGACGTCATCGTCAATCAAACCGAAGAGGGGAAATGAAATGCAAGCTGTTCATGTTCAGGATGCACCCGATGCGATTGGTCCTTATTGCCATGCCATGCGGGCAGGCAATCTGGTCTTTTGTTCAGGCCAGACACCCTTGGATCCGAGCACCATGAAGCTGGTCGGTTCCACCATTGAAGCACAGACCCATCGCGTATTGGACAATCTTTCAATTGTTCTGGCCGGTGTGGGGTTGAGTTTGAAAGACATCGTTAAAACAACGGTGTACCTTTTTGACATGAATGATTTCCAAGGTATGAACAAGGTCTATGCAGAGTGGTTTCAGGGGCATACGCCCAGCCGGACAACCATCTCAATCAAGAAAAATCCATTGGATGCGCTGGTGGAAATTGAATGCATCGCCGAATTACCATCACATTCAGGCCGGGTCACCGCGTGATTTGGGTCCGCAGCCATTAAGAATTGAAAATGAGACGGATTTCGAATATTTTTGTCAGGATATCGACAAAGGAATTCTTTTCAGGTTGTTGATGCAACGGTGGGGCAGATGCGAAGGAGATCGGTGATGGCATGGTTTAACCTGTTTACGGGTCCTGCCGCTGAACGGCTCGAACAAAAAGGGGATGCACTGGGTGCAGCCGGGTTTTGGGGCGCGGCCAAACTGGAGTATGAACGTGCTCACCGGAAACTGGAAGCCGCCACGGTCCAAGACCAAGGCACTCTGCATCGGCTTGAAGAGAAGATCTCGGCCACCCGGGAGGCATTGGCCGGTGAACATCACCGGAATGCGTCAGATCTGGCCGCAATCGGCGATTTCAAAGAAGCGATGGACTTGGTGGAATTGGCCCTGGCGTTGACCGGCGATGGTGCCTTAAAAGAAACCCTGGTTCAGCAACACCGGGAGATCGAGACGATTCGTAATGCTGAGCGCCACCAGACGCTTTCAGCGCCGGAAGATGTATGGGACCCGGAAGAAGAAAGCGTGGGTGTTCAGTCGCCGGATGAAGCGTTCAGGGCTTTGTGCGGCACGTTGCCCGATCCGGTGCGGCAGGCCTATCTGGGGTATGGTGCCGATTTCAAAACCGGTTACCTCGCCCTGAACAACGGCGATTTCGAGACTGCCGCAGACTATCTCGCCCGTGCCCTGGAAACCCGGAATGCGGCGGACAGTTATATTCCCCTGGAATTGGCAACGGCCTGCCTGCAACTCAACCGGCTCGAGCAGGCCCGGCAGCTGCTGGAGACCCTGCTGCAACACCACCCGGATACCTTGCCGGCCTATCAGATCTTATGCGAAATCTACTGGGAACAAGGCGCCTTCGACCGGGCCGACGCACTGTTGGCTTCGATCCCCGGGGATTTGGCGACGTCTCTGGCCGTTTTTGTCCTCAAAGGTGAAACCCTTTTTCAGGCCGGCCACTTCGACGTTGCCAAAACCTTCTACCGTGATTTTTTAGCGACCTATGGCTGGGACGAATCCATTGCCGGTGCGCTGGCCAGAACCCACGAGGCCCTGAACGAAATGGATCATGCGCGCCGAATGTATCAGGAGATCTTGGGGCACTGCAACAGCTGTCATCGCCGCATCGATCCGCTGGTCAAGGAAAAAGTTGCCGATCTCTCCTTTGCAGCGGGCATCCACGACACCGCGATTTTGGAGCTCTATCTTTCATTGGCCCAGGAACGGCCCGAGAATGCCTCCGTATACTATGCCAAGGTCGGCCGGATATACCAAAGCACAGGCAACGAGACCGAGGCCAGACGATTTCAGGTGTTGGCCGACCAAATGGCCAGCAGCGCGGGGCGCCAACGCGACTCGTCAGCGAGTTGACCCCGGGATCAATCGAGTCTGGGGTAGATGACCGATCCAGAGATCCAATACCCTGCCCACTATTTACCGAATGATGACGCACCATGACGTCCATGCTGACAAGCCTCCCGCCCGGAGACCATCCGTGGATGTTTCCCTCGCCTGTCAAAGAACACCAACCCCTTGACAAGAATAGGAAATTTTGCGAACGTGGATTCATCCCACCTACAGATGGAGAATCACACATGGCACTGACGAAACATGACATCGTGGAACAGGTTTACAATGAACTCGGATTTTCCAAGAACCAATCCGTA
The DNA here is from genome assembly GCA_030145105.1 of Desulfosarcina sp. Lineage (GTDB taxonomy): Bacteria > Desulfobacterota > Desulfobacteria > Desulfobacterales > Desulfosarcinaceae > Desulfosarcina. The sequence continues at coordinate 7,658 of JAQYWF010000035.1, forward strand.
GAAACCGTCGAAGCGCTTCTCGAATTGATTAAAGCCTCACTGGCCTCCGGTGATGATGTCCTGGTCAGTGGGTTCGGAAAATTTTGCGTGAAGAATAAAAATGAGCGGAAAGGCCGGAATCCGGCCACCGGTGAGGATGCCATCCTTCCGGCACGCCGGGTGGTGACGTTCAAGTGCTCTGGTAAGCTGAGAAAGACGGTAAACGGGAATTAACGAACAGGGTTTTTAACCGTAATTCGTCGCAACATGGTATCGAGGATCCTCGACTTGAGAAAATCTTGACGATCTCTTTCACTTGTCCACCAGTCCATAAAAAGAGCCAGCGCGGTTATTCTGCGCTGGCTCTTTATAATACGTGGGCGTGTTAATCACCCGGCAAAAGTTCACGTTCCCGGCAATCTTGAACCGGCGTCTCATATCGTTTTAAACACGAAAGGGCAGCTTACAGGAGGTTATTTGTAAATTCCAGCCCCGACAAAGTATTGGGTGTCGGGCACCCGATAGATGTAGGTGCTCTTGGCCTCTGGCTTTTCCTTGCCCGGTTTTGGCCACACATAGTCCACCCAGCCGGAGCCTTTGTTGCCGGCCACCTCGACGAACTCCACGAACAGGGGTTTCCCGTCGTTATCTTTTACCTCGAGCAGCGTGTCCCGCTCGGTCAGTTCCGGCTTGATGGGATGCGCGATCATTTTGCCGTCCAGATCCATTAAGAACACATAGGTGTCTTTCCAGACGAACGGCCCTTCTTTGTCTCCGATGGTCTGACTGGCCATTTCAACACCCTTTTCCTGAACCAGTTTTCCCGCCGCCTCGGTTTTGGCGATCACCTCTTCTTTCGTGGCGCCTTCGGCCCATACCAGGGCGGCAAAGCAGGTTATCAGGATAATGGCGATGGCAGTGGTTTGGATTGTTCTTTTCATTGGTGCTCCTCTCTCTTGATAGGTTGTCGAGTTGCGGATCTAAACAGTAATCAAACCTTACACGGAATAGTGTTTGCCGGCATCACCTCCTTTTCTCAAAGGGGTTAATTTTTCGGGTGCGGTTTAACAGCCTGTCGAGAATAGACAATTCCGGCAAGGCATCGCCTCCTCGGGCCACAGTTGATGCCCGGAGGCCAAAGGGATCGCTTTGGTTTGTGGTTGCAGCGTGTCGGAGAAGAGAAAGCCAGAAGGAGGCAATCAGCGCACCGATGAAATTGGCTGAGGGATGCTCAATTCAGATGGTGGCCCATGTCGTGAAGACACGCTATCGTTGCAATTATAACTTGTCGTGAAGAAACGATCGGTTAAGAAGGGATGGCGCCCCTTCATATGGAAACCGAAATTACTTTTTACAGCAAACAGCGTGCCGAATTTATAACTATTTGGAATAAATACATTTTTAAATTTTCCGGGTGTGGCTTCAGGCAAGGCGGTTACGAAAATTGCACACGTGATGGCAATCTTTTGCGTGGTGAAGACGTCGTGCTGGTAGATGTTTTGGCCGATATTGAATTCAGTTGGCGTGAAGCGAAGATGGGTTCAAATATGATTGTGTTTGAGGCTGATTCGCTTTTTTCTGATTTCGGAAGATTCGTAATAGTGGGTTTTTTTGTCGATCCACCAGCCGTTGGTCTTGTTTTCCCCGTCGAGATATCCCAGGTCATAGCCATGCTGGGCACCGGCCAGAAAGCCGGCGACGAGAAGAATGAGGATGACGGTCGCCGCGACGAGCCTGCCTCTGGTAATGAATGATCTCATGATGGTACCCATACGTTGGCGCTCAGTTTCATCGTTGACGGATTCGTAAAAAAGGCCATTATCTGCGTTACGCTTCATCCCTCGTCACAGCGGCGTTCCGTCAGTACGCCTCATTCCTTAAGGGTTCGCAGGCCTTGATCTCGGCATTTTTACGAATCCGTCGGAAATGTTTCATGTTACGAGGGCATCATCGTTTATTTTCGGCTATTTTGTGCCAAACTTTACTTTTTTCCCGACGCGCCGGATTCAGGTCAGGCACCTGCCGCGACCAAATAGACCACCATTGTCTTTGTCTACCCGTGCGTCACGGCCATCGATTTGACCTTCTTTTGGCAATCGCCTATGATGCCGGCGGGTTGTTTCTTTTGGCCGTTTTCAACCACCATGGGTTCAGGAACCGGCGCAACCGAATGGATCCACTTTATTGTGGGGAAAACCGCTTGCAGGACCTCTGCATCAACGACACCCAACCGCCTGCAGACCCATTGGCAAATGAAAGTGAACTGGATTCATGAATAAACCATCCTCAACAAGTCACACCCCTGCAGCCGGTCGGCTGGGCACGTTTGCTGGTGTATTCACCCCCAGCGTGCTGACCATATTGGGGATCATTCTCTTTTTAAGGCTCGGGTACGTGATCGGCAGCGTCGGATTGGCCCGAGGTCTGGTCATCATCGCCATAGCCAACGCCATCAGCGTGCTCACCAGCATTTCCCTGTCTGCCGTGGCAACCAACCTCAAGGTGAAAGGCGGCGGCGATTACTACCTGATTTCGCGAACCCTGGGGTTGGAATTCGGTGGCTCCATTGGCCTGGTGCTTTTTCTGGCGCAAAGCGTGTCCATCGCTTTTTACTGCATCGGTTTCGCCGAGGCGGTGGCCGCCTTTTTTCCTCAGGTGCATCCGTTGACCATCCAGCTGATTGCTGCCGGTGCCGTGGCGTTTCTTTTTATTTTCGCATGGCTGGGTGCGGACTGGGCCACCCGTTTCCAGTTTGTGGTCATGGCCCTGCTGATCGCCGCACTGCTCTCTTTTTTCATCGGCGGCATACGCAGCTGGGATTCGGTGCTGCTGGCCGCCAACTGGGCGGGGCCGGAAAATGGCGCCTCCTTCTGGATTCTCTTTGCCATCTTTTTTCCCGCCGTCACCGGCTTCACCCAGGGGGTGAGCATGTCCGGAGACCTGGCAGACCCTGGAAAAAGCATCCCCCTGGGAACTTTTCTGGCCGTGGGGATCTCGATTGCCGTATATTTTGCAGCGGCGGTCCTGTTTGCAGGCGCCTTGCCCAACCACGTCCTGTCGTCGGACTATACGGCCATGAAAACCGTTTCCGCCGTGGGGTTTTTCATCGATGCCGGGGTCGTTGCCGCTACCCTTTCCTCGGCGATGGCGTCATTCATGGGAGCGCCGCGAATCTTGCAATCCCTGGCTGCCGACCGGATCTTTTCCGTGTTGACGCCTTTTGCCACTGTCAGTGAACCGTCGGGCAACCCCCGGCGGGGCGTGCTGCTCTCTGCCGGCATCGCCATTGTCACCATTGCATTAGGACAGTTGAACCTGGTGGCCAGTGTGGTTTCCATGTTTTTTCTGATTTCATACGGGCTGCTCAACTATGCCACCTATTTCGAGGCCAGAACCCAACGCCCCTCATTTCGACCGCGCTTCAAATGGTTTTCCCCCCCGCTGAGTTTGCTGGGTTTCCTCATCTGTGTCGGTGCCATGCTGGCCATCGACCTCAAGAGCGGGGCGGCGGCTATCGCCCTGTTGCTGGCCGTATACCAGTATCTCAAACGAACCGCCGGCCCGGCCCGTTGGGCCGACAGCGCCCGATCCCATCATCTGCAGCAGGTGCGACAGCATCTGCTTGCCGCCGGAGAGGATCCTGAGCATGCCCGAGACTGGCGCCCCCAACTGCTTGTGTTTACTCAGGACTCGAAACGTCGTGTCCCGCTGCTGGCATTTGCCGCCTGGATCGAGGGCGGCACGGGCTTTACGGAGGCGGTGCAGATAATCGAAGGTGAGGGGATGGCGGCCAGAAAAGCGCAGGAATCGGCCGACCGGGTGTTGGCCGATGCAATTGCTTCCGGCAGCCACGCCATGTTTCCCCTTACTGTTCGTGCGCCGGATTTCACCCAGGCCATGGGAATTCTCATCCAGAGTTCGGGCATCGGGCCGCTGCGCCCGAATACGGTGGTCCTCAACTGGATGGGGGAATCCGCGAATGCCATTTCCGGCATCGGCGCCTACAACTACGTGAAAAACCTGAGGCTGATTTTCCAGCAGGGTAAAAACCTGGTGGTCTTTCGCATGGACCCGGAATCCTGGAACCGGCTGGAGGCCCAACCAAGGGAAGGCCGCCGGATCGATGTATGGTGGCAGGGCAATGCCACCAGTCGCCTGATGTTGCTGCTGGCGCATCTGATGACCCGCAAGGAGCCATGGGACAAAACCACGCTACGGGTGCTGACGCAGGGCGATGGTATGCGGATTGAGCTTGAAAAGGAGAAATTGAATAAGATTATGGAGGACATTCGCATCGATGCGGCCGCCGAAATCGTTGAGGATTTCGATGCCGACACGATTGTGCAGCAGTCGGCCGATGCGACTTTTGTTTTTCTGCCCCTGAAAATCAAACAGAACCGCATTTTCGACCCGACCGGTAAATCATTCGAGCGCTCCCTGCCCCGGTTGCCGGTTTCTGCTGTGGTCATGGCCGCTGAGGACATCGATCTGGATGCGGCTCCCGAAGAGGGCCTGGCCGCCCAGATTGCCCGGGCGACCGATGATCTGGAAGCGGCCCGCAAAAAAGCCGTGGTTGCCGAAAAGGTGGCAACCGAAAAACAGACCGCCCTGGAAAACCTCAACAGCCAGCTCAACGCATTGGAAAATAAAGGTGTCTCCGGTGTGGTGCCCCTGGATACCCGAGAGGAACTCAAAACGGAAATCAAAGATGCCGAATCCGGCGCCGAAAAGGCTCATCGGCGGGCGATCAAGGCAAAGTTCAAGGCCGATGATGCAGCCAAGACCATTGATGCGTTAAATCCCGGGTCAACGTCTGAAAAGGAACCGTTGAAAAAGACTTGATTATTGAGGGGTTTTGAGTTGATATATAGCAGTTTATCGTTCACTGTGAAAAAGCTTTCCCATGAGGAAGGGGTTCCTCGCACCCGGAGCCACGGATAGTCGATCATGATCATCTATTGTGAGGAGTGTGGTTTTAAAAACACGATTGACGAGGCAGGCGTCAAAGGCCCAAAGCCTCAAATTCCCTGCGGGAAGTGCGGGGACTTCCTGCGTTTTTATGGCCTGAAGGCAAAAGCGCTCAAAACGCCTTCCTCGAGGCACAAAAAGGCGCCGCGATCCTGCCTGATTCTGAAATACGGCAAAGTGGTGGTCCTTGTAAACGAAAAAAACACTCGCGTGGAGATCGGTCGCCAGAAGAGCAATGACATCCAGGTGGTGAAAAACCGGGTATCCCGGACGCACGCGTTGGTCGAGTACAAGGATGGGAAGTACTATCTCACCGACCAAAGCTCCAATGGCACCTATCTTCTCATGGAGGGAAGCAAGGGCGTCACCGTCAGAAAAAAAGAAATCATGCTGACCGCCAAGGGTGTTATCGGCCCCGGATACAAAGTTGATTTCAAATCTCCCGATGCCATTCATCTTTTGTTCGAGCAAGCCCCCTGATTTTTACAAACCCGAAAAGACGTCCGGGTTTTCCAGCTGGATCAGCCTCTGTTTGAGGTCAAGCCCGCCGCCGTAGCCGGTCAACGTGCCATTTTTGCCGATGACCCGGTGGCAGGGGATGATGATGGAGATGGGGTTGCGACCGTTGGCGGCGCCCACGGCCCGTACGGCACCGGGACTACCAATACGCCTGGCAATCCATTGGTAGGAAACCACCTTGCCATAAGGGATCTCTAAAAGGGCCGACCAGACCTTCATTTGAAAGGGCGTGCCTTCCGGGAGCAGATCGACGTCGAAGGTTTTGCGTTCGCCTGCAAAATAGGCGGCCAATTGGGTTTTCACCGTTCTGAAATGGGCCGTGTCACGCCGCCAATCCCCTTGGATGGCGACCGGATGCCGTCCGCTGATGAAATTCAGGTGCCGCAGCCCGTTGTCGTCTCCGGCCAGAACCAGGGTGCCGGCCAGATCGGTTTGAACATAATCATAGATCATTGCGCCTCCTTTCCCATCCACAGGTAAATAGCTGCGTAAGCCCGCCAGGGGCGCCAGGCTTCGGCACGCGCCCTCACCTGTTTGACAGTCGGCCGGGTGTCCCCCACCTGGAGGGCCTTCATGATGCCCAGGTCCGAGGCGGGGAAGGCGTCGGGTTCCCCAAGGGCGCGCATGGCTATATAGTTCGCCGTCCAATCACCGATTCCCGGTATGGCTGTTATCGAATCGATAAAACGGGATAGTTCTCCGTCGGTGTCCAGCTGCAGCGATCCCGAAGCGATTTGTTGAGCAATTTGACGAAGCGTCTGTTTTCTTTTTTGCGGCATGCCAATACCTGTCATATCGGCGGCCACCATATCGGTAGCGTCGGGAAAGAACCATGTCAGGTGAGGATCGCCATCACCGTCATAGGGGACGCCGAACAGGCGGGCGATACGACCGAGCTGGGTGACAGCGCCCTTTACCGAGATCTGCTGGCCCACTACCGCGCGTACCGCCGTTTCGAAGGGATCCCAGGATCCGGGCAGACGCAGTCCCGGTGATTTGCGGATCCGTTCAGCCAACAATGGATCTGGCATCAGGGTTTGGTGAATAGCCCGGGGATTGGCATCCAGGTCGAACATACGTCGTACCCGCCCCACGACCGTCATCAGCACCCGGCTGTCCGCCACACACACATCCAGTTCAAGGGCGTGGCCTTTCGGGGCGTGTCGCACGGCGATGGTCCCCCGGTTGGTCGACAGGCGGATGGTCCGGCGATAGACCCTTTCACCCACCCATTCCACGCCGGGTATGGCCCTCCCCTGGAAGAAATCCAACATCCGGTCCCAATCGTATGGCGGCCGGTAGGACAATGTCAGGGTGCAGCTGAATCCAGACTCAGGATGATGGCTTGCCTGCGGGCGGTTTGTTCGAAGCTGAGATGGTGTGCGGCCGACGCATTTTAGAAAGGCGGCATTGAAGCGCCGGAGGCTACCGTAGCCGGCGGCAAAGGCTGCCTGGGTGATGGGCATGTTCGTCTCCACCACCAGCCGTTTGGCAAAAAGCAGGCGCTGGTTGTCCGCAATGGCCTTGGGCGTGGCACCGATATGCTGCCGGAACAGACGGCGCAAGTGCCGGGCGCCGACACCCAGCCGTGCTGCCAGATCCTCCACTGATCCACCGTCGAGGGCACCTTGGCGAATGAGATGCATGGCCCGGGCGACAGTGGCGGATGTGCCGTTCCAGGCCGGCGTACCCGGCGCCGTCTCGGGCCGGCAGCGCAGGCATGGGCGCAGACCGGCGGTAGCGGCAGCGGCGGCCGAGGGGTAGTAGACGATGTTTTCCGGCCGGGGAGACGGGGCAGGGCAGATGGGTCGGCAATAGATGCCGGTGCTCTTGACCCCGATAAAAAAAAGGCCGTCAAAGCGCGGGTCCCGGGCCAGTCTGGCTCGGTCACAGGCATCACGATTCATGAGGGTTTTCATAGGCAGCCTTTAGTCTTGGTTGTGGAAATGCCGACGTTTCATCAAACGTATTTCCGTTAAACGATGGCCTATATTCAGTTGTTTTCTGTCGTCTGACAAGTCGTTTTCGGACATGCTTATTATCTGCCAAAAATATGGGTCCTTTGGACCATTATCGTTAACTCATCCATCGGCGTTATGTTCCCTACCCGTTCATAGGATCACCAATGTCCCGATTCAATAGGAAGTCATCAAAGAAGGCCGGCAGTTCTCCCGGTACCCTGGTCCACGTGGGAGAGAGAAAAACGGATGATGTCCACTTGGCCTTGCTGCAATATGACGCAGAAACGGTCATAGAGAAGCCGTTTGAGGATGTCGGTGATGTTTTTACACCGGTGCGGGAGCGTATTCGCAAAGGCAAGGGAAGGATCCGTGCCGGTGGCTGCGATTACCTGGCATACGCGCTCCTCGACGCCATTGTGGACAACTATTTTGTGATCCTGGAAAAGGTGGGCCAACGGCTGGAAACGTTAGAAGAGACGATTGATGAAAATCCTGATGCCGGCATGCTGGATCTTTACCTGGCCATTATCGCAGGCATGCTTGTCTTTTTCAGGCGCAAGAAATGGTTGTGAATCAGAGGGGTAAAAAAAAATGGCCTTCCGGTTAACACGGAAGGCCATTTAAAAATTGGAAAACGAAGCCTTAGACCACAGTTACGTTTGCTGCGGCAGGTCCCTTGGGACCCTGCTCGATTTCAAAGCTAACCCGGTCTCCTTCGCTGAGAGATCTGAATCCACTGGAATTGATTGCTGAGTGATGAACGAAAACATCCGGACCGTCTTCCTGCTCGATAAAACCAAACCCCTTGCTGTCATTGAACCACTTCACGATACCATTTGCCATGCTAACTTCCTCCTACGAATAAAAAAAATTATAATCATTGCTTCAGACTTCAGGCGCCACTTCGACAAATGGAACAACCCCTGAGAAAGAAACTGGACCGCCAACACCGGCAGTCCTTTATGACTTGGGAACCATATCATGCATAACAATAAATGCAAGTCAAATATTACGGATTCGTAAAAAGCCACAATTCAGGATTATTTTTTGGTCCGCTTCGGCCGGTAATAATGGGTGGCCGTGCCGTGGAAGATGTCAGCAGCCTCTTTGAACGTTTCGGACAGGGTGGGATGGGGATGGATCGTCAACCCCACATCGGTTGCATTGGCTCCCATCTCCAGGGCCAGGGTGGCCTCGGCGATCAACTCCCCGGCGCCGGGTCCCACGATGCCTGCACCCAGCAGGCGCTCGGTGTTCGGATCGATTATCAGCTTGGTGAGCCCGTCACTGCGGCCCAGTGTGACGGCGCGACCAGATGCCGCCCAGGGAAAGCGGGTTACTGACACAGCCAGCCCATTGGCTTTGGCAGCCGCTTCGGTAAGGCCTGCCCAGGCGATCTCCGGGTCGGTGAAGACCACTGCCGGGATGGCGGCGGGATCAGCAATCACATTTTTTCCGGCAATGTTTTCCACGGCGATGCGTGCTTCGTAGGCGGCCTTGTGAGCCAGCATGGGCTGGCCGGCCACGTCACCGATGGCAAAGATCGTTGCCGCTGTGGTACGGCACCGGTTGTCTGTTTGGACAAATCCATTTTCATCCAGCGACACCCCGGCTTTTTCAAGGGCAAGACCTGCGGTATTGGGACGGCGGCCCACAGCCACGAGGACCCGCTGGAACAGTTGAGTTCGGGGCTTTTCATCTTGCCCCTGGAAGGTCACCTTGACGCCGTTTTTCTGGATTTTGGCCGCTTCGACCGTGGTGTTCAGCAGGATCGCTTCGAACCGGTCCGTCAGTGACTTGGTAAGAAATCGCACCAAATCCCGGTCGGCACCGGCCAGCAGGTGCGGCAGCATCTCCACAACGGTTACCTCAGACCCCAACGCCGCATAGACGCTGCCTAGTTCCAGGCCGATGTAGCCGCCGCCCACCACCAGCAGCGTCGCGGGAACCGATTCCAGATCGAGGGCTTTTTTCGAGTTCCAGATGCGGTCGTCTTCGGTTGGAAACATCGCAATTTCTGATGAACGGGAGCCCGTGGCCAGGATGGCGTGGTCGAAACCCAGCGAGCTTTTATTTCCGTCAGCATCCGTCAGCGAAAGGGTTTGGTCGTCCGAGAACATGGCAGAGGCGCGGATGTGGGTAATTTTGCGCTGGACCACCAACCGTCCCAGCCCGTCGGTGAGCCCGTTGACGATATCCATTTTCCTTTGCCGCATCCGGTCGATGTCTATTTTTGGTTTGCCGAAAGAGAGTCCCCAGGCATCGGCATCGGCCGCTTCGTGGATCAGCCGGGCGACATGCAACAGGGCCTTGGAGGGAATGCACCCGCGGTAAAGGCAGACACCGCCGGGGTTTTCCGCCGGATCGATCAGGGTGACGGGCAGGCCCATATCCGCGGCCAGAAAGGCGGCCGCGTAACCGCCGGGACCGGCACCGATGACAGCCACTTGTGTTTTGTTGTCAGCCATGGATGATACTCGCTTTCCAGTGTCCTCCCCCAAATGGCATCTTTTGGCCCAGGCCGGCGTTCTCACTCTGGTGATATCCTCGACGTAGCGCTGCTACGCCTGCGGTTTCACCATCGCTGCGGCCTTGGCCTGAACCATAATCCACCATTTGTGGAAGGACACTTTTAAATATCAAAATTTCCGCTTTTTTTGTTTTTCAGATAGATCGAAAACCAGCAGCCTAATCGAGAAAAAGGGTCATTGGCTGTTCCAGGCCATCACAGATACAGCGCAGGAACCGTGCCGCGTCGGCCCCGTCGATGATGCGGTGGTCGTATGAGAGCGAAAGGGGCAGCACGGTTCTCGGTTCGAAGCGGTCCTGCACAAAAACCGGTTTGACGGCGGATCGGCTTACGCCCAGGATGGCCACCTGGGGCCACAAGACAATGGGGGTAAACCCCACCCCGCCGATGCCTCCCTGGTTGGAAATGCTGAAGGTGCCGCCCTCCAGTTCGTCGGGCTTGACCTTTTTGTTGCGGGCACGTTGGGCCAGGTCGACGATGGCTTTGGCCAGGTCGACGATGCTTTTCTGGTCGGCATCACGGATCACCGGCACCAACAGGCCTCGCGGGGTATCGGCAGCGATGCCGATATGCACGTATTGCTTGAGGATGATGCGTTGGTTGGCGACGTCGATACTGGCGTTGAACCGTGGAAACCGTTTCAGGGCTTCGGCGCACACGCGGGTGATGACGGCCGTTACGGTGAGCTTGGCCCCGGCGCTTTCCACTTTCGGGGCATATTTTTCGATGAATTCCATCACACCAGTGATGTCCGCCTCATCAAACTGGGTGACATGGGGGATGGTCGTCCAGGAGGCCGCCGTGCTCCGGGCCGTCAGTCGCCGGACCGTGTCCATCTCCTCGATGTGAACCTTCCCCCATCGGCTGAAATCGGGCATCGTCGGTGTTCCGGGCACGGGGGGGGAACCGGCAGTCGATGAATTGCCCGATCGTCGCTGACGAACATGGGTTTTGATGTCTGCTTCGGTGATGCGGCCGCCGGGACCACTTCCGCTGATCTCGACGATGTCCACGCCCAACTCCCGGGCCAGGCGCCGGATAGAGGGCGCGGCCGGTGCCGGAGGACGGCCCGGCGGTGCTTCGGAGGGTGATGTGGGTGGCGCCGATACCAAAGCAGGTTCCTCTGCGCTGCTGTCGGTCACCGATGCAAGGTCTTTCGTCGCCGTATCTGGAGCCGGTGGCGCCGGTGCCGGAGAGGTCTCTTCAGCGCTGTTCCCGGTCATGGATGCCGGGTCTTGTGTCGCCGTAATTGGCGCCGGCGCATCGTCCTTCTCGTTGGCCGCCTCACCTTCGGTTTCCACCCGGGCGATCACGTCGCCCACGTTGATCTGGGCACCGGCCTCGGCAAGCACCTCCGTCACCCGGCCGGCAAACGGTGATGGAATTTCTACCAAGGCTTTGTCCGTCTCCAGTTCGATCACGGTGTCGTCCACCGCCACCGTGTCTCCGGCCTTGATGTGGACGGCCACCACGACGCCCGATTCAATATTTTCGCCAATTTCGGGAACTTTGATTGCCTGTATCATGGGGTCTCCGTCTTCTATGCGAACAAAGGATTGGTGCGATTGGGGTCGATCTTCAAGGCCGTTCGGGCTTTTTTTACCGTGGCCATGGGGATGGCCTTTTCTCTGGCCAGGGCGGAAAGGGCCGCAAAGGCAATGTGCCGGGCGTCCACCTCGAAAAAGTCGCGCAGGGCCTCGCGGGTTTCGCTGCGGCCATAACCGTCGGTGCCCAACATGACCACCGGACCGGGCAGATGGCGGGCAATCGTTTCCGGCAGGGCCTTGAGGTAGTCGCTGGCTGCAACGAATACGCCGGAGGCACCGGCGGTCTGCTGCTGCAGATAGGATGGGCGGGGTTTTTTCTCCGGGTTGAGGCGGTTCCAGCGGTCGGTGTCCTGAGCATCCCAGTAGAGATTTTTGTAACTGGTGACGCTCCACACATCGGTAGCGACGCCATAGTCCGATTCCAATATGTTTCGGGCCTTGAGGCACTCGTTGAAAATGGCCCCGCTGCCCAGCAGGTGGGCCCTGGCTTTGGGCTTTTTGAGAGAAGATGACGAAAACTTGTAGAGGCCCTTTAAAATGCCATCTTCCGCGCCGGCGGGCATTTTGGGCATGGGGTAGAATTCGTTGGTGATGGTGAGGTAGTAGACCAGGTTCTCACCCTCCTCCAGCATCCGGCGAAGCCCTTCGCGAACGATGACGGCGATTTCAAAGGCAAATGCCGGATCGTAGGCCAAAAGCGACGGGTTGGGCAGGGCCAGGATGTGGCTGTTGCCGTCCTGGTGCTGTAATCCTTCTCCGGCCAGGGTCGTGCGCCCGGCCGTCGCACCCAGTAAAAAGCCCTGGGCCTGGATGTCGCCGGCAGCCCAGATCATGTCGCCGATGCGCTGGAATCCGAACATGGAATAGAAGAAAAAGAAGGGCACCATGTTGATGTCGAAGGTGGAGTAGGCCGTGCCGGCGGCGATGAACGAGGCCATGGATCCGGCTTCGGTGATGCCTTCCTCCAATATTTGACCATCAGTGGCCTCCTTGTAGTAAAGCAGGCTGTTGCGGTCTACCGGTTCGTAGTTCTGGCCCACATGGGAGTAGATGCCAATCTTGCGAAACAGACTCTCCATGCCGAAGGTGCGCGCCTCGTCGGGTACGATGGGGACGATATAACGACCGATTTTCTTGTCCGCAAGCAGCTTGGCCAACAAGGTTACCATGACCATGGTGGTGGCCACTTCCCGGTCACCCGACCCTTTCAAGAACTCGGCGTACAAGGTTTTTTCCGGTGGCCGGAAGATGGGTACCGACACGCTGCGTGCCGGCAGGTAGCCGCCCAGGGCCCGCCGCCTCTCCTTCAGGTAGCGGATCTCTTCGCTCTCTTCGTCGGGCCGGTAAAAGGGCGCCTCCTGGATCTGGTCATCCGGGATAGGGATGCCGAAGCGGCTTCTGAAATGCCGCAGCTCCTCTTCGTTGAGCTTTTTTTGCTGATGGGTGACGTTGCGTCCCTCCCCCGCTTCTCCCAGGCCATAGCCCTTGATGGTCTTGGCCAAAATCACAGTGGGGGAACCTTTGTGCGCCACTGCCGCCTGATAGGCAGCGTATACCTTTTGGGGGTCGTGGCCGCCGCGACGCAGCTTCTGCAACTGCTCGTCGGTGTAGCCTTCCACCATGCTGGCCAGCTCTGGATAGCGCCCGAAGAAATCCTTGCGAATATAGTCGCCGCCGGCGACCGAGTACATCTGGTACTGACCGTCGGGCACCTCTTGCATGCGCTTGGCCAGCAGGCCCTGATCATCCTGGGCCAGCAGCGGATCCCAGTCGTTTCCCCAGATCACCTTGATGGCATTCCAGCCGGCCCCGCGAAAGGCCGCCTCCAGTTCCTGGATGATCTTGCCGTTGCCGCGCACCGGTCCGTCCAGGCGCTGGAGGTTGCAGTTGATCACAAAAACAAGGTTGTCCAGGCGCTCCCGGGCAGCGAGGGTGATGGCCCCCAGGGATTCGGGTTCGTCGGTCTCCCCGTCGCCCAAGAAGGCCCACACCCGCCGGTCGTCAGGCGGTTGGATGCCCCGGTCCTCCATGTAACGGTTGAAGCGGGCCTGGTAGATGGCCATGATCGGCGACAGGCCCATGGACACGGTGGGAAACTGCCAGAAGTCGGGCATCAGGTACGGGTGGGGATAGGAGCTCAGGCCCCCGCCTTCGGCCATCTCACGTCGGAAATTTTCCATCTGCGTCTCGCTGACGCGGCCCTCTAAAAAGGCGCGGGCATAAATGCCCGGCGCGGAGTGACCCTGGAAGAAGACGATGTCTCCGGGATGGCTGGCGCTTTTGGCCCGGAAGAAATGGTTAAAGCCCACTTCGTAGAGGGTGGCGCTGGAGGCAAAGGTGGAGATGTGGCCGCCAATGCCCGAGTGCTGACGGTTGGCACGCACCACCATGGCCATGGCGTTCCAGCGGATAATGCTCTTGATGCGGCGCTCGATCTCCCGACTGCCCGGAAAAGCAGGCTGACTGGTCGCCGGTATGGTGTTGATGTAGGGCGTGTTGGCGGAAAAATGGATCTGAACGCCTCGCTGCTGGGCCCGTACCTGAAGGTGACGCAGCAGCTCGATGATGCGTGTGGGGCCCTGGTTCTCGTACACATAATCCAGGCTTTCGATCCACTCCCGGTTTTCCAAGGCGATCTCCCGGGCAATGGTGTCGGCATCTTCGTGGGCCATGCACACGCTCCTTATCTAAAAGCGGAGATAGAAAAACTCATACTCGCCGTCGTTGATATCGATCTTCAGGTTGTAGCCCCTGGCCTCGGCAAACACAATCCAGGGTGGCCGGCCGCCGCCGCCGCAATCGTAAGTGGGCCAGAATTCGCCGGTTTTACCGCTGTGGTAGGACAGCATCATGGCATTGCTGTCAATGTCACGGGCCTTTGCCTTGGCCACGGCACGGGCTGTAGACAGATCCAGGTCAGCGTCCTCGACATTCATCGCCACCGTATCCAGGGTATATTCATTTTTTGCTCGAAGTTCAGCCATCGGTATATCCTTTCATTTCAGACTGGTGATAAAGTCAAAATAAGAAGCCTTGGGCATTTGTAAATCAAGGTCTTGCCGGTGGGGCGCATCATCGTTTCTTTTTTGGGGAAATCGGGGTATGATTATTTTTCGACAACATTTGAAAATCCGGAAAGGAAAAAATGAGCAAAACTTTGGAAGCCACCAACCTGGCCGTTTTTTGCGACTTCGAAAATGTCGCTCTCGGTGTGCGGGATGCCCGCTATGCTCAGTTTGACATCAGCAAAGTACTTGAGCGGCTGCTGCTCAAGGGCAG
>JAQYWF010000030.1 GCA_030145105.1 Desulfosarcina sp.
CTGGCCAAGGACCGTTTTGCCGAATACGGCATCAAGACGGGAAAAGTTACCCTGGACCTGTCCGCCATGCTGGCCCGCAAGGACAAGGTGGTGACGGAGCTAACCGAAAACGTGCGCAAACTGCTGGATGGCAACAATATCGAGATCATTCATGGTACGGCATCGATCCCGGCCCCGGGATCTGTCGAAGTCGATACGGGCAAAAAGAAAAAGACGATCTTGTCGTCCAAGAACATCCTGCTGGCCACCGGCTCCGAGCCCATTGAAGTCAAAGGACTGGAATTCGACGGCAAGCATATCGTCAGTTCCACCGAAGCACTCTCCTTTGACAGCGTTCCCAAAAGTCTGGGCATCGTCGGTGGCGGCTACATCGGTTTGGAGCTGGGATCGGTGTGGAGCCGGCTTGGTTCCAAGGTCACCGTCATCGAGATGCTGCCAAAGATCGCCACCACCCTGGACGGCCAGGTGGGGCGGACCCTGGACCGTATTCTCAAGCGGCAGGGTCTGGCATTTCGGCTCAACACCAAGGTAGCCAAGGCCGTGGTGGCCGGTAAAAAGGTCAAGGCCGTGCTGGAAAGCAAGGGAGAGACCGAGGAGATGACCTTCGACCGGCTGCTGGTGTCCATCGGCCGGCGGCCCCTCACCCGCGGTCTGGGGATCCAGGCGCTGGGTATCGACACCGATCCGAAAACCGGACAGATCCTCGTGGACGAAACCTATCGCACCAGTGTCGACGGCATCTACGCCATCGGTGACCTGGTTCCCGGTCCCATGCTGGCCCACAAGGCCTCCGCCGAAGGCACCGCTGCGGTGGAATGCATGGCCGGACGTGCCGGCGAAGTGAACTACGATACCATTCCTGCGGTGGTATACACCTGGCCCGAAGTCGCCAGCGTGGGGCTGACCGAAGAGCAGGTGCGCGAGAAGGAGATTCCTTATTGCGTGGGCAGCTTTCCCTTTTCCGGAGCGGGGCGGGCGCGCTGCATGGGTGAAACCGACGGGTTTGTCAAACTCATCTCCCACGGCAAAACCGACCGGATTCTGGGCGTCCACATCATCGGCCCCCGGGCTGCGGACATGATCGCCGAGTGTGTGCTGGCGCTGGAGTTCGGTGCCAGCTCGGAAGACATCTCCCGCACCATCCATGGCCACCCCACCTTTGCCGAAGCGTTGCAGGAGGCGGCCATGAATGTGCGGAAGTGCTCCATTTACGCCTCCTAATGTCCGTCCAAAAACGGCATCTTTCGCCCCAGGCCGGCGTTCTCGCTCAGTTGAAATCCTCGACGTAGCGCTGCTACGCCTGCGGGTTCAACTTCGCTGCGGCCTTGGGCTGAACCGAAATCTACCATTTATGAACGAACATCTATCACAGGAATGAGAGAATCGTGAGATCCGAAAGTTGACGATTCTGTATAAGCATCAATTGAAAGGAACCCGTATGAAAATATTAGGTATATCCGGCAGTCCCCGCAAAGCGAGCCAATCCGGCGTATACAAACTAGTCCAGACGGTGCTGGAGAACACCGGTGTAGACTATGAGTTGGTCTCACTGCGGAAAAAATCCATCTCCGGGTGCATCGCCTGCCTGGGGTGTGTGAAGGACAATGTCTGCAAGGTGGAAGATGACCTGACGCCATTGCGCGAGAAGATCGTGGCGGCAGACGCCTATGTGTTCGGCGCGCCCAACTACTACGCCACCCTCAATGCCACCACCCATGCGCTGATGGAACGCTGGTTTCAGTTCCGCCATCAAACCGGCGACATCCTGTGGGGCAAGCTGGCCGTGGCCGTGGGGGTGGGTGGCACCAGCGGCCGGTTTCCGGCAGACGAACTGGAAAAGTTCTTCCTTTACAACTTCATCGAGACCGTGGCCAAGGTAACGGGACAGGGCGCCGCCTCATGTTACAGTTGTGGATACGGAGAAACCTGCCAGGTGGGCATTCCCAGCATGATTCACGGCCAGGGCGTCAAGATCACCCCCGAGATGATCCCGGATGTGGCCAAGCAGCCCAAGGTTATGGTCGGCGCCGTCGAGGCCGGAAAATTGCTGGGCCAGCGGCTGAAGGAGGGCCATGACCGCATGGTGGTCACCCGGAAGATGCAGGAGAAGATGATGGCGATGTTCGCCTCCTCCGCTTGATCCGGCGCACGACCTCCACTTCCATCCTGACGCGTTTCTTCTCGATTCCTTCAATTTTACCAAGCAGGGCGGCCACTGTGTCCCGCCCTTTTCTGTTCAGAACGGCCCGCTGGGTCGGGCAGATGTACTGGATGCACATCCACGGCCGGATGCGCGGCGGCAGGCGACATCCGTGGTGGCTCAAAAACGGACATGCATCTCCGGGATCTGATGTTGCCTGACAGGGAGGAATGGGTTCTTCGAGCAGATGGAGAAACAGCAGATCCCGAAAATCGATCCACACCGTGTTGCCGATGCAGCAGGGGTCAGGGCAAAAGCGGCAGGTCCGGCTGCACAGCGCCGCCATCAATGGCGTCAGTTCGTCTATTCCACGGCGGATTTCCACGGCCACCGCTATTGCGCTTCCGAGAGCCCGGCGGTGAATTGCCAACAGGCGGGCTAGCGTGCAGTTCGACGCTCGCCATTTCGGGGTTTGGGGGACAACACCGTAGTTTGGCCAAAAGGGTGGGATAAATTTGCCGTCAGCGCCTTTCATGCCCAATCCAGATCAGGGGCTTAAAAATTAATCTTAACGGATATCGACCTCCCGGTGCAACCCATAACCGGTCTCGTTCACCATCGCCGCGATTGATCGGACGATCTTAGTTTGTGTCATGGTTTGCCTCTTGATTCTTCTGCTTTCGATGTTATTTTCTGGCCCGACGCATCATCCATACATGTGTTTGAGTGCTGTTTAAATTGATGCAAACGCCTATTATCAGGATGAATTCATGAATATGAAAGACTTTGACCATTTTCAAAAAATGCTGCAGGATGAGCTTGATGTGCTGCTGGCAAAGGCCGGAATTGCCGTGGTGGAACTGATCGGTTCAGTCTACACCAATGAAGCCGACCCGCTGGACCGGGCCACTGAAGAGGAGGCCCGCAACAATCAACTGCGTTTTCGGGGCAGAGAGAGTCGGTTGATCACTAAGATTAAAAAGCGCCTCCAGGCCATTGACGAAGGGACATATGGGATCTGCGAAGGTTGCGAGGAACCCATTGCGATGGCCCGCCTGAAGGCCAGGCCGGTCACCAGCTATTGTATTGACTGTAAAACCAAGCAGGAGACCCTTGAGCGAGTCACCGGCAGTTAGCCGTGATATTGCCCTCCAGCGACACCCAGTTCCTTTCCCGGGATAGGCTTTACCCCTTCCTACCATACGCGCTCGCGGCTTTTTTACGAACCCGTCAACATTCAACGTCGAATGCGGAGATCGCTTCGCTCCATCGTTTGACAAAAGGAATTACCGGTCATTTATTGCCGTCTGTGAAGCAGGGTTTAAAACTAAAATCGACAAAATGCCTTATTCGAAGTTGGACGTTCGATGTTCGACCAGGCTAACGGCAGCTCCATTTTTCTCGACGAAATCGGAGATCTGACCCTCCCGGTTCAGACCAATCTGCTGCGGGTCCCGCAGAACAAGGAGATCCGGCCCCTGGGGGCAAACCGGAGCCACCTGGTCGACACCCGCATTCTGGCAGCCACCAACCAGGATCTCGAGCAGAAAATAACCCAGAACCGTTTCCGGGAGGATCTGTTTTACCGCTTGAACGTGGCCACACTGACCCTGCCTTCCCTCGATACCATCCGTGAAGACATCCCCCTTCTGGTCGCTCATTTTCTGGATCGGGTGGCCCGCGAACAGGAAAAGGCCATCGAATCATTTACCCATGAGTACCTGAACCGGTTGCTCGGCAGGACCGCAGGCAACGTCTCGGCGGCCGCGCAGCTCAGCGGAATGAAGCGCCAGTCCCTCCAGAAAATCATCAAACGCTACGGCATCGATGTGCAGCAACTGCGTTCGTGACCTCGACGGGGCGTGCAATCCGAAACCATGATGGATCCGGCATGATTCAACGCGGAACCACCAATGGTTCGTTTAAAACGATCCCGCCAATGGTTGGTTTCGGTATGCTGTTGAATGGTTTTATTTGCTTTTTGTTATCTGTTTAATGAGATCTGGAAGTTTTTTTTGTGCCGCCCATAACCGCAACGTCTGTCGATGGTCGTCAGCAGGCATCCCGATAAGGGTTTTCCCCGGTGCCACATCACTGACGACGCCGGCGTTCCCGCCAATTTTAACCCCGGCACCAACGGTCACATGATCGTTGACCCTCGCACCTCCTCCCATGATAACGCCATCACCTAAAGTCACGGATCCAGCCAAGCCGGACTGCCCGGCCATCACACAGGATCGACCCAGTCTGCAATTGTGGGCAATCTGAACGAGGTTGTCTATTTTCGTACCGTCCCCAATCGACGTGGCACTGAACTTACCCCGGTCAACACAACTGCCTGCGCCAATCTCGACGCCGTCCCCAATTTCGACGGTACCGATCTGGGGGGTCTTGACCAAGCCTCGGCCATCCGGTGACGGGCGATAACCAAAGCCGTCTGCACCGATGGTTACATTTGGATGGATGATACAGTCGTTGCCGATACGGCATCGTTCACGTATGACCGCACCGGACCAAATAACCGTTTGACTGCCGATGCGGGTTTCATCCAGTACGGTAACATTGGGATAAAGTTTGGTGCCGGGTCCGATAACCACACCGGGCCCGATATAGCAGCCGGCTCCGATTGCAGCCGCCGCGTCGATCACGGCGGTCGAATCGATCACCGCGGTTGAATGTATGCCGGCCTCACATTTGGGAGGCTCCGGCGCAAACAGGGTAAGGACTTGGGCCAACGCCAGATCGGCGTCGGCAACACTGGTAAGCGCGCGGTCCCTTCCTGGTTGAATATCCAAACTATCCAGGACGATTGCAGCCAATGCACTGGAATCGTGCCATAGCTTGACGTATTTCTTCTGGCCGATGAACGTCAGCTGGTTTTCCGTAGCCTCGGAGATATGTTCTACACCGGTGATCAGGACCGCCGGATTACCGGTAAGCGTCCCGCCAATGGCTTGATTAATCGCTTCTATTGAAAATGTCTTCATCATTGCTCCTGAATAACGTATTTGGTTTCGATCCTATACGAAACCAATGGCAGGGATATCATCAACCCACCTTATTAAATATAGCTAATTTCGAAAATGCGCTGAATTTCAGATTGGATACAGTACGTCAATTGGCTTCGCAAGATTGCATTCCGCGACTACAATGGTAAGATAAGGTACAGAAACATAAATACAAATTTACTATCCGGTGAGTGTATTCTACAAGACGGGACGAATAGGAGGGATGTAGGGGGGAAACCCCCGTACTATGTAATCTCAACCATGGACAGTTCCGCCGCCGAGGTCTACGAAGCCATCCGGCCCGGTGCCGATTTTAAAAGGGTTTCCGTCCGCGATCGGCTAAACCCCTTCCTACGGGTGTCGGTCCGTGTTCATCGGCAGCCGCGAGCGGTTGGCGGGCAGATCGATTTTAGCAAGGGAAAGGGCATTGCCGGCAAGGATGACGGCCACACCCGCCACGGCGGGCAGGGACCATTGATAACCCTCGAACACGGTGGAGATGATCAGGGCGATGATGGGAAACAGCAGGGTGGCGTAGGATGCCCGATCTGCACCGATTTTTCCCACCAGCGTCAGATAGCAGCCGAAGGCGATCACGGAGCCGAACAGGGCCAGGTAGAGCAGGGAGAGGATATAGGGTGCGGATGGATCGATGCTGAAAGGCTTGCCCGCGATCAGGGCGGCTGCCAGCATGAGCAGTGCCCCGTAGGCCATGCCAAAAGCATTGGTTTGGACCACCGGCAGGCCGTGCCGCTGGTTGCGGGCGGAGAGGATGTTACCGAAAGAGGCCAAAAGGGTGGCGGCCATGCTCAGCACGAACCCCCTGAAGCCGTCGTCGGCCAGGCTGAAGCCGGACAGTTCGGGCCAGAACACCAGGCCGATACCCACGATGCCCAGTCCGGCGCCACCAATCACGTTGACCCGCACAGGGGTTTTCAGAAAGAGGCGACCGTTGAGGATATTCCAGAAGACGATGGTTGAAAACATCACCGCGACGATGCCGCTGGTCAGGTGCACCTCGGCCAGGTAGAACAGCCAGTAGTTGACCGCAAACAGGCAGGTGCCCTGGAGGGCGATGAACAGGTGGTCGCGTATGGTAAATTGCATGCTCAGGCTGCGCAGACGGCACCAGGCGAACAGCAGGGTCGACGCCAGGCAGAACCGATAGATAACCGACACCAGTGGATCCACCTGGCCCAGTTGGAATTTGATCCCCAGCCAGGTCGATCCCCAGATGAACACCGTAACGGCGTAAAGTGACAAGTTTCTGATCAAGGCGGTTATCTCTGCTTATTTTCGCGCCGGATTCCTGACCGCAAAGATTGGGCTGCTTTTGCCGGCAGATGGATATCCCTCTATCACTTCCATGGTTTCAGGTACAGATGCAGATAGAGGAATTAAACTGCATAACAGAAGGACTCGCCCAAGAAATCGGAATTCAGAAAAATGGGACTTCTTTGAACCGCGATAGCGAGCGCATTCCTCGCCGTTTGCGGCGGGGTTAGCGAGCGAACTGAAAATAGACCTTCATCCTTACGGTGAACCCTCCCCGCGGCTTGCCGCGGGGAGGGTTCAAATTGACAAATCATCGCGATTCTGACAAATTACTCCGATCCTGATACCCGAGATGCCGCTAGTCCGCTAACCCATCAACCCATTCGAACCCGCATTGCGACGCACATGACCTTAGATGCCATCTTGATCCATCCTCGGCTGAAGCTGTTTTTGGCCCTGTCCCGCACCCCCCACGGGGTCATCGATATCGCTACGCCGGCGCTGGCTGCGCTGTTGTGCCTGGGCCACTTTCCCCCGTTCGCCACCACGCTTCTGGGGGTGATCACCGTGTTTGCCGGGTACACGGCCGTTTACGCCCTCAACGATCTGGTGGACTATCGCACGGACAGAGAGAAAGTCCGTGTGGGCGGGTACGGGGACGGCGAGGATTACTTGGACGGCGTGCTGGTTCGTCACCCGCTGGCCAAGGGGGTGCTGACCCTGCCCGAGGGAGTCCTGTGGGCCGGGGGATGGGCCCTGGTGGCCATGGTCGGGGCCTGGCTGCTCAATCCGGTATGCTTTTATATCTTCCTTGCCGGCGGTCTGCTGGAGGCCATCTACTGTCTCCTGCTGCGGGTGACGCCCATGCGTGCGCTGATCAACGGCATCGTCAAATCGCTGGGTGCCGTGGCCGCCGTTTATGCCGTCAATTCCCAGCCGTCGATCATCTTTCTGATCGTCCTGTCCGGCTGGATTTTTTTCTGGGAGATCGGCGGGCAGAACATTCCCAACGACTGGACTGACATCGAGGAGGACCGCCGCTTCAAGGCCAAGACCATCCCTGTAAAACTGGGACTGGCGCGGGCCGGCATGCTGGCCCTGGCCTGCCTGGTGGCGGCCTTCTTCTTAACTTTCCTGCTGGTGTGGATCTCCCCGCTTACCTTCGGGATGATTCATCTGCTGGCCCTGGCTGGATCAGGTGTCTGGTTGCTGCTGCTGCCGGTTTTGCGACTGGTGGAGGCCAACAACCGCCTACAGGCCATGGATCTGTTTAACAAGGCCAGTCATTTTCCTTTGAGTGTGTTTGTGGTGGTGCTGGTTCGTCTGCTTTTAAGTTGATCGATGGCATCTTGAGGCCCATATCGGCGTTCTCGGGTTGTTGAACACGTAGTGAAGCTTCAGCGCTATCCTCGACCTAGCGCGGTTACGCCGGCGGTTCCAAAAACCCTGCGGCCTTGATATGAACCTCAACTTGCCATCGATGGCTTCCTATGGATCATTGAATCGGCAGAATACCTTCCCTTGACTCCTTGAATCCTCGGATCCTCGAACCCTATTTTGTACTTGTCTGACGCCGATATGGGCCGCAAGATGCCCGTTCGCACTATTCCTTAACACCCACATGCGCCACACTAATACCATTGGTCATGGACGTCCAGCGCACGTCGCGCAAGCCGACCGACGCCAGCATGTCTGCCAGCTCGTCGGGCAGGGGGAACATGCGGATTGTTTCGGGCAGGCAGGCATAGGATTCGGCAGAGCCTGCCAGTAACTGGCCCAGGGCGGGCATGATGTTGAACGAGTAGAAATCATAGAGGCTGCGGAACACGGGATTGGTGGGTTGTGAGAATTCCAGGCACAGGAACCGCCCGCCGGGTTTGAGCACCCGCACCATTTCGGAAAAGCCCTGTTTCAGGTGGGTGAGGTTGCGAATGCCGAAGCCCACCATGGCACAGTCAAAGGTGTGGTCGGGAAATGTGACGCGCTCGGCGTCTCCCTGAACATAGCCGATGTGGGCGCGTGTAGGGAAGGGATCGATCTTGTGGCGGCCGGCCTGAATCATGGCATAGTTGATGTCGTAAATCGTCACCTGACCCGTCGGGCCCGTGCGCCGGGCCGCCAAGATGGCCAGGTCTCCGGTGCCGCCGCACACATCCAGGACCTTGTCCCCTCGCCGAACGCCGAGCATGCGCACGGCGGCGCGTTTCCACGCATGCTGAATGCCGAAGCTGAGCAGTGAATTCATGAAATCGTATTTGGGGGCCACCCGGTTGAAGTGGATGCGTACCGCATCCATTTTCTTTTCCTCTTCGAACTCGCGAATGCCGAACCGGGCTTTACCGGTGGTGCGAATGTGGTCGTCAAGCTGCTCCTGCCGCTTTTTATCGTCAAACCAGCGGGGATTGTTCCAGAGATCCATCAAAATCCTCTCCTTATCAGTTTGCTGCCAACTGTAAAGGCTGCTGTTTGTCTCGTACAAAACCAATCTAAACGCAAAAGTAAACACCCCTCTCCCCTCAATGGGAGAGGGAGGCGTATCATGTTGCCTTGTCCATTATAGGCACATGGGTGATGTCAACGTCCCCTCGACCCGCCGGGGAGAGGGACAGGTGAGGGGTGTTTGTAATGTTTTATCGAGGGCCCATGCCTATACGTCAGGAGCCGGTTTATCATTCACGTTTGAAATGCATCAAATAATTCATGCGGGTGCTGCGGCAAAGGGCCGCGTAGCCCCCCAAGGGGATGTAGCGCAGGCCGGACAAATGCTCAAGGCTTAGACCGGCATCGGCCCCCCATTGGATCAATTCTTCAGGTTTTACCAGCTTCCTGTATTCATGGGTGCCTTTTCTGACGATGCCCATTACACGCTCGGCAACGACGATCACCAGCAGCCATGACAACCAGGTGCGGTTTACCGTGGCGAAAAAGAGATCCCCACCGGGCCTAACCAGGCGGGCGCAAGCCTCGAGTATGGATGCCGGCCGGGGGACGTGTTCCAGCAGTTCCATGCAGACGACCACGTCGTATCGGCCCGGGCTTTCTTCTGCCAGTGCTTCGGCCATGGTCTGCCGGTAGTCGATGACCAGGCCGCTGTCTTTCATGTGCGTGCGGGCGACGGTCAGCGACGCGTTGGCCATGTCGATGCCGGTCACATTCGCCCCGCACGAGGCCAGTGCTTCGGACAGCAGGCCGCCGCCGCAGCCCACATCCAATACCTGCTTTGCCGCAAGCTCGGTCCGGTCGCGAACATAAGCCAGTCGTATCGGGTTGATGTCATGCAGGGCCCTGAATTCGCCGTTGCGATCCCACCAGATGTCGGCCATGGCCGAAAAACGGGCGATTTCACCGGCGTCGAGGTTGTCGGTTGGATTCATGTTCGCTGTCTTGGCTGCCCTGTCCCGATGGTGCTAATTCAGATGAATAAAGAGATCCGATTATTACTGAATTTGATTGACCGTGAAATAGCAGATGGCCGCCAAGGGATCAAGGACCCAGCGCTTAAAAGTGGCCGTTCGGATTATATATTAACACCGGTCCGATAAGTAGCACCGATTCCGGCTTTTGGTTGACACAATAAAAGCCAGCCTTACCATTACTTATCTATCCCCGCATGGCGGGTAACCCCGATGCGAAGGAAACATGCATTCATTACCAATCAACAATCTTGCAAAAGCAAGCGTTTACCGGCCAACGAACGCCAGATTCCCCATGCGTCACGGCTGATCCCCGCCATCGATATGACCGCCGGTAAAACTGCCCAGGAGGTCGTATGAGCCGAACCATCGTTACCCTTGCCACCGCGTTTATGATTGCCGCGATGGCGGCAAGCCCGTCCACAGTCGCTGCCCAGTCGACGCTGCACCGCATTCTCGAAGCCGGAGAAATCCGGGTCGGCACCACCGGTGACTGGAACCCGATGACGATCCGGGACCCGTCCACCAACACCTACCAGGGGTTTGACATCGACGTGGTGACCGAACTGGCCAAGGATCTCGGTGTTCGGCTGGTTTTTGTTTCAACCGAATGGAAAACCCTGGTCAGCGGCATGGTTGCCGGCAAATACGACATCAGCACTAGTGCATCGGTGACGCCATCGCGCATTCGCACCGTCGGCTTCACCCGCTCCTACTTCCAGGTCGGCACCGTTCCCGTGGCACTGAAAAAAGATATCGATCGTTTTACCGGCTGGGACGATATCAATCGGGCCGATGTTCGGGTGGCCGTCACGCTGGGCACCTCATTTGAACAGCAGGTCAAACAGTTTTTTCCAAAAGCCGAAATCAAGGCAGTGGAAGCCCCGGCGCGCGATTTTCAGGAAGTCCTCAGCGGGCGTGCCCAGGTATCGATTACCAGCAACCTGGAAGCCTCCCAGTTGGTCCAGACTTACCCGCAGCTGGCCATTGTGCCGGTGGACAAGCCGCGCAGCCCGGCAGATCTGGCGTTCATTACGCCGCAAACCGATCAGGTCTGGATCAATTTCCTCAATCACTGGATCACCATCAAAACCAACCAGGGATTTTTCCTGGAATTGCAGGATCGTTGGATGCCACAACCATGAAAATTCGCACGTCATGGTTGCTTGTGGCCTTGGTGATGATCGCGGCCGTCGGCTGCAGTCGGCAGGAATATCAGTGGGGCTGGTATGAAGTTCTTCCCACGACCCCCCAGGGTGCGGCTCACCTGAAGTTTCTGCTGGCCGGGGTTGGCCTTACCATTTCCCTATCGACGATTTCTTTGACTGCGTCGGTCATCATTGGACTGTTGGTGGCTCTGCCCGGCCTGGCCAGGCACCCGTGGCTCCGGGCCTTAAACCGGATTTATGTGGAAACTTTCCGGTCCATCCCGGTGCTGGTCATGATCCTGTGGGTCTACTATGGTTTCCCCGTCGTGATCGGCCTGGCCCTTGGCCCGTTTGCGGCCGGCATCCTTGCCTTGACCCTGTGCGACAGTGCCTTCGAGGCTGAGGTGTTTCGCGGCGGTATCCAATCCATCGAGCAAGGGCAGATCGAGGCCGCCGATTCGCTGGGCCTGAATTATTATCAGAAAATGCGACTGGTTATCCTGCCCCAGGCCATTCGCAGAATCCTTCCCCCTTTGGGCAACCAGTTCGTATACATGCTCAAGATGTCTTCGCTGGTATCGGTGATCGGTCTGCAGGAATTGACCCGCCGCGCCAACGAACTCACGGTAACGGTCTACCGGCCGCTGGAGATTTACTCGATGCTGGTCGTCGAATACCTGCTGCTGATCCTGGTGGCATCCTGGATGGTGCGGCGGCTTGAAAATCGGTTGCGGGTGCGAACCTGAGACCTGAACAGCGCGGTTGACGGTTGGCTTCTCTCAGTTTTCTCTTAACGCCTTTTATCTATTCGACCGTCTTGCCCACTTTCCTGCTCCTGAATTTCCTTGACCGAGACCCAGAAAATGGATACTTTTTCATCTGGTGCCTCCTTTTTCAGTTTCCCAGATTTCATTAATCATAGAAAGCCTTGTCCGCTGGGCGATGCTTTCTTTAATCTATCGTAGCTTCATGGCCGCTCCCTGTTGTTGGCCCAGCAGGCGGAAACCTTTCATGAACACATTGTCAAAATGAAGAAAAAAGAAGACTTAAAAGTATTTATCTCGTCTTCGGACGCCACCTGCGGTGAGTGCAACGAGAATTTGGGGCGCGGCGCATGGATCACCCCGGCCGGAGAAAAAGGCGCCCTGTGCCTGACTTGTGCCGACCTGGACCATCTCGTCTTCTTGCCTTCAGGAGACGCGGCACTTACCCGGCGTGCCCGAAAATACGCGACATTGGCTGCGGTCGTCTTAAAATGGGCGCGAGCCCGAAAGCGATACGAACGGCAGGGATTGCTGGTGGAGACGCTGGCGCTGGAGCAGGCTGAAAAGGATTGCCTGGCGGACAGCGAGGCCAGGGAGAGAAGACGGGCGCGCGCAGCAATCCGCCGGGAACGCCTGGATCGTGAATATACAGCGCGTTTTGCCTTGCGGGTGTGCGCGCTTTTTCCCGGATGCCCTACCGGGCGTGAGATGGCCATTGCCGAGCATGCCTGCCTCAAACACAGCGGCCGGATCGGTCGCACGGCGTTGGCCAAGCGCTTCGATGAGGAGGCTGTCCGCCTGGCCGTCGTTGCCCATATCCGGCATGCGGAAACGCCGTACGATGAGCTGCTGATGATGGGCCATGATCGCTGGGAGGCGCGCGATATCGTCACGGACAGGGTCGATCGGATTCTGGCGCAATGGGAGGCACCGATGCCGCAGGTTCTTTAAGGGGGTCGCACTCAACGCATAACCATGGTGGAATATGGCGGCCAACCAGAAACGGCAAGCGGCGAATCATTTTTTTAGGAAAGCATTCAAACCGCCGATAAAGCGGTTAATGAAACCGCACACCATCGGCATATATGTCTATACGCGCCCAGCTCACACTCGCGAATGATGATGGCTGGTCAGGACGAGTTTCCAGCCGCAGCCAGCGCCAAATTGGGTCAATGGGTTTCCGTTCGGTGATGTTGACATGGACGCGGTGCCATGCTCTATTCACCATTACACCGTAGGGGCTGTTTAAGGCTTCCGGTTCAACTTTCGTTCCTGGTCATCACCATGCAAACCCGCACCATGCCGATCGTATGTCTGGCCCTCTGGCTGCTCCTGTCACCATTTGGCGCCGCTGGTGTTTGCGACACTCCCGCTGAGCCGACCCCGCCTAGCTTGACCATTCTTTGCTACATGAATGGAGACAATGATCTTGCCAATGAGGTCCTCTACGCCCTGGACATGATGGAGACGGTGGGTTCTTCAGACAGGGTCAACGTGATTGCCCTGGTGGACGGCCATCCCGAATGGTTGGGCCCCTACGATACAACCTGGTCCCGGACGCGGCTGGTTCACCTGCAAGCCGATCCGCGTATCGGTCGTATTACCTCGCCGGTGTTGGAAGAGTGGGGCGAGGCCAATATGGGGGACCCCCACACCCTGGAGCGTTTTTTGCGCACGGCCATGGAGGCTTATCCTGCTGAGCAGGTGTACTTTTACATCTTCGCCCACAGCCAGGGTGTCCTTGACACCCGTGATTTTGGGCCAGTGGCGCCGGTCAAGACCGTTTCCATGTCCAGGGACGACACCAGCGGTGAAAAAATGCCTCTGGACGATTTTCACCAGGCCCTGAAACAGGGTCTGAATGGTCGCCGCTTCGAACTGATGGTATTTTTTTCCTGTCTTGCCAACATGGTGGAGGTGGACTACGCCATGAGTGATGTGACCCGCTATCTGGTGGGCAGCCAGGACGAGATCCGTCTGGTGAACGAGCCGCCGGGCCGATATCAGATTCGCGGAATGCGAGTTGAGCAGTTGATCTCAAGGTTGAAACAGACGCCTGTCGCCGATGTTCGGGAGGTTGGGCGGGCTTTGGTGGACAGTCACGTCGATAGTTATGAAAAGGCGGTAAGCTTGCCCTCAGGTGACGGTGCTGAACAGACCTGCCGCTTTTCAGGTGGAATGGCCTTGGTGGATACGGCTGCCATGCCCCAGCTGGTGTCTGCGTTGGATGTCCTGGCCCAACAGCTGATTCGAGACGCTGAAAAAGCCGGCGTGGTGCAGGCCATGCTGGCCGCCTTGTCCGCCGCTCAGCCTTTTGCCAGCTTTTTGAAGATGGAATATTATGATCTTCTGGGTTTTGTGCGCCATTTGCGTGCCGCCGTTACCGAACCCGAACTGGAAACCGCCTGCGACCGCGTGCTGGATCTAATGGTGGATCGTGTCCTCGTCTATGCCCGTCACACGTCGGATTGTGCAGCCACCGGTATCTCCATCTACCTGTCGCACCCTTTGGTTCCCGACAACATTTTCCAGACCCACCAGGCACTTTACCAGGCGAACCGATTCAGCCGGGAGACCCAGTGGGATGAAATGATCAGCATATTCCGGGCGCGCCTCAAGGGCACACTGGCCGCCGACCTGGTCCAGCTTACGGCCACAAAAAAGGGGCGGGCCTTATCTACAAGCACCCACCCCTAAGTGGTTCTATAGTCGGGATGAATCATCCCATAGGCTTCAACCCAAGTTTTATTCAGGAATAAGTACTTGGTCGATGACATGGATGACCCCGTTGCTGGCGGGGATATCTGCCTTGATTACAGTCGCTTTGTTTACCATCAATTTGTCGCCTGATTCGGTGATGCGGAAACTTTGACCGTTGACCGTTTTTGCCGAGGTGAGCATGGCGGCGTCCGAGGCCATGACCTTGCCCGGCACCACATGGTAGGTCAGGATTGCCTGCAGTTGAGACTTATTTTCCGGTTTGAGCAAATTTTCCAGGGTTTCAGGCGGCAGCTTGGCAAAGGCTTCGTCGGTGGGCGCGAAAACGGTAAACGGTCCCTCACCTCTCAAAGTAGCCTCCAGATCGGCGGCCTGTAGAGCCGCAACCAGGGTGTTGAAGGAACCCGCCGCCTCGGCCGTATCGACGATGTCCTGCGTGTTCATGGCGCCCGATGCGCTTTTCGACGTTCCGTAACTGCCTGCCCATGCCGCAATCGGCATGGCTAGTAGCATGATCCAAACGATCCCAAAGCGTAGTGTTTTCATATTAGTTACCTCAATAGGTTGGTTGTTGGTTAAATTTTTGGCGTGGATAAATTAATTTTCATGGCTGCAACGAATCTTGAACGGCCACACCGACGAGGGTATAAGCTAAGTGTAAATGCCTTTGATGGCAAGCAGTGCAGAATAGGGGCAAAGTAATAGACGTCACCTATCACTGGACCTGCCGGCCGCCCTTCGACTGAGTTCAGCGCCGGCAGCTATATCAAGAAGCCATGTACGCTTGCGGCCATGGGCAAGGCCATCAAGGAGGCGCTGCAACGTAGATAAATGAAAATCAAAAGCGATGCACCCCCTTGCCCCTTGTGCAGCGGTGACGATATCGATCCATTTTACGAGGACGAAAACCGGATCTACCTGAACTGTTCGAATTGCAGGTTGGTCTTTGTCCCCCAGTGCTATTGGCTGAGCGCCGAAGATCAGAAAGCAACCTACGATCTGCATGAAAACGATCCGCAGGACCAGGGATATCGCCAATTCCTATCCAGACTCAGTACGCCGCTCATGGCGCGGCTGGAGGCCAGGCAAAAAGGATTGGATTTCGGTTGTGGACCCGGCCCGACCCTGTCGATCCTGTTGGAAGCCCACGGTCAGCAGGTGGACCTTTATGACCCGATTTACTACAACGATCCTTCCGTGTTTCACAACCAGTATGATTTTATCTGTGCCACCGAGGTCGTAGAGCATCTGCACGATCCCAAACGGGAATTTGCCGCATTGTTCAAGATGTTAAAACCAGGCGGCTGGCTGGGTATCATGACCAAACTGGTGATGAATCAACAGGCCTTCCGTCGATGGCACTACATTCGTGATATGACGCATATTTGCTTCTACAGCCAGCTTACGTTTGAATACCTCGCGCAGCGCTTCGATGCCCGTCTTGAGGTCGTTGGCAATGACGTGATGCTGCTCAACAAGAGGTAGATTGTGGCCAATTGGACAATAAATGATCGATACGCTTAAGCGCATTGCACAGGCCATTCATGTGCTTCGCCTGCCATCGTTGGGGGTTGGGCTGATTAGCCTGACATCACTGGTGGCCATCGTTCTCTTTTTCTCAGCCGGCCAGGGTGATCGATTTATTATTCCCTTTTCAGTCAGTTTGTTATGGGGGTTGAGCACGTATTCTTTTATTGTGACCTTCCGCGCCGTACCCGATAAACCCAGCGGCTCCTTGAGCTTCTTCAGTAAACTGAAGCACACCATTGCCCGGCTGTGGTATGGGTTGGTCAGCCTCTTTTTCATAGGCGCCACGGTCGCCCTTCTTGTGGTCACCATTCGGATGGTTTCAATTTGGTTGAGGGACCATGGCGGCTGAACAGGCTGACATCTAACCATAAACGACGTTTGTGTCCGATGCCGTCGCTTTGGCTGGGCGTTGATCACCAGCAGATTATGATGCGCCGCCTGTCGTCTGCGTGGTATCCAATGGTCAGTGGGTTATGCCCGGGACCTCGGGTGCGTTGCTGTATTGCCGGGGCTTCATGGCGGCCATTTCTATCGGCGGCGAGGCCGTGGCTGGCTCAGGTACCGCTTTTTTCACTTTAGGTGGATCGAATGCTTTGGCGGGCGGAGATTGGACCGGCATTTCGGATGCGGCAACCGCTGCCTTGGCAAGAGAAGATTTGACCGGCGGTTTGGCTGGGACAGTCCTGGCCTTGATGGGCGGCGGCGCCGGGGCGACCGGTCTTGTCAGGGGCTTCTTTTCAGGAGATGGCGGCGGCTTAACCGTCGACGCGACGGTGGCCTGGCTGGGGACAGGTGAGGGCTCCGGTTCCTGCACGGTCGTCGGCGTTTCGATAACAGGTGACAATGCAGCCAGAGACTGGTTTATCTGACTGTCGTCAGGGTTCAAACGCGCAGCCGCCCGGTAAGCCTCGATGGCCTCTTTTTTCCGCCCCATGGCGTGAAGCAAGCCGGCCCTTCGCTTCTGGACGTCAAACTCGTCGGGAGCGCCTATCAGCAGCGCCGCATCACACGCCTTCAGGCCGTCAGGTCCGTTGGATCGAAGGCATTGGGTAATCTTGACTTCTCTTTTCGTCTGGGCAAGCCGAAGATTTTTGGTCGCCTCCCGATTTTTCGGATCTGCGGCCAATGCTGCTTCATAGTCGCGAATGGCGTTGCCGAAGCGATCCTTCGCCAGCCAGACATTCCCCCTGCCAGTTAACAGGTCGGGGTGGTTGGGGTTCACGTCGAGCCCTTCATTGCAGGCGGCCAGGGCGGTATCTCCTTTTAACTTCTTACACCGGATGATGCTCAAGCGGATCTGGGTGCCCTGATTCTTCGACCCGGAGGCGGCGGCAGCGTTTTTCTTCTGTTTCTCGATATACTGTTGCTCTTCCAGGTAGCTTTCGGCCAGGATCAGCTTCTTTTTGATCGCATCGTCACCCGGAAAGTTTTCCAGTCCTTCTCGCAGCACCGCAACAGCATCTGCATAGCGCCGGAGTCCCATGAACGCATCGCTCAGCGCAAAGCGAATCTCCACGTTTCCCGGATCGCGAAGCAATTCCCGTCGACATGGCGCAACAGCTGCTTCGCCGGTTGCGGACAGGCAGGAAACGGCGTTTTCGGCTGACCTGGCAACCGTGAAAGGGATGCCACTGACGAGGAGTACAGCCATCGCTATCACCGCCATCCGGCTGACCATGCAGGAATGTTTTGGTTCACGTGGGGTCATGACGTTTCTCAACATCCTTCCAAAGCCTATTCATGTCTAATATCCGCCGCCGCCGCCACCGCCGCCACCACCACCGCCACCATAGAGATCATCCGACGCGGTGGTCTGCTTTTTGCGGAATATCCAGCTGCCGTCGGGCAGTCGGATCAGGTTGAACAGGTACCACTTGTTCACGGTGGCATAAGGCGGGTCTTCCCTGGCGATCATGCCTTCGATGTCCCGGCGAAGCTGCACCAGGCCATATTCACCGGCGTACGAACCGACGATGCCGTTGCCGTCCAAATCTTCTCCATGGATGTTGGCCCGAGCGAGTTTCTCGATCTCCGATGCCAGCAGGCCGGCCTCATCCATCGATTCGGTGTTGCTGATGTCGCTGCTCAATGCCGTGATCAGGTCACATCGATCCATGACCCCGGCGGCATTTGCGGCAAAGCCATCGGCGAATGCCCGCGTATTGGCAGTGGCATCGGGTGATGTGGCTGCATAGGTAATGTGACTGACTGCACCCGCCAAGGCCTGCTTGACCCCGTATTGTGCCTTTAATTCCTCTCCGATCGCCTCACTATCGCTGAGCATTCCGGCACGGGCGATATCGGCCTTGATCCCCTTGAGATCACGGCTCCCATCGACCGCGGCCTGCGCGTATTTCAGCGATTCGCCGGCCTTATCCTCCGCCAAAACAAAAAGACCTTCCTTGTTGGGGGTTTCATACCATCCTGTCATGGCGTGGCCGATATGGACATGGGCGACTGTCGGGGCACGACTGGCGCATCCTGCCATGGCCAGAATGGCAACGATTAGCAGCGTCAACGCGTGTGCGTGTTTCATTTTTTTTCTCCTCTTGACCAGCGTGCATGGTTGCTTTTGCCGTTTGGCCATCGATGCGGGCTCATGGCAGCCGGGCCACGCGAAAACCGAAGCTGCTGCTACGGTAGTCCGGATCGAACCGGTTGCGGAAAGAGGCCCGTACGTACCCGGGCGGGGTGAACCAGGACCCGCCCCGCAGCACGCGACGGCCGCAGTCACCGGCTTCCCATGCGGACCCATCCAGCGGCGCTTTCTCGTAGCCGTCATTCCAGCAATCCGTGACCCACTCGAAGACATTTCCGATCATGTCGTTAAGGCCAAATGCATTGGCCTGAAAAGAACCCACGGGCGCGGTGTGCACGAAGTCGTCCCGGCAGTCGAATATTTCCCATCCCGGATAGGTTGTCGTTGTCGATTGATCCGCCACATTGGCCGATTTACAGGTATCGGTCGGGGCCACCGCTTCGGTACCGTTATCGGCTATCCCTGCCCGAGCTGCGTATTCCCACTCCGAGGCACTGAGCAGTCGGTATGCACGGCCGGTGCTGTCGGCGAGCCAGCGTAGATAGGCCTGGGCGTCATTCCACGACATGCAGGTGACCGGATGGGTGTCGGCCTGCTCAAATCCCGGTGTTTGCCAGCTGCGCTGGTTGTCTAGCTCCCACGATCCGTTATAGGTCCTGCAACCGGTCCCCTCGTGTCCGGTTTCTTCGGTAAACCGGGCAAACTGTGCTTTGGTGATTTCATAGCGGCTTACCGCCAGGGCATAATCGATGACCACCAGCCGCCCGGGACCCTCATTGGCTTCCCGGTTCTTTTCGGTGGAAAGCGATCCTTGGATGAACTGCCCGGCGGGAATGAACACCATTTCCGGGCACGTGTCACAATCTTTGAAGGTCGTGCCGGGCAATCTTGCCGCGGTCTGCTTTTTTTCCCGGCCAACGGGCAGAAAATACCAGGCGGCCAGGGCAAGGCCAGCCGCAGCGGCAAGGATGGCAACGGCGGCAAACCAATTTATTCCGGTTTTGCCTGTGTGGACAGCGGTTGGAGGGTCGTCTGTCCGCTGAGGATCGGGTTGGCCAGGTGACGGTTCCGCGACGCGTGGCAAGTCGGTCGTCGCGGCAAATGCTTGATCCAGGGCAGCTGCAAATTCGCCGGCGTTTTGATAGCGATCGTCCGCTTTCTTGGCGCAGGCTTTGGCCACCAGTGCATCCAGGCTGGCGGGCAGCGTTGGTTTCAGGCGCGACGGGGGCGAGAGGTCGCTGTGGATGACCTTATAGATTACCGAAGCGAAGGATGAACCGGTGAAGGCCCGTTCGCCGGTGAGCAGTTCATACAGAACAATGCCTGCAGAATATAGATCGGAGCGCAGATCGACGGTTTCCCCGAGGAGCTGTTCCGGTGACATGTATCCGGGGGTGCCGAGAATGGTTCCGGTTTGGGTCAGCTCAGACGACTCGATTCGTGCAATGCCAAAATCCATCACCTTGATGGTTCCGGTGCTGTCCAGCATGATGTTTCCGGGTTTGACATCCCGATGAATCACCCCCGCGCGGTGAGAATAGTCGAGGGCGGCCAACACGCTGGTCAGGATGAGCTGTATGTCGGAAAGGGAAAACCGGTGCTTTCGTTTGAACAGATTGACCAGTGTCTGCCCCTCCACATACTGCATGGCGATAAATGCCCGCCCGGCGTCCTCACCGTATTCATAGATGCCCACGATATTCTGGTGGTTCAGGTTGCCTGCCGACTGCGCCTCGCGATGGAACCGCAGGGCGATATCGTCATCCGGTGGTTCCGTGAAGCCGAGATGAATGGTCTTCAGCGCCACAAAGCGTTTGATCATGGGATCGAAAGCCTTGTAAACCACGCCCATGGCACCCTTGCCAAGCGGGGCAATAATTTCGTACTTGCCAATTTTTTGTTGGTTGGCGTCCATGAACGTTCCAGGTGTGAATTGGTGTTACATTGTGGTATGATTAGATATTGATAAAAGTAAGAATACGCATGCTGATGTCAAGCATTCCATCTGGATGAACTGCTGAGACATAAGCATATCTACAGATTGGTGGTCGGCGGCATGCAATCCGATTTTTGTGTCGATACCACATGTCGCCAAACGGCGGCACGGGGTTATGATGTCGTGTTGGTTGCCGATGCGCACAGCACTCTTGACCATGAGCACCTGAAGGCGGTGCAGATCGTTGCGCATCACAATCGAATTCTGCACAATTTCGACTCGGCACGGGGACGCGTTTGTGTTGCAGAGACATCAAATGTGTCGTTCAGATGAACGGTCGTTGCCGAACCGACGTTTCCATCGGATCGCACGGATCACGCGCGACCGAGCTGCTGGCGAGTTCAACGTTACTTGCTTAAATATGGTGATAAATGATGGGTTTAAAGTCGATCGATCTCAACGAAAAATTATCCAAATTTGATGACCATTGGAAACCAAAAATAATTGCTCAGATGAAGTGTTTATCGTCCTTGACGGAAAGATGTCGATTGCTTTCCGAGACGGTTGCATCGAGTTGAAGAGCGGGGAAATGGTTTTGGTGCCCAAAGGTGTCGAGCACAAACCATCGGCTGAGAAAGAATGCCAGGCGATGCTTGTCGAACCCGCAGGCACGATTAACACGGGGGGCGCTGGCTGTGAAATGACGGCAGCTGACAACGTATGGATATGACCATCAGACCACCTTCGATTGGTGAGAGCTGTCGGGGACAGCGCACTTTGAACCAACCCAAGGAAAGCGTGTATGACCCGTCATTTTTATGAAGCGTTGAAATCAAAACAGGGGGAAATGAAAGTCTTTTCTTTCCGTATCCGGTCTGTCTTTATTTTCCTATCGGCGTTGCTTCTGTCACTTTTTCATTTAAATGCTGGCACGGGTTATTCCATTGAACTGAAGATACATGCCGCCGGCCCGCCCTCAATTGACATTTCGGCAACAAGCCGGCCGGACCAACTTCCGCATAGCCGTGTTGCCAGAGGCAATCGAAACATCATCGCTGCCTGGTTCGCAGGCCCGACGGATCGATATCGGCATGGCGTGCTGGGCGATGAACTGGAGGCATCGCGGCTGGTGGTGGAAACTGTCGACGGGAAACGCTTGCACGTCGATCTTCCATCTACACGCGTATTTGAAGATCTGGAACCCCGCCTTGCCGACCTGACCGGTGACCATAACGATGAACTTATTGTGGTGGAAAGTGACACGACATCAGGGGCATCGCTGGCCTTGTATGGCGTTGTCACCGGTTGCCTCGTACGACTGGCGGCAACGCCTTTCCTGGGTCAACCCAACCGCTGGCTCAACCCTTTGGGTGTGGGTGATTTTGACGGCGATGGGCACCCTGATATCGCCTTGGTCGCCACCCCCCATATCGGCGGGATATTGCGCCTATATGGATTTAAAGACGGAACGCTCTCCTTGTTCGCGGAATATCCAGGTGTCAGTACGCATCGAATCGGAAGCACTGAACTCGGCCTTGGACGTGTCATTCCTGCGGTACCTCGTGATCGAGTACTGGTGCCGAATCAAACCCGCCGAGCACTGGTGCTGTTGGAATGGACACCCGACGGATGGTATGAAATGACCCGGGCGGAATTACCCGGGACCCTTGGATCGTCGCTGATACCGTTGACCGCTAACCGATGGCGCTTCCGTTTGGAAAATGGGAAATACAATGAAATTCAGTTGGATGAATAAACGTCCGTGGACGGCGACGACGTATTGCTTTAATCGACTATTTTCGGGATCGGTGGTAACATGAAAAAATCAGACATTCACGCTCAAATGCGCCGTGAACGGGATAGCAAGAGGCTTCTCGATCAGGCCAGACAATACGTTTATGAATACATCGATGCCGTTGACGAACGGCCTGTTTTCCCGGATGAACGCGCGATCCGGAACCTGGATCGTTTCGACGAGCCTCTGCCGGAACGTTCTCAATCCGGATCCGGCACCCTGGATATGCTCAATACCTATGGCGCGCCAGGCACCGTGGCCCAGACCGGTGGACGATACTTCGGCTTCGTCAACGGCGGTGTCGTTCCCACCGCCCTGGCCGCCCGATGGATGGCGGATGCCTGGGATCAGAATCCTGCGCTCTACGTGATTTCGCCGGTTGTCGGCAAACTGGAACAGGTCTGCGAGAACTGGCTGTGCGAACTGCTGGGGCTTCCCGATGGCACCGTTGCCGGCTACGTCAGCGGATCTTCCACGGCGACCCTGTGCGGCCTGACTGCGGCCCGCTATGAGTTGTTCAGGCGGCTGGATTGGGATGTCAATGCCAAGGGCCTTTTCAGAGCGCCGCCGATCCGCGTGATTGTCTGCCATCAGGCGCACAGCTCGGTGTTCAAGGTTCTGGCCTTGCTGGGACTGGGCAAGGATCGCATCGAGCGTGTCCCGGCAGACAGCCAGGGACGCATCGATAGCTCCCGGATTCCCGCTCTGGACGACCGATGCCTGCTGCTCCTGCAGGCGGGAAATGTTAACACCGGGGCCTTCGATAGGTTTGAGGAGATTTGCGACCCGGCAAGGAAAAATGATGCATGGGTGCACGTGGACGGCGCTTTCGGCCTGTGGGTGAAAGCCTCCCCTGCACGCAAGGCGCTGGCAAAGGGCGTCGAGTTGGCCGACTCATGGTCCGTGGACGGCCACAAAACCCTGAACACGCCCTATGACTGCGGCATTGTGTTGTGCCGGCAGCGGGATTCACTGGTGGCTGCCATGCAGGCCAGCGGCGACTATATCCAGTACAGCGACCATCGGGACGGGATGATGCATGTCCCCGAGATGTCCCGCCGCGCAAGGGTCGTCGACCTGTGGGCGACCCTCAGGTACCTGGGCAGAGATGGCGTAGCGGCGCTGATCGACGGGATGTGCGAGCGGGCGGTGCAATTTGCCGAGCAGTTGGCCATTCACCGGTTTCGCATACTAAACGAGGTGGTCTTCAACCAGGTTCTGGTGGCCGGCCACACCCCGGCGCAGACCCGGGACATACTGGCGAACATCCAGGCGTCGGGCGTCTGCTGGTGCGGCGGGACGCAATGGGATGACGAGCCGGCCATTCGCATCAGCGTTAGTTCATGGGCCACAACTCCAGAGGATGTGGACCGCTCCGTGGAGGCGTTCGTTGACGCACGATCGAAAGCCATGCCGGACCATTCAGATGCTGGCCAAAACAGTGCCATGACGTCTCCTCCAGGTAAAAACCCAAAACTGAGTTCCTAAGATGATCGAATATCAAAAAAATGTGACAATCACTGCTGGTCAGTTTGTGGACATTCTCGAACGATCCGGCCTGGCAGAGCGTCGCCCGGTCGATGACGCCGCGTGCATCGCCGGCATGGTCGCCAACGGGAACCTGACCATCACCGCCTGGAAGGGAAAGACCCTTGTAGGGATTGCCCGATCCGTCACAGACTTTTTCTACTGCTGCTATCTTTCCGATCTCGCCGTAGATCGAGAATGCCAGCGGCAGGGCATCGGCAGGGAACTGATTGCCCGGACCCAGGCGGAACTTGGTCATCGCTGCACGATCATTTTGCTGTCAGCCCCCCAGGCGGTCGACTACTATCCGCGCATCGGCATGCAGCGGCATCCGCAGACGTGGGTGTTGGAGGGAAACAGGTCAAGGCGACCGTGAAGAAATCTTTCCTTAGGGTGCTCGAAGCAGCATGAAATAGTCAAGCGGAGAGATCATGTGGTATGTTTAAGGTACGGGGGTATTGGAAACATCCTTCCTTCATTTCCCACTGCATTGGACTCCGTATAGCTGAGCCTCGAAGGCGACCCCCGCCAGGTATTTCGTGAACGCGGGCACCCAAACGTGCGAGATGTTCTGATCATCTCGGTCAATTCATTCGCGCACAAACAGGAGAAATGGCCTCTCCGGCGGGCGGCCCCAGGGCTCGCGGAGACCATCGGCAGCATCAGTTCGGATCAGATCGGCCGCTACAATTACGACACCCTCGATATCGTGCGCTACGCTTTCGATCACTGGACAAAACAGGCTTCCACCCCGCAGCACCCGGTCAGCTTCGATTTTGTCGAGGTGAGCTTCAATGTGGTTGACGACGCTGACCAGCGCCAGGCCTTCAGCGACATCGGCACGAACTTCGACCTCACGGACGATGCGGTGGATCTGCTCATTCAGTCCGCCGATGACTTGCTGCGTGCGTCACCCGAATTCCAGGCATTCC
>JAQYWF010000374.1 GCA_030145105.1 Desulfosarcina sp.
GCGATGGCGTGGTCTTCTTGCATGTTGATCTTTTCAGTTGGATCCTGCGTTTTACCCGATGATGCTGACCGACAACAATACCGGTTCTTCCGACAACGTCGAGAAAAGAGATGTGTCCGGGGTGATCGCACGATCGTCCATCCGGGCGCTTTGGATGCTGCGGTTCAACTTGTCGGGGTAACGATCCGCAATCCGCTGAAGATCACCACCCGCCACCTCGATACCCGCTTCCAGCAGACCTTCGCCGACCTCCGTGGCCACCATGTTGAACAGCTTGACCGTGACCCGTCCCGAGGTCGCGCAGATACCGCATTCATCGCCACGCTCTGAGATGTCCTTTCGAAAGGCGGCGTACCGTCCGCCCTTGCGCATGGTGGCCCCGAGTA
Organism: Desulfosarcina sp.; assembly: GCA_030145105.1. Taxonomy (GTDB): domain Bacteria; phylum Desulfobacterota; class Desulfobacteria; order Desulfobacterales; family Desulfosarcinaceae; genus Desulfosarcina. Next base: position 387 of record JAQYWF010000374.1, read on the forward strand.
TTCCGGGCATGGCCGCACTCAGGGCCAGAACCGACCCGTCCCGGACCACCGCCTTGTCCACATCATCCACCGGCCGGGCATCCAGAAACAGGGTCTGGACCCGTTGATCGAGGTACTCGTCGGAAAGGCCCAGTTGGCCGCACAGAAAATCCCGCAGGGTGCATCCGGTTTTTGTGGACAGGACGACACCTTTCTCGAACAGTGAGTTAAACAGGGGTACACAAGACGCGTCGACCTGCAGGTGGAGTCGGATCATGGGTGTTTCTCCGGGTGATTGTTAAGCAAACGGGGAGACCCTTGCGGACCTCCCCGTTCGTTTCCGTGTTAACCGATTCGAAAACCCGCTCTACCAGTTGAAGACGGTGTCCAGTTCCTCATCCTTGACGCCGAAGGTAACGTTGTGGGGCGCCAGGGGCTCGTTCTTGAAATAATCGGGCAGCCGGTCGTCCTTGGCGGTGAAGCCGGCGGCTTGGTTGAATGCGCGCTCGTTTGTCAGCACCGATTTTCCTAAAGCGGTGACGTCATCGGCAGTCATCGGCTGGCCGATGAATCCACCGACCAGGTCCACCAGCGCATTGAAGGTGTCCGGTTGGTCCAGTATGGCAAAGGCGATGAACAGGCACATGCCGGTGGAATCGATGGCCGCGGTGGCAACCTGCAGGTTGCGGGACAGCTCCACCTGTCCCTCGGGTTTGAGGGCATCCACGCTGCCGCCTACACCCAACAGGTTGGTGGCCACGGCGTAGCCGGCGGTGTGGTCGGCCCCCATGGTGGTGGTGGCGTAGGTCACGCCGATGCCCTGAACAGCCCGGGGGTCATAGGCGGGCATGGATTGGCGCTTGACCACAGGGACCCGCTCCACGCCGAAGCACTGGCCGGTGACCGCGGCACCATTGCCCAGAATTCTGCCCAGCGGCGTGCCGTCGCCGACTTCCTGGACCAGCTTGATAGCTGCCTGACCGTCGCCGAACTTGGCCAAGCCGGCCTCCATGGCCACACCGATTGTGGCGCCCATTTCGATGGTGTCCACGCCAAAATCGTCATCCATGCGGTCCAGTTGGGCGATTACATCCAGATCGTCGATGCCGCAGTTGGCGCCGTGGGCCCAGACGGTTTCGTACTCGGGCTGTTTGGTGAGGAAATTGCCGTTTTTTCCATAAAAAGTACCGGAGCAGCGGATCACACAACCCCGGTGACAGCCATGGGTCGCCGAGCCTTCCCCGCCACGCTCATTTTCCAGTGCGGCCTGGGTTTCACCGGAGATGTTGGATGCACCGGCAAACTGGCCCGTCTGGAAGTTATTGGTGGGGTAGCCACCTGCCTCGTTGACCACGTTGGTCAGCACATTGGTGCCGAAGGCGGGCAATCCTTCACCGGTGACCGGATGCTTGCGCAGTCCCTCGACAAAGGTTTTGTTTGCCGCCTTGAATTTTTCTGGGTCCGCCGGCTTTCGCATCTTCATGCCGTCGTCATCCAGGATGATGGCTTTGATGCCCTTGGATCCCATGACGGCCCCGACGCCACCGCGTCCGGCGTGCCGGGTGGGGCGCTGCTCCATATCCGTGAAGGCGATGGAGGCGGCGGACATTTTCATCTCGCCGGCCTGGCCGATGCTGATGCAGGCCACTTTTTCGCCGTATTGGGCGGATAGTTTGTCCACGGTCGCGTAGTTGCCCAGTCCCTTGAGATCGTCGGCGGATTCCAGCTTGACGCCGTTCTTGTTGATAAAGACCTTGTACAGGCTGTCATCGGCGGGTGAGCCTTCGAGTATAATGGCCGCGTATCCCAGCCGCGCCATCACCTGGGCGCCCTGGCCTCCGGAGTTGGCCTCTTTGATGCCGCCGGTGAGCGGGCTCTTGCAGCCCACGCTGATGCGGCCGGACATGGCCGCCGCCGAACCGCTGAGCAGGCCCGGTGCGATGACCAGTTTGTTTGCCGCTCCCAGGGGGTGGCAGGTGGGGGGGACTTCCTTGGCCACGACGGTCGAGGTCATTGCCCGGCCACCCAAGCCGGTAAAGGTTCCCAGGGCTTCGGTCTTGACGGCGGGTCCTCCCGGGGCGCTCATGTTGATTCTCAGAATTTTGTCCATAGTCTCCCTCCTGTACCAATGAGGCTGGCGTTAAAATAAGCGATCGGCGATTTGATTGTCATGTCTACGATAGATGGGAAAAAACGGTAATCTGTTACTGTAATTATGAGTGTTCGCCGGTAATGTCAAGAAAAACCAAAAATGACAGCCGGGGTGCGGCCAGTCTGCATACCGGTGATTCCAGGAAGTTTTCGTCGGTTTTTCGCCCACTGGTGAAAGGGGCGGGGAAGGCGGGGAAAGGCCAACCGGTAACGGCAGGTGCAACGAAAAAAAAAGCCCGAAAACCTAATTTAGCCAAATGGGTGAAAAAGATTTTCGGGCCGGTGATTTTTAATGGGTGCCTGCGGAGGCCAAAATGTACAGACGAATATTCACGATGGCCGATAAAATTCCACCGTTGAGGACGCAGAGAAATAATTAGGCATTAAAAGGACCTCTGCGGTCTCGGCGAACTCAGCGGTTAACAAAAAGGAAGCCCCAGCAATATTTATCGGTTGATGAACTACCCGTGTTTGCCTTCAAACATCTTCATGAAATCCACCAACGCTTCTACTGCTGCCAATGGCGTCGGATTGTATATGGAGGCCCGGCATCCACCCACGCTGCGGTGGCCTTTTAAACCGCCCATACCGTTTTTCATGGCTTCGGCCACGAAGGTTTTTTCCAGGTCTTCACTGGCCAGGCGGAAGGTGACGTTCATCAGCGAGCGGCTTGCCTTTTCCGCCGTCCCCTGGAAAAAGCCGCTCTGGTCAATGGTGTCGTAAAGCAGGCCGGCTTTTTTGCGGTTCAGTGCCGCCATCTCGTCCAGTCCGCCAATGGTCTCTTCCAGCCATTTGAGCACCAGTTGAACCGTATAGACGGCAAAGCATGGCGGCGTGTTGTACATGGAGTTCTTCTCGGCATAGGTGGTGTAGCGGAGCATGGTGGGGATGTCCCCGGGGGTGCGGGCCAGCATGTCGTCACGAATGATCACCAGGCAGACACCGGCTGGCCCCATGTTCTTCTGGGCCCCGGCGTAAATCAGCCCGAACCTTTCCATCTCCAGGGGTCTGGAGAAGATGTCCGAACTCATGTCCGACACGATGGGGACGCCACCGGTTTCCGGAAACTGCGCCCACTGGGTGCCCTTGATGGTGTTGTTGGAGGTGATGTGGGCGTAGATTGCATCGGTGTCGAAAACGATTGACCGGGGGATATAGCTAAAGTTGCCGTCCTCGGAGGAGGCCACCACGTTGACGGTTTTTCCCTGGACCTCGGCCTCCTTGATGGCTTTTGTCGACCAGGTGCCGGTGTTGACGTAATCGGCCGAATCGCCGTTCCCCAGCAGGTTCATGGGCGCCATGCAGAACTGCATGCTGGCGCCGCCCTGGAGAAAGAGCACGTGATAGCGGTTGTCCAGTTTCAGGATTCGCTTGACCCGCGCCACGGCGTCATTGATCACATCGTCGAACCATGTTGACCGGTGACTGATTTCGGTGACCGACATACCGGAGCCGGCAAAATTGAGAAAGGATTCCTGGATCTCTTCCAAAACTGGCAGGGGCAGGGCAGCCGGTCCGGCATTGAAATTGTGGATTCTGTCCGCTTTCATCGTAAAGCCCTCCGCTTCACGATATGCAATTCTCCATTCACTCCGCCTGAAGTCGGCGGATCTTCGACATTCACGATTCACGATCCACGATCCACGAACTAAAAAGTACCGGCAAAAGCGACCGAGATTCTAACCCTCACGAACAAACCAGATAAGCATCTAAGATTCATAACACTTTCTCTTTGCGTAGGATGGGCAACTTGCCTTTTGTTGCCCATGCTGATCATTATTCTTCGGCGAAGTCCTCTCCGAAATTGCCATCATAATCATTCAACACTCTATGCTGATAGAAACCATCGCGTACAAATCTATGATACGTTGACCAGGGCCAATCTTCAGCAGCGTTAACCAGGCCGTGCTTGACGGGATTGTAGTGAATATAGTCGACGTGCCTGTCCAAATCCTCCCCGTCCCGTATCTGATGTTCCCAGAAACGCCTCTGCCATATGCCGCGTTCCCGCTTTCTCCGGCGCGAACGGCTCTGGGCCGACTCACATCCTCCGGCCTTGAGGTATCGACGGGTGAATCCTTTTTTGATTAAGAGCCACCGTTGGGAAAAATCGTTGTCGCCTTCCGGCAGACGCCACAGACAATGTAAGTGATCCGGCAACAGGCAAAGTGCGACCAGCTCGAACGGGCGGTCCCGCCGAACGCTTCGCCATGCGCTCCGCAGGCATGCCCTCGAAAGGTCATCCACAAGGAAACGCGTGCGCTTGTATGTCACCACTGTGAAGAAATAACAACCGCCGCAGAATTTCGACCGTCGATAATCCGTCATTTCATCCTCGGTGACAGATACGATAAAAATCCATCCGCATGGGCAACAAGTTGCCCATCCTACGACTGCGACCTAAAACCCTCGATAGGGTATTTCAGACACATTTATTTGAACAC
>JAQYWF010000347.1 GCA_030145105.1 Desulfosarcina sp.
CAGCGCCTCAAAAAAGTTTACGGTGATGGTCGATGGCGTAAAATGAAGGGCATCTATATCATTCGGTTTCAGTCAGGAGATGTATGCAGGGCGGAAATTCACTGGTATGAGGCTCACGGGAAAGGGAAAAAAGAACAGAAAATAAAACGATTTTGGTATAAGTAGGTAAGAATATGCAAGAATTTATCATCTGTGTAAATAATCGAGAGTATGAGGCTTCACTAGAACGCTGGAAGGTTTACGTAGCAATTCCAGATGATCTGGCGAAAAAACAGAACCTGCGACGCGTCATCGATGAATCCGGTGAAGACTATCTTTTCCCTTCTGATTACTTTGTTCCGCTAACATTACCGAAAGTTGTCCAGGATGCGATGATGCGGGATTCGTTTTAAAATTGAATCTACCAAATCTGGGCAATTGGAAATTAGGGGACGCACATAAAAAAATAAGTTTACAAGGATATCGCCGTTGTATATGGTCAGAATATGCCACGGAAAGGACGAATAGATGCTCCCGGAGCCTTGCACCACATCATCGTCAGGGGAATCGAACGCAGGAAAATTTTCCTGGATGACGTGGACCGGGAAAACTTCCTGGCACGTTTGGGTGCCGTTATCGAAGATACCCAAACGGGATGCTTCGCCTGGGCATTGATACCCAATCACTTTCACCTGTTGCTAAGAACTGGTGATTCTCCCATTTCTCGGGTGATGCAACGGTTGCTGACAGGCTATGCCGTATCGTTTAACCGGCGTCATCGGCGACACGGGCACTTGTTCCAAAACCGCTACAAGTCAATTCTTTGCCAGGAAGACGCCTATCTTCTGGAGCTTGTCCGGTATATCCACTTGAACCCCCTCAGAGCAAAAATTGTTCAAAATATAAAAGAATTGGAAGCCTACAGCTATTGTGGTCACAGCGCCTTATTCAAGAATAGCTGCTGTCCCTGGCAGGATACCGGACATGTGCTCAAGATGTTTGATTCGAACCTCTACACCGCGCGACGGTTATACCGGGGGTTCGTTGCAAAAGGTGTCGACCAGGGCCGCAGGGATGATCTCATCGGCGGGGGGTTGATCAGAAGTGCGGGGGGCTGGTTGGCGGTCAAGGCGCTGCGCAAGGCAAAGCTGTTTCAAAAAAGTGATGAGAGAGTGTTGGGGGATGGCGACTTTGTCGAAAACGTGTTGTCACTGGCGAATGAGAAAATGGAACGGCGCTGGCGGCTGAAGGCTGAAGGTGTTGATTTTGAGTCAATTTTGAAAAGGGTGTCTGCGTTAACCGGCGTTTCGCCTGAGATGATTTTAACGGGTGATCGCCAAAGAAGGACAGCCAACGCACGCAGTTTGTTATGTTTTTGGGCGACTGAAGAACTTGGGCTAAAACAGCCGGAAATTGCGGAAAAATTGAGGGTGACGCAGGCTGCGGTCAGTATTGCAGCAAAACGAGGCAGGGCAATTGCAATTGAGAACAAAATAAAATTTAGATGAATTTATATTTTTATGAGCGTCCCTTAATATCTCTTAATACCTGTTAATACCTGGGTTAATAGGCACTGCTGCGGTGTTTTGCCGCCAGCATGAAGACGATGTTTTCAGCATCATCGATTTCATAAAAAAATCGCCAGGCCCCGATTCGATACCTCCATGTTTCGGGCTCAAAGCCTTTCAGTTTTTTTATGTTGGGTCCAAAATGAGGGTGCTCTCGTAGTTGCGGATAAACGAATTGAGCCAGCTTTTGCGTGACCTTCGGTTGGCCGGACAAAGCAATTTGCTTAAGGTCTTTCGGGAATTGTTCAGTTTCAAATATTCTATGATTATTCAACAAATTGTCCTTTTCGGTGTGCTGCCTCCTTCGAACCCTGTCTTATTCTTGCCAATAAATTATTGTCGGACATAATTTCGGCCATCTCCGTGTCATCCACGAATTGCTGCTCGCGTATTTTGTTCAGTGCGGCCGTTTCGATCAGGTTGGATATGGTGCGGTTATCAGCTTGAGCGGCCTCTGCAAATAACTTATAGGTGTCATCTTTCAATCTTATCGTGATTGTTTTAGGCATTTGATTCTCCTGTATTCAAAATCATTCATTTAATAGCAAAGATATTCTATGCCTAATACTTAGAAATGTCAATTTTGCTGATATAAAAAGCGGGGCGGCCTTAAATAACCAAATATCTTGCATCTGCAAACATGCACAGTACTTCGTGATCTGTTCACAACCGCTCGATTTACTTGGTCTTGGGTTCGAACACACACTCCCAGTCATCCGGCGGCGGGTCTTCCTGATAGATTTTGCAACGTTCCAGCATTGTCTTGGATGGCCCGTCGTCGGGGCGCAGGGCCAGGGCACGCTCGAAATGCGCTATCGCCTGGGGCCATCGCTGTCGGCAGTATTCGTCGTAGCCGGCGGCATAGGCCTCCAGGGCACCCTGGTGCTCCGGTGACAGGACCTCGCCGGCCCCTGCTATCAGCTCGTAGACCCGCACAAATTGTTCCCTTCCCACCACCCGCACCAGGTCGAGGTTCCGCAGGATGAAATCGTCCTTGACCATCTCATAGGTGTTCTCGCCGATGATGATGTCCGTTCCATACTTTTTGTTCAACCCCTCCAGGCGCGATCCCAGGTTGACCTGGTCACCCAGCACGCCGTAAGCGAAGCGATAGCGCGAGCCCAGATTTCCCAGCAGCATGGGCCCGCTGTTGATGCCGGTGCGGGCGTGCATGAAGGGGCGGTCGATGTCGATCCACCCCTCGCAAAGCTTCCGAAGGCCTTCCCGCATGGCCAGGGCCGTCTCGCAGGCTCGTCTGGCGTGGTCGACCTGTTCGATGGGGGCGCCGTAAAATGCCATGATTTCGTCGCCCACGTACTCCTTGAGCGTGCCGCGCTGTTTGAAGATCTCTTCGGACATGCGGGTGAAATAGTCGCTGAGGATCTTGACCATCTCCGACGGCCCGTAGATTTCGGTGTAGCTGGTAAAGCGCTCCAGGTCGCAAAAGAGCACCGTCAGCACCTTCTCCTCACCCCCCAATTTAAGGCGTTCGGGGTCCTTGAGCATCTCTTCGATGACCATCGGGGCCACGTACTGCCGGAATGTCCCTTTGATCCGTTTGCGGTCACGCTCCACCGTGGCATAGTTAAAGACGGTGACAAAGGTGTAGCTGACGGCCAGCGAGGTCAGGGGGTAGACCATGTTCAGCCAGAGGTCGAACCGGACGAAGAGCCAGCGGGTGAAAAGAACATGCAGGCTGAATATGAGCAGGACTATCAGGAGCCCGGCCGTGGCTTTCACCCTGGGCAGGAAAATGCCGGGCAGCAGGCCGATGGTGATGATGGCGATCAGGTCGAAGATTTCCGACCACTGAGGTTTGGTGATGAACCGGTCGGTAAGCATGTTGTCGATAATGGTCGCGTGGATCTCCACGCCCGGGTATACCGGGCTGAACGGCGTCGAGCGAAGGTCGTGGGTGCCGACGGCGGTGGCCCCAACCAACACGATTCGATCCTTGAACGTCCCGGCCGGGATCTCGCCCTTGAGGATGTCGGTGATGGAATAGCGGGGAAAGGTCTTGGCCGGACCGAGATAGTTGATCCGCATCTGCCCGTTTTCGTCGGTGGGGATAAAGCGCGCGCCCATCTGGATGCCTTCAACGCCGTAGCGGGGGACGTTCACGATCAGCTGGGGCCGATCCAGGTAATGCCAGGCGCACTGAACCGTCAGGTGGGGGAAGAGGTCCTCCCCGCACTTGATCATCAAGGGGACGTTGCGCACCACGCCGTCCCGGTCGCTGGACACGGTGAAAAACCCGGAACCGTCGGCGGCATCGGAGAGAATTTTCAGGTTGGCCTCCGGCGCATAGGCGGTGATGAACGGCAGCCGGGACGCATCCGGGTCCTGCTGGAGGATCATGGGGTACCTGGACTTGCCGATAAGGGCCAGCTGACGGTCGATTTCTTCCTTTCCGATGTCGTAATCCAATTCCGACGGGCTCATGTGAAAGAAATAACCGAGCACCGTGGCCGACCGGGCCTGCCGGATTGAATCGGCCAGAATCCGGTCGTTGATATCCTTTTGGATACGCCCGGGTTTGGGACCGTCCGGGCGCTCATCGGCTGCATCCAGGCGGGCCAGCGCTTCTTCAAACCCCTGCGGAACCATCTGGCCGGAATTATCCTCCGGCTCCAGAAAGCCGATGTCTAAACCGATCACCTTGGCGCCGTCCTTGGAAAGCCGGTCCACCAGCAGGGCGATTGTGGATCGCGGCCACGGCCAGCGGCCCTCCTGGTCGAGGCTTTTTTCATCGATCATGGCCAGCGCTACCACCGGTGAGGGTTGCCGGTGGCCCCATTGCTGAAAACGCATGTCGTAGAGCTTTAATTCAAAGAGGTCCAGAATGGGAACCTCGATCTGAAACAGGAATACGGTCAATGCAATTGAAAGCAGGGTGACGGCGGCAACCCCTTTCAGATATTTCGGCATGCGGGGCAATTTCATATATGTAAATTCACCAAATTGACAAATTCGCCGCGGTTTTTGATAGCGCTGCTTCCGTGCAGGATGCGTAAATAAAGGGTCGACACAAATGAGTCCCAACTTGCGCGGGGATGACAATCAATAACGAATTTGGTCTTCCCCGGAATCCGACGTCGATGGCTTTTATATTTCCGGAAAATCGGTCGATGCCGGTTTCTCGTTGATGAACAGGTAGTTGCCGAACACGTTAGATTGCAGGTTGGCGATCCACTGCTTGCCCTCGTGCGTCACCTTCAGGTACCCGAGCGCGTCTTGAACGTAGGGGCTGACGATGTCCCAGTAGAATTTCGCATTGCAGTCCCGCAGGTCCCCGGGCGTCTTGTATCCGAGTTTTTCGTTGAGCCCCAGCTCTTCGAACTCATAGAACAGGGCCGTGCATTTCTGCAGCCGGTTGGGGTCGGCCAGCTGGCCGATGAAATCGGCGGCTCGCACCAGCCCGGGAAATCCGGAGGTGTCCTTATGCTGGTCGCCGTCGGGAACGGGGAAACGGGTCATCTCGATGTACGAGGCGATCAGCTCCGCGTCCACCAGACCGCCCGACTCCCTGAGCATCTTTTTCCCGAAACGTTCGAGAACGAAACGTTTGCTCCGGTCGATGTGGTAGGGCGCCAGCTGCGCATCGGTGCTGCCTTCGGGAAGTGTGATCGTTTTTTTGCCTATCCCGGTGGCCAGCTTGTAGCCATTGTCATCCGCGCAGATTCCCTTGACATAGCCGATGTCGTGGCACAGCAGGGCGATCATGAAATGCGTCCAGTCTTTTGGAGATACGCGCCCTTCCGACAGGTGCTTGCCTTCCAGGATGGACTGCCCGGCCAGCGTGACCATGATCGTATGTTCTGCGTCATGATACAGGGCGTCGGAATTGGCGATGTTCTCCAGGGCCAGGTGCGCCGTCCAG
>JAQYWF010000360.1 GCA_030145105.1 Desulfosarcina sp.
CGCCGCATGCCTGCCGGCAGGTGCCTACCCCTGGGCCGCTTGCACCCGCGCGGCACTACGGTACGGGTGCGATGTTTGTTTAACGCTTAAGACTTGTCTTTAAAAGCGCTGAGAATGCTCTCCATGAGCGCCTGAAACTGATCGCTTTGATCTTTAAGGGACCCTTGCATATGTTGTAGCAGTTCGCTATGTCCGAGTCCCTTTTTGGCCAGCAGATCCCGCAATTGTTTGAGGGTGGCCTGCTGTGCCTGAACCTGTTTTTCAAGGTCGGCGCATTTTTCAAGCACCTGCTGATGCTCATCTTGGGTCACCCATCCATATTGGGCGGCAAATTGGGTGAAGCCTTTCTGAAATTCGGCAACGGCGTCCTGCCAGGCTTGCGGATTCTGAGCGCTGCCCGTGTCCGGCACGTTCAGGCCGTAAGCGCGCCGGAACAGGGTAGCCAGGTCATCCGCGCCGGTATATCCTTGTTTCATCCAGGCCGACATCTCTTCGACCTGCTTTTGGCCCTGGGCAACATGGGTCAGGAAATTACCCCAGAATTCATAAAACTGGCTGTTCATTGATTCACATCACCTCCACGGGCACTGCAACACTTGGGGCCCTTTAAAATATTATTTCGGTTTGTTCCCCCTGCCGCGACCAGCCGGCCGAGTTGTCTTGGCAGGCGATGCTTTGGGTGTGCTGGTTTTTGCCGGAGTCGCCTTTTTCATTGGTTTGGGCTTCTTTTTAGCCGCCAGTGCGGCTTTGGTCGGTTTTTTGTCAGTGCCCGGGGCTTTGCGCGGTGCCGTCTTACGGGCGGCTGCGGTCTTTTTAGCCGGTTTTGGTGCGGCAATCTCTGCCTTTGTCTGGGCGGGTGCTATCGGTTGTGGCTGAGATGCTTGGGCCGCCTGGTGTTTGGCTTCGTCGAGGACCGCATCGAGGTCCATGTGGTAGCGCACCGGGCCGCGATAATCGCCATCGCCAAAGCGCGTGTGCAGGGCGCAGGCGGACTGCGGAGACGACCAGGAGGTGGCGATGGCCACATGCCCTTTGGGAAAGGGTGTCACCTCGGCGTCAATGTAATCAAGGGGCGCCAGGGCAGTCTCTTTCTCTACCAGGTCGTCATGGGTGCCGTAGCAGATTAGCCAGGGGATATTTTTTTCCTTGAGGCGTTTCAGATTCAGTTCGCCGCCGAACAGGCGTACCGGCAGGGTACCGTCTTCAGTGATGGTGGTGTTGTAAGAGGCAAAGCTGATGCGTGTGATCTCCAACGGCAGATCGTTGCGTTCGTTCTGGAGCCAATAGTTAAGGGCGGCAGCGGTTTTGCTAATCTGGTGGTCACCGTTTTTTTGGCGGGCGAACATCATCAGATCACGGTAAAAGGCCGCTGCGGGAATTTCCTGTTCGATGCTTTTGAGTTTATAGACCCATCCCATCAGCTTTCCGTCGGCCACCTGATTGCCGTTGGGCAGGGTTTTGGTGCCATAGTCCAGATCATTGAACCGCTGGGGCAGGCGTGCGAGAAAGCGGGCCAAGCCTTTGCTGCGGGTGCCGTCCATGGGGGACACACAGGTGATGAACGCGTCCACCAGGTCGTCCAATTTTCCGCTAAGCAGATTGCACAAGGCATTGTAGCCGCCCTGGCAGTATCCGTTCAGGGTCACCCGTTTGCCATGGGCTTTGAAGATGGTCTGGCAAAAGCGCTGGGTGTCCAAGGCATCGTCCTCCCCGCTCATGATCTGCAGGGCAGGTGTGGTGTCGATCTCTTTGAGGATGCGGATGTAGGTGGGGAAACCCTGATTGGCAAAACAGTGCGCGTAACTGCGTTGTTCTCCGGGCAAAAAACCCAGGATATTGGCGCCCAGCACATAGGGCGGCAATATCAGGACCGGTTTGGCGGCGCTGATTGTTTTCACGCCTGGTAGTGACGGGGCCACCCGATAAAGCAAAAAACGATCGGATTCATCCGCCAGTACATGCTCGCCGCGCTCAAAATGAAAGCCGTATTCGGGTGCGATGGCATCGATGGCTTTCGGGTAGACATTGACTACCAGATCCAGCAATTCTGCCTGCCGCGCGGTAAATTGTGCCAGTTTGGTGGGGTTGAATTCAAAAAAACTCTGCTGCAGGGCCTCGGCAAGCCCGTCGGCCTCATTACGGGCATAGCTTTCCATCATCCGGGTACTGCCGCTCAAGCTACGTGCCATCAGTTCAATATTGTTCTCCAGCAGACCCAAATAGGCATCCACGCTATCCGCCGGTGGGTCTTCCGATAAACGAAGTGCCTCTGCCTGCCGAAAATACTGGGTTGCCAGCAGATAGGGGGTATAAAAGCTGTCGGTATAGTTTAACAATCCGCCCAGATAGGTTTGAGATGCGGACAAGATATTTTGTAAAACAGACATTGCACCGCTGAATCGGTCATCCTTGGCAGTGGCGTCAGTGGGTTGTTTTTTCACGCCCGGCATACGGTCCTCCTTATAGTTGCCCTTTTTTGGAAGGCGTCAGGGCCGCACAGCAGCGGTGCGTTCCCATTGTACCGATGATCGATCATGCCTTGTCAAAAAAAGGTTTCGAACATTTTCTCATTCTGCTCGACCACCATGGTCATGGCCCTGAAACTGTTGTCGAAGACCGCCTTGTTGAACTGGATCATCTGTTTGGCGAGTTGTGTGTTGTCCATCATCTTTCCCTCCACTGTTACCGTTAATTTATTAGGTTACGACACGAAACCGTGAGGTGCAACCATCCGTCGCACCGGTACGCGGTGATATCGTTCATACATCGATCTCTTTGCCATGATTGATTGTGCACAACCAGTCTTATTCGAAGCAGGGCATAAAAGGCCTTGGTTTCACGGCAGGCGCCTTCAAACCGCTGTACTGCGATTGTCCGTTTGCATCCATTATAAACCGGCGGGCAGCCTTGTCAATATCTAAATGTTGCAACGCACCAATATTTCTGGGGCCCTGTAACGAGTCTCAATCTAATTATCATTGAAGGTGGCTATCATGCAGCCCAAAGCAATCACTCGTTGAAACGGTCATCATCCCGCCGGCATTTTTCACGACGATCTATCCAGCCGACCATCTCTATATATGTGTAACCCTCGCATTCTTGTTCACGTCGGTTCATTTTGCGCTGGTTTTGACCCTCTGCCACTCGGTTTTCGATTTCATGACGGTGATCTTTTTCCCGCTTGCCTGTCATCTCACACCTCCTTCGCAGGCCGGGTAAGTGGGTGCGGACGACTGCACAGCTCCATGGATGGCATGGATGTCCAGTCACCGCGTCTCCCCGGTTCTGTCTGCCCGTTGTCAATACAGGCATCCCGCAGTGATCGTGGTTCAATGTGCGCCGCCTGTCGAGGAGTCGGCAATCCGTCGGGGCTGTTTGCGTTCGCTTATCGCAGACGTGTGACGCCAGTAAGGTTTAGCAACAAGAAGAGGCGAGAACGAGTGGTGATGCAACATGAGTGGCGCAATCATTTATATAATTCTATATTAGCCTGCCCGGCCAAAGTGCGCAAGCCCAAAGCATTGGCGTGAGACCGGTTCGACGCCCGGCACCTCCACATGCCACACGGATGTGTGCCGCTTGATCAGTTGACTACCAAAAAATGTTGCAGTGCAAAAAAATACTTGACATTCAATAAAAAATAAAGATTATATCTACGTAATGGTAGTCGAAATTATTTCGCGATGCACAATAACGCTTGCTTAATCAACCGGAGGAGGAAGAAAAAGATGGAACCCTTGAACGTCACCCGACAGATGCTTGCTTTTCAAAAACAAGCCGTCAACAATTTTCAGAGCCTGTGGGATTTTACGCAGACGCAAACGTCCACTACCGTAGACCAGTTGATGGACCAGGCACCGTGGATACCACAAGAGAGCCGAAAAGCCCTTGAAAACTGGCGCACGCTCATGAAGCTGGAGCGTGAACGGTTCAGCACGTATGTCGACCAGTGCTTTGTCGTATATGAAAAAATGCTGGATGCACCCCAGGCGGCGACGCCCGCCAAAACCAAAAAACCAACGAAACGAAATAAGGAGGCTTAAGGTGGACCAGAAAAACTTCATTCCGCAAATGATCAAATTCAATCAAACGCTTTATAACACGGCTTTTGAAACCGCGGTGCAGTTCCAGGACCAGGTTGAGAAGATCGGCAACACCATGATGGACAAGGCCGATTGGTTGCCCGGCGAGAGCCGCAAGATCTGTGACAGCTGCATCGACGCATACAAAACCAGCCGCAACAATTTCAAATCCTACGTCGATGAAGGGTACCAGCAGGGCGTAAACCTTTTCAAATAGCCGTCCAGCCGCTTTTCAACGCCCACCCCTTGATGCGGTACGCCTAATCAGGGGGTGGCGCCTCGACTTCCTCTGACATTCTCCGTTTAAGTTAAAAATCGTTGACACCCAAATTAGGGTTCGCTATGGGTGAATTTGTTTGATCCTAAATTTGATCAAATTTAGGATAATATATTTTGAGGAGGGTTGAAATGGCACTGAGTTTCATCGAGGGCAATGAGGCGGTAGCACTGGGGGCCTTGGCCGCCGGCTGCCGGTTTTTTGCCGGCTACCCCATCACACCGGCCACCACTGTCTATAACGCCATGCTCAAATACCTGCCCCCGGAAGGCGGCGTCTGCCTTCAGGGTGAGGATGAGATCGCGTCCATCGGCTACTGCCTGGGGGCATCCATGGCGGGCAACAAGGTGCTCACCGCTACATCGGGACCGGGCATCAGCCTCTACAGCGAACAGATCTCCTTTGCCATCGGCAGCGAGATTCCCCTGGTCATCGTCAACGTCCAGCGGCTGGGGCCCTCCACCGGTTCCGCCACCAAAGGGGCGGACGGGGACATCCAGTTCATGCGCTGGGGATCCAGCTCCGGCCTGCCGGTGATCGTATTGGCGCCGGTAGACGTGGCCGACTGCTACCGACTCACCGTCCACGCCTTCAACCTGGCCGAGCAGTATCGCTGCCCGGTGTTTTTGGCCTCCAACAAAGAGATCGCCATGACGCGTGAAAGCGTCGATCTCGATGCCGTCGAACTGCCGGATATCATCACCCGCAAAGCAGCAGACCGGGATAAACCGTTTCTTCCCTTTGCCACCCCCAGCGACGACATTGCCCCGGGTTTTTTGCCTATCGGCGATTCAACCCTGGTGC
>JAQYWF010000140.1 GCA_030145105.1 Desulfosarcina sp.
AGCCATTCAATAATCTTTTCTCCTTTAATTAAAGTATCCTCTTCGTTTTTAAGGCTCAAATGCTTTGAAAAATATTTTCTTTCTATAGTATTCGAATTAAGCAAAGCTTTTTCTGAAATTTCAGGGTGCGTAATTTCATCGTTAAATGCGAATGCTACGGATACAGAAAATGTCAGCAATATGTAAAAGGATATAAAAAAACGAATCATTTCTTACCCTTCCTTTTTCTTTCAAAAATGAAATTTTTATATATCTGGCGTTCTTCTAAAACAGCTTCGTTAAACATGGGTTTGGGTGATGATAATTTTGTTCCTACGCTTTGAACAAAACTCGCATGCTTCGCCTCAGGGAAATCTCCAGCCTTCGGCTCCAACTCGACCACCATCCCATTTTTCACGTTTTCCCAGCGCCGTACGAACATCTCATCTTCGTTTTTTCCATCCAGGTTGAAAATAGTATCACTGCTCCAGCAGACATATCCGGATTTGTAGACCCCCATAAAATGCGTGCCGATGGGATAGTAGGGAATTGTAAAGCCACCTTGTGTGTCGGTGATATTTTCAGTGGTGCCGTAGCGCGCTTTTGGCGTTGGGTATCCGGGAGGACCAATTTTGTACCGGATCCACTTGATGGCCACCACTGCCCCTTCCAGTGGTTCACCGGTCTGGGCATCAATGACCTTGCCTTTGATGTTGTGGTGCATCCCGCAGGATGCAAACAATGGGACCATAGTCAACAGCAAAACAGCCAGACTCAGCTTATTGATCGACGAACCATTCTCAAATTTAAGTTTCATTGTCGTGCTCTCCGAATTAGAAATTAACGATTCGCCATGTGCCGTCGGCTGTCTTCTGAAAAAGCAGGTAAAAAGAGTAAATCTGCCCCCCCTGCTCTCCCACCAGATTGTATTCGGCCATGTCCTCTTCTATTTTGACCAATGTGATATTCTGCATACCAGCAATGATTTCATTCAAATGGGCGCTGAGCAAGTTAAAGTTGTACTCGAACAGCGGCCGTGTGCCTTCCGAGAAACACTTCAACGCTCCAGAAATATCACCGTTGCTCAGCCTTGTTTTCATATCCGCCCATTTCTGATTCAGCAACGCATCAATCTCGGCCTCATCTACAACCACAATAGCAATGGTGTCCGAGTACGTCACGGCATCATGCACCGCCTCGGCTGTAAACCATGTAATGCCCTCATCAACCATGCTGATCCGATATTCGTCAGGTTCGAATTCCACCAATTCGGATGGTCCGGGGCCCGTGTATGAAATCGTTGCATTGTCGATGCCGAACGACCCGTTGATGGTCAAGCTAAACCCAAACGGTGAGCTCCCGGAGGCCATGCTGGGAATCAGCCTGATATCATGTTCGGGAATGAACGCGTTTACCGTGGCAAAGGTTGTTTGGGTGTACCCGTTGATATCGGTGGCCGTTACCGTGATGGTGTTCACCCCTTCTTCGAGCGGGACGCTGTTGACCACGAACTGGTCATCGAAAACCATGGCCACCACACCATTGACCGTAATGCCCGTCTCCACGCCGGTGGCATTGGCGAAGGTACCGTGAACCATTACATCGCGCCGCTGGATGGAATCTCCGTTGACCGGCGAGAGGATCTGGAGGTTGATGGGGGAAATAACCGTCACCGTCGCCGACTGCTGTGCCGTTTCCCCGGAGCCGCTGGCCATGATTGTGTATGTGGTTGTCTGCCGCGGCGCTACCGCCATGGTGCCGCTGGGGTCGACGATTCCGATGTCCGGCTCGATAGTCACCATATCAGCATTGGTTGACGTCCAGGTAAGCGTGGCGGGCGCCCCAGGCATGATCTCCGGCGGTTCAACGATCAGTTCCACCGTCGGCAACGCATCGGCAACCGTAATCGTAACGCTTGCCGTAAAGCTTCCGGCGTCGTTTCTGGCTATTACCGTGTACGTGGTTGTCTCGATTGGGAACACCGACAGGCTGCCGGTCATCGGCGCGTTGCCGATCCCGTTGTCCAAGTTAACGGAGGTAACATTTTTCGACGACCAATATAAGCTGGCGGATGCTCCCTGGACAATGGTTTCAGGCGTTGCCGACATATCCACGGTAGGCAAAACCGACGGATCAATCACTGTTACGGTGATGCTGTCGGATACGGTGGCACCAGCTTTGGTCCCCGTAATCGTATACGTCGTGGTATGCTGGGGGGATAGCGTCAACGAACCGCTCGCAGCAACGGGTCCGATATCCGGATCGATACGGACGCTATCGGCACCTCGAGATGTCCAGGACAAGGCAGTGGCGTTAGATCCCTCGCCACCGAGATAAATGTTTTCCGGCGCGGCACCGATGCCCACGGAAAAAAGCGGATAGATGTAGGCCGAACCCGAGTCATGACCCTTGTCATCATCGAGCCTGGCGCCCACAATGACATGCTCGTCATCCATAGCCACACAACCGCCGAAGAAATCTTCGGCCACCCCATCACTGGGGGTAAGTGTATGATAACCGTTCAGAAGTGCAGGATCGCCTTCACCCTCTCCCTCTCTATTGGGGATGGGTGGTATCTCGCCCTCACCTTCATCCAGGGGGAGAATTGAAATCTCGCCCCTACTATCACCTTCATCTGGGATCGGTGTGTCTTGCTTGATCCATTGGGAACCCGTTCGCTGGAATAGATAGACCGCACCGGCATCATTCCATATTCTCGGTTCGCCTACCGCAGCCATGTTGCCGCTGATGTATACACTGCACCCGAAGCTTTCACCCGCATTTACACTGCTGCCGTTGATTTTGGCCTGTTCGACCCAGGCGGTGCCGTCGTAAATATAAATCCGCACCGCACCTTCAACATTGGCCTCAGCCAGGCCGGTATTGCCCACAATGGCATAATCCCCGCCGATGGATACCGAAGTACCGAAATACTCCCAAGCAACGGCATCACCGGGTTGCAATTGCGCTTCAGCGACCCAGTCCGATCCGGCACGCCGAAATATGAAAGCGGCACCTGTTTGGTTGCCAACAGACGGCGATCCTACTATCAACGTGTCTTCGTTGATGAATACCGAGGCACCAAAATGACCGTCTGGGTCAGTACCACCACCATCCAGCTTAATACTTTCAGACCAAAAACTGCCCAGCCTGTGAAACACATAGGCCGCCCCTGAATAGTCATCGTGGTTCGGCGAACCGACAACAAGCGTATCCCCGCTGATGGACACGCAGGCACCAAAGTTGTCCCATGCCTGCCCGTCACCGGCAACCAACCGGGCCTGTCGGGTCCAAGTTGAGTCCTCACGTGTGAAAACATAGGCGGCACCGGTGTTCGCGTTTCTCTTGGGAGCGCCCACAGCAACCGTATCACCGCTGATGGACACCCAGGCACCAAAGTTTTCCCCTGCCACACCATCGACGGGAGTTAGCTTGATTTGCTCGACCCAGGCGGCGCCTTCTTTCTTGAAAATATACGCCGCACCCGCATCACCGCTGCCGGGAGCGCCCACTATGGCATAGTCGCCGCTGATCGCTACCGTGTTGCCGAAATAATCATAGGCCGCACCATCGTTCGCAATCAATTTAATCTCATCGCTGACCGCGTGGTCAATCGTGACCATGCCATGGCTGTAACCGAACACCGGATCGTTGAGCCCGTCTTCTATCAGTGCATACACATAGTAAGCACCGGCGGGGATGTTGGTCGTATCCCACGCATACCTATCGTTTAATCCATCGGGGTTTTCACTGATCCCGCTTGCGATCAGGCTTCCGTCCGCACCCGTGTTATTGATGTCATAGTACAAAGAGATAATGGCATTGCTGTCATAATCGGAATCCGTCCAACGGATGGTATAACTGTCATTCGCGTAGTCATCGCTGCCATCTGGGGCTATCAGGTGGATCGACGGCGGATTAACCACGGCAACCGTAGCCTGGTTCGAGGTTATTCCACCCCGTCCCGCTGCAGTTACGGTATAGGTAGTGGTTATCGATGGTGACACGGCAATCGAGCCAGTCAAATCAGCCTGACCGAGATAGGGTTCGATGACGCACGTGGCCGCGTGGTCGGCCTGCCAGGTCAATGTAGCCGATTCCCCTTCAACAATTACAGCGGGGTCGGTCTGGACGACTACCGTGGGCGCCAGACAGGTCAGGGTGACGCTGTCCGTGACCCTGCCGCCGGGACCAACGGCGGTAATGGTATAGGTGATTGTCTCCTCCGGGTCGACGACGAGACTGCCGGCCGGTTGCACCACACCAAGACCTTGATCGATCGTGCACGTATCGGCCTTGCTGCAATTCCAGGTCAGGATTGCCTTCTCCCCTTCATCCAGGTTTTCACGATCGACATGGATTGCTGCCGTTGGCGGTGTATAGGCTACGGTAACGCTGTCGATTGCCAAACCACCAGGCCCTGCAGCAGAAATGGTATATGTGGTGTTCCGCTCAGGATGGACAACGACGCTTCCGCCCAACTGAACCTGGCCAATGCCTTGATTGATCTCACAGGTATCGGCGTTGCTGAACACCCATGTCAAAGTCACTTCATCGCCATTGGCATTGAGGCGTTCGCGATCGGCATGAATGGTGGCTGTGGGCCGTACATAAGTCACCGCAGCAATTCCATAAGTGGTTCCTCCCGGTCCGATGACTTTCAGTGTGTAGGTGGTATTGTGATCCGGAGTCACGGTCAGGCTGCCGTTGACGGGAACGTCTCCGATATCCGGCTGAATGGTGCAGGACGTGCCGTGATCAGTGGCCCAGGTGAGGGTCGCCGGTTCACCCGGCTTAATCAATGCCGGACTGGCGCCGAACGACAGGACAGGCAGGTGCGGACGAATGGTTACGAATTGGGTCACCGTACCGCGATCATTGCCGGCCGTCAGTGTATAGGTCGTGGGCAGTTGTTCGGGCGTCACGAGCACACTGCCGGATAGTGAAACATCACCGATGCCCTGATCTAAACTGCACGTGTCAAAACATTTGGTCTTCCAGAATAAGGTGGTGCTTTCCCCAGGAAGCAATCTGTATGCGGTTGCGGCCAGGTTGAGAGATTGCGGGTTGGTAACCTCGACCGCATCCTGAGCACCATTGCACTTGAGCATGTATTGGGCAGGATCTGAATCCGGGCGCACTTCCATAGAGCCACTGTCAGGCACAATGCCTATTCCCGGAATGATCGAACAATCATCGACGCCTCCGGTCATCCAGTTCAGGGTAACCGGGTCGCCGGAGGACCAGTCACAGGTTATATCGGCAGAAATATCTGCTTCTACTCGGCATGTAGCAATTGGTATTTGTTGCGATGCTGAACCCGATCCATTGGTGCAGGTTAGCCTATAGTTGGTCGGCAGGACCCATGGCGTTACCTCAACTGAATCGGTTATGGGAACGTCCCCGACACCCTGGTCGATTGCGCAGTTGACGGCACCGTCACTCGCCCAGGCCAGTAAGCTGGCTTCTCCCGGTGAAGTGACGCAGCTGGCTGAGTGTCCTGTAATAACTGGTTTTTCGGGGACGGTACGTCGAACCTCTCCGGCATTGTTTTTCGCAGTGAGGGAAAACGGAATCGGTTGATCGGGTGAAGACAGGGTCAAGCTTCCGTTGACCGGCACCTCACCGACACCCTGATCGATTGACACCTTATCAGCCCGATCGGTCTGCCAGGTCAACGTGATTTCACCTCCGGGATTCACACCTGAGCGTGGTTCAACGCTGAATTCAACGATGGGCAGATAATCCACAACAACCTCGAATACCTGGGTATCTTCTCCACACCGACCGTCAGAAACTCGGACTTCCGCAGGATGGACCCCTCCCTGGCCACCAGCAGGGTTCCACTGAATCAGCCCGCTGAACGGATCCAGGGTCATCCCCTCAGGACCTTTTATGAGGCTGTAGATAAGGTCGTCCATATCTGGATCCACGGCTTTGACCGGATAGGTGTATGGTTCCCCGTAGGTGGCCCGAGTGACCGGATAGGAGGTAATTACCGGGAAATCGATCCGCCCTGGATGGTCCTGGTGGATCATCTTCTCAATGGGTGTCAGCACCCCGTTGGCCCCATCCAGATTGAAGACATGCCAAACAGTTCCTGTCCCGGCGGGTACGTTAAAGATCCACGGCGCATCACCGGAACCGGAGTAGACCGTCACAGTAGCACCTGAGTTAGACAAGGCCGTGCTGGCTCGAGAATTGCGATTGGTAAAATCGTGCACATAGAATCGATAGGTTCCCGAACCCAATTGCGTAATCGTCATGGTTTCAGGGCCGTATGACGCCTTGTCATCCATATCAAGGTTGGCGCCGGGGATCGCGTCGTTCCAATAGAAACAGTGGTGTCGGCACCCATCTGGGTTCGGAGCGGTCAGATGCGCCTCGAGATCCGTTGGATTTTCTCCCCAGGTCAGCACAATGCGGATCTCTTCTGGGCCCAAAACGGGTGAGAGGACCAGATCCTGGTGGTTCAGGGTCTCACCGGCGGCAAGAACAACCCTGCGCTCTCCCGTGATATATCCCGGTAAAGCAGCCATCAGAAAATAGGCGCCGGGGTCGCGTTCCGCAAAGATGAATCCGCCATGATCACCCGTTAGGACTTGGTCGATAAGCGGCCCCGGGCTGCCGTGTTCCGAATCATGAAGGCTGACTGCGACGCCTGAAAGAAAAGCGCCCGTCACGGCATCCACCACCTGTCCTGAGATACCATTCAACGCTGGCGGCGGCATAGCACAAATAGTCATTTCGGCAACAATCAGATTGTTGGCTTCGTTGAGTTCGCCAATCGCACCGTTTCCGGTCCCATCGTCATCCGCCCGGGCGTATATGGATGCTGTGCCTATGAAAGGATCGGTCCACTGGATCGTCAGGTCTTCATAATGACCCGGATCGAGGGCCTGCGTACTCGACACGGTTGCGATCAGCACGCCGCCGTTTCCAGGCGCTTTATCGTAAAAGGCCAGCGAGACGCCTTGAGGAACCGGGGTGCCCCCGGCGTTGCCCATGCGGACCGTCAGGGTTGCCCCGTCCGGGCATGCAGAATTATCCAGGCGTAACAGCGACGCACTCACATCAGGGCCGATGACTTGCGTGGCAGTTACATTGTTGGCTTCATTCGACTCTTGCAAATCACCGCTACTGTCGACACATACGTGAATCCGGTTGTCACGAAATAGAAGTTGCCCGATAAATTCAAGGGAGATGGTCGTCGCTTCACCGGCAAAGGGACCCTCCGGAACCATTTTTTCACCCAATCGATGGTCTTCCGTCTCTTCGTATGCGCCGCTGACGTTAGTGTCTTCAAACAAGACGATGTGGTATGGCACGGCCACATCGCTGCTGCCGTGATTTGCCACCGTGACCATGGCTTGACCGGAAGCCTTTAACGTTCCGTCATTTTTAAGAATTGAAGTGATTTCAACCTGAACCGGCTCAAGGTCGATAGTCTTTTGCAGCAAAACGGTGACACTTGCAACGGCCGTATAATCACCCGCTTCCGCAAGGACACGGATGGTATTGGCGCCCGGAATCAGGGCGACATTTGATGCCGTAAATTTACTGCCGATTACCGTAGCGGCGGCTCCGTTGACAAAAACCAAGGCGTCCGGCCGGTTCACGGATCCGCTTACCGTAATGCTATCTGTCGTAACTTCTTCTCCAGGTGCGGGGTTGGCGATCTCCAGCAATAACGCCCCGGGAATCACCTCAATTACAACCTGACCAGAATCCGAGCCACCATGACCATCTTCGGCGGTATAGGCGAAGCGGTCCGTGCCGCTGAACCCGTATCCCGGTGTGTAGATGAAATCGCCGTCCCCATGGCGGATCACAACACCGTTTGTCGGTTGGGTGAATCCGGAGATGGTGAGACTATCGCCGTCTATATCCGTGTCGTTGACGAGTACGTTAGACGTGGTCACGGGCGTGTTCTCATCGGTTGTCGCATCGTCATCCATGGCCACCGGTGCATCATTGAGAGGATTCACCTGAATGCGCACCGTTGCCGGCAATGAATCCAGCGTGCCATCATTGACTTTAAAAACAAAGGAATCAAATCCGTTATCGTTTGTCTCGGGAACATACGTGAGATCAGGTGCAGATCCCGACAGCGCCCCTCGATTCGGCCCGGAAATAACCTCGCAGGTGAGAGAATCATTATCGATATCGGAACCGGACAGCATGATTGGGATCGATGAATCCTCGTCGGTTTCAATGTTTTGAGGAATTGCCAGTGGTGCCGTATTCCGATAGGCGACCGCTACATCGGCCGCGGCCACCCCCACACGATTGATGGCCGTAAGGGTGTACGTAGTGGTTTCCGTGGGTGAAACCGAGATTGATCCGTCAGCATCTACCAGGCCGATACCCTGATCAATGGATACAGAATCGGCATTCATGGACTGCCATGTCAGCACAGATGATTCAGCCCCATGAATGGTTACGGGGTCAGCCGAAAAGGTGATCTGTGGCGGAGGAGCTGAGCTACCTGTTTTCTTGACCGCGATACACACCGAGGCCCCGGGCTGACCGATGAGAAAAACTGCCAGTCGGTTCCTATATTTCAAGCGTATGTCTTTATGGAAAACGATTTCATCTCCGGTGTAAAACTCACGCAGCGATATAAACCGTCGATTAATATAAATAAACCCTCTCCACATCTTCATGTCCGGCGTGTTCTTTGTGACCAAAACGGCCCCGTCGCCAGGATCATTTAAGCTGAAACTGTGGCTGGAGAAATGCGCATGCCATCTGCCTAATTTAAAATCCTTGGGTCCAAATACGCTCTGGTCGCCGGCATGGATGGAGGAGGATGCACTACACAAAGCCGCCAGAACAGCAAGAAGACAATAAAATTTCCTCCACATCATGATTCCCCCTTCGACGGTGAGCCCTCTGAGCGCAGTGGGCCCTGCAACTTAGATTCTGGTAGCGGGAAGATCAGGGTTGAACAGACATTCCAGTAACCGGGGGCATGGATAACAGAAACAGTGCAGAAAAGTACCTGGGCCAACTGAGATGAGTGGTGATTCTATTCGGTGGGAATTTTATTTGCAGGGATCATACCGAATGCGGAAAAATCATTAATACGAAAAAGTTACAATTGGTTATCACAGTTCAGCCGAGAGAGAAAATTGTCAGGTTGACATTTATTGAAAAGCGAATGGACAAAAATTGTCACAGCGCTACAGACTGCATTCTTGAATAAAAGCCACCAGCAGCCAGATGCCCACTCCGGCAGCGCGTAAGATTGTTTTTCTTACAAGGAATCAAGATACAACCGCATTATTTTCCGCGCCTGAATCATCGTAAGACCAATCCCCCCAGACCGTGTCGATGATCCGCAGCAGCAGCGGGGTCACGATTTCATCGGCCAGTTTTCCATAGAGCAGATCCAGATGGTTGGCACCTTCGATGACAAAATCGACCAACTGGCTGCGCTCCGCGGTAATGTCGATCTTGGATAGGTCGCTGTCCGCGTTCAGGCGATAGATCTTTTTGATTTTGTGGGGATAAAATTTGCGATAACGCAGGTTTTCCAATGGCACGAGGTTGTCCCGGGTTCCCCAGAAATGAAACACGGGGATGTTTTCCGGAAACCAGGGAAGGCAGTCGGAGTAGTTCAGCCGGCTACCGTCCATGCGCTTGAACCCCTTGCCGTTGTATATAGCCTTCAGGCACTGAAATCCGAGTCCTAAAGGGATCGACTCGGTGGCCGTCTTCAGGTAGCGCTCGACGAAATACTTGTCGTCCTTGTGGTTTTCCGGTGAAATGAGGAAATTTAAATCACCCACATTGTGCTGCCAAACAAAGCGGGAAATCTGTTTTAAGACCGGCAGTTCGGTAAATAATTTGGAAACCTCTTTTATCGGTACCTTCTGGAAACGAAATACCCTGGAGAGATGATTGAGCCACAAAGAGACCGGAAAGAAGATATGGGAATTTTTATGGAAAAATTTAGGGGATGCCAGTGTGATAACGCACCGCACCATTTTTAGATATTTCTCGGCGGCATCCGTTGTTGGTAGGGATTTCGCCAGGATCTCCTTTTGTCCTTGATCGACAATGTCGATGTCGTCCAGCTGACGTGCCAGGGACCAGTTGAGAATCATGTTCTCCGAAACAAGACCTCCCATGCTGTGGCCCAGCAGGAAGGAGGGCTTACCGTGGCTGCGTTTATGGACAAAGCGCGTCAGGGTGGGTAGATCATAGTCGCTAATGGTGTCCACGGTGCAGAGCGGGTCAAAACGACCTGCATTGACCCCCACGCCCCTTGAATCAAAAAGATAGGCCCACACATTCTTGTCGGCGATATCTTTCGCCATGGAATAGCGATTGTCTATGTTAAAGCAATTGCTGCTGTTGGCAAAACCCGGGACCAAAACCACGGCCGGTCGATCGTCGCCGGCAGTGACGCCCTCCATGCTGATGATTCGCCGAAAACCGATGGCGTTCCCCTCATCGGTAAAATTTCGATAGTGGACAATTTCGTAGTCACCCCGCCCGTTTTGTTCTTTTTCTTCGATTTCATTTTCAAAATAGATGGGAACCGGATTGGCCCGCACTGCTTCCCTTAGAATCCGACGGCGTCGGCCTATTTCCGAAACACCCTTCAAGTGTTTCTTGGGGATCTTGAATCGCTTCAGGGAGAGATAGGTCAATTCATCTTCGGTGAGCAGAATGACATTTTCGGTGAGGCGCAGGCGTCCTTTTTTGAGTTCATCGTAGATTACCGCTTTGATCTCATCTCTGGCAATCTGCTTACCGGTTGCATTCAAAAACATGTGATAGAGCACCAAGGCCAATTTTTGCACGGCCCGCGTCTTGATCTCCTTCTGGCTGACGATCAGTTCTTTGGACACCGGAAGCCCCAGGCTGAGCTGTCCGCGATAAATCATGCTGTAAGCGTTGTAGCATCCGTTAATCACCTGACCCGGACCGTCATTTACAAAATACCGCACCACGTTGCCGCTCAGAGTCCGCCACTTCTTGAAGATCATGCTCGCTCGCGCTCCTGTTCAGATTTAGCCACGTCTTGAAAATCATGCCCGATTGCGCTCCTTGATGGCCAGCTCCTTGACCCTGGCGATCTCCTCTTCGGAATAGATACCGTCAACACCGGAAATGGCCGCCAGCTGCATGCCGTGCTTGAGACCCAGGCGATAGATCTCGCGGACCTTGTCCCATTGGGGTGAAGTGCCGACCGTGAACACCTCAAAGCGTCCCTCCAGGGCA
>JAQYWF010000352.1 GCA_030145105.1 Desulfosarcina sp.
ACATTAAGTAAAAGACTTATCTACGAATCAGCGGGACAGCTACACGCCACCGTAGCTCAGTTGGTAGAGCAACGCACTCGTAATGCGTAGGTCCGCGGTTCGACTCCGCGCGGTGGCTCCACAGCCAATTCCGGGTTCCCTCATCTGCCCTGCGG
Source organism: Desulfosarcina sp. (assembly GCA_030145105.1). Taxonomy (GTDB): domain Bacteria; phylum Desulfobacterota; class Desulfobacteria; order Desulfobacterales; family Desulfosarcinaceae; genus Desulfosarcina. Next base: position 156 of record JAQYWF010000352.1, read on the forward strand.
GAACCCGTTTTTTTTGACTTCCGGCACGTGAAGGCAACCGGCGCGGCGGAAGTCCACCGATGGGCGCCTTATTAGCGCAACCCGCATCGCTTTTGCAACCGCCGTTTGCGATTCTCACGCTTTTTCACCATCGCCACGGTGCCGGTTGTTTGACAACGCCAATCAAGACAGGAGAGATCTTTCATGCAGCTTTCGCCCGAGCAGCAAGTTGCTGTCGAACATACCGGCTCCCCGGCCCTTGTCGTGGCCGGTGCCGGATCGGGAAAGACCCGAACCCTGACCGCCAAATTTGCCTTCCTCGTGGAATCAGGTATACCGCCCGAACAGATTCTGGCCATCACTTTCACCAACAAGGCGGCCGAGGAAATGAAGGGCCGCCTGATTCGTATGACTGGCATGGGTGTCCAGCGCTTTCCCTGGGTGCGCACCTACCATTCCGCCTGTTTCCAGATCTTGAAGGAACACAGCTACCTGCTGGATTTTCACCCGCCTCTACAGGTATTTACATCTTACCACCAGCAAAAGACCGTCAAGAATGTGCTGTTAACCCTCAATTACGATAAAAAACATGCCATGTCCGTACTCGGACAGATTTCCAATGCCAAAAACAGTGGGCATCCCGGTGCCTATTTTGATAGCCATCCCCGGCAGGGCAACATTCGCCTGGCCGACGTTTACGAGCGGTACGAAGGGGTCCTCAAAGCGGCCAATGCCGTCGATTTTGACAATATCCTGCTGTTGACGCGTGATCTGCTGCGGGACCACGCAGACGTCCGGCAGCGCTACCAGACCCAATTTCAATACATCCTTTGCGACGAATACCAGGATACCAACGACCTGAACGAGGAGATTACCGCCTTGCTGCTTAAAGACGGAAATCTTTTTGCCGTCGGTGACGACTGGCAGTCCATTTATTCGTTTAGGATGAGCAACGTCAGCCATTTCCTATCCTTTAAAAAGAAGTACAAGGGCGCACGGATCTTCCGGCTGGAGCAGAATTACCGCTCGGCAGACGAAATCGTGCAACTGGGCAACCGGGTCATCGGCCATAATGAAAACCGTATGGAAAAGGCTTGTTTCTCGTACAAGGAAGGCGGCGTGGTCGAAACTCATGAGTTTTATAACGACCAGGAGGAGGCCCGCTGGGTGGCGGACAAGATTCGCAGTATGGTCCGGATGAGCATCCCCTATGAAAAGATGGCGGTGCTCTACCGCACCAAATTCTGCTCCCTGCCATTCGAACAGGCGTTTCGCCGGGTTCATATTCCGTATCACATGATGGGCGGTAAGGGCTTTTTCGACCGGGTGGAGATCCTTGACCTGAACTGTTACATCACTGCCGCCGTGTTCGACAAGGATGACACGGCCTTTGAACGGGTCCTCAACACGCCCAAACGGGGCATCGGGCCGGGGACCGTGAAAAAGATATCCCAGATGCGCAGGGGACCCATGAGTCTGAAAGAGGCCGCCCGGCTGGCTGTTTCCGAACGCGTGCTTACCCCTAAACTCTACCATTCGCTGAAAGCCCTGCTGGCGCTGTTGGACGAGATCAGGGACCTGCGGCCCGATGAAGCCATCCGCATGACGATTGCCCGCACCAGCTACATGGACCATCTGGAAAACTACACCCGATCCAATTCAATGGATTTCACCGCCCGCCAGGAAAACATCGATCAGTTGATCCATGCAGCCTCCCAGAAAGAGACCATCGTGGACTACCTGGAAGAAGCCGCACTGGTCCGCGAGGACAAGGATGATGAGGAGGAATCCGACGGCGTCAACCTTTCCACCGTACACGGGGCCAAGGGCCTGGAGTTTCACACGGTTTTCGTGATTGGTTGCGAAGAGCAGTTGTTCCCCCACTGGCGATCCATGGACAGCGCCGAAGACCTGGAGGAGGAGCGTCGGCTCATGTACGTGGCCGTGACCCGGGCAGAGCGTTGTCTTTTTATTACTTCCGCCAGTTTCCGCAAAGGCCAGTTCAATCCCCGCAGCCGCTTTTTAGATGAGATCGACACGGTATTGGCCAATCGGTAGCTGCGCCTTCTCGCTGCCCCTGGATGTCGAGTATGGTGAGTGTTCTTTGGACTTTTATTGCCTGCCCGCTGATTCTGAATTCAATGGTTATCGTGTCTTATGAACTTGACATCCTCGGTTCTACCGTATATTTTTATTAGCTGCATGATATTATTGAACAAAGTGGCAATTTAATATCAATTATAATTCTTGAGACGCCCTGATGTGTACCAGGGGCACAGAATCGAGAAGCGATGAATTGTATTGATGCCGTAGAAGGCATGGCAAAGGCTTTGTTGGGGAAGTTTTTGGAAGTTTCCATGGAGTATCGCACGGACGACAGCGAATATATCCGCAATGTCAAGGCGGTAATCGATGCCGTGATTCTCTTCGTCAAAAACAATCCGGAGGTCAGCGACAATCCGGATCTGATCCGGGACGTCCTTTACGATTTTGCGAAAATGAGATGGCTGGCGCGTCTGGAGAAAACCGTAAATTCTGATCAGGAGCCGGGTTCCACGCGTGATCTCGAGTACCAGGCATACTGTTACGATTACCTTTATGCCCACGGTAACTACCCGCGTTGACCCAACGCGCATCCCGATGCAAAAGCCGGATTTCACCGGATTTCGATTGGGAAACAAATCGGAGCATCGCTATTTACAGCGGGTGATCCAATTAAGGAAATTTTAAAATGACCGAAACAGATGATGAAGCGCTAAAAGCTGAAATTGATGAGATAATGAGCAAGGTGGATATGATCATGGAAAAGGTAGCCCGGTTTATTCCCGAAGATACAAAAGAAACCAACGGCTGTGAGTTGCCGGATCGTGCTCCGTGATCCGATGTGGTCTGCACCTTAAATACCCGGCAACCATTTCTCTCAGGAGGCGCTATGGCATTGACCAAGAACGACATCGTCGCAAAGGTGAACGACTTGGGCTTTACGAAGAAAAAGTCCATTGAAACCGTTGAATCTCTGCTCGAGATCGTCAAGGGATCCCTCGAAGATGGAGACGATCTGCTTGTATCCGGTTTTGGGAAATTCTGCGTGAAGGAAAAGAAGAAGCGGCGGGGCAGAAACCCGGCCACCGGTTCCGACCTGACCCTGCGGGAGCGCAAGGTGGTCACCTTCAAATGCTCGGGAAAGCTGCGCAGCAAGATCAACCATAGCTGATCGCAACCGTCGGGATGAAGCCGTTCAGTTGGCCCAGGATAGCGGCTTTTCGCTTTATGGAGGCAATTTTCTGTGTCAGGCGGCAGGCCACAGGATGATCATCCTGATCACATTTATCCGTTCATTATTTATTTTTTCAGAGACCCTGCTGTCCGCGTCCGTCCGAGTTTGTCGAAAAATGTTCGGTGACGCAATTTTGCCAGTACGTCCCTCTCTTCCACTATATAGTAAACTGGCTGATTGTTTTCATCATAACAGGCATAAATGGCGTTGTAGCCCCTCGAGTCTGAGACGGTCTTGATCCGCCTTACATCGTTATTGAACCTCTCGCAAATATCTTCCCAGGGCTCCTGGGATGCGCTGTCGATGGGCTCAATCGCCTGGGTCGCTTCGTTGAAATTGACGTGAAGGGATTTCATGGCAATTACCTCATCGCTTGTCGTTTAAAACCAAGTGAACCTGGTTCAGGGTCCAGAATAAAATCGGTGACATAAGGATTTTCCTTCAAAAAAACGGCATGCGCCCGGCGTATGCTCCGGCGTGTGAGACACCCGGATCGCTGCCGCGCCCAGTTCGATGTGCTCATCGGCGGTAAGCTATCGGTCCGCCACGGTGTCCACCGCCATCCCGGTTTGCTGTTAAAGGTCTCTGATTTCCGGTGAAAAGATGATACCCGTCGATCATGTTGCTGTCAATTCATCCATTGTCAAGAAAGTGGTCTTGCTCAAGGGGCAGACGTGATTATAACATTAGATTAATCGACAAAACCATCATATTGGGAGGAAGTTGGTTGAAAAACTTTCGGGTTCGTGTTTCGGTTTGCCGCCAACCGCGCAGGATGGTTTCTCCGGGTACCATGGAGGATCTTGTGAGCGCTTTGAGATTGATTCTTTTGCTGTTTGCCGTCTTGACCTTGGCCGGCTGCGCCACCGTTCAAGTGAGCCAGGACTATGACCCCCATGCGGATATGTCACGCTATGGTACCTGGCAGTGGCGGGACCCGGTTCAGGGATCCACCGGGGACATCCGCATCGATAACCCACTGCTGGATAAACGTATTCGTCATGCTGTCGACAATCATCTGGCGCGTCGGAACATCGGTCCGGCTCAAGGGCGGCCGGATCTTTATCTGTCCTACCATCTGACCATCGAACAGAAAATACAAAGCGAGATCTATTACTCGACTGTGGGTGTAGGTAGTTACTATCACCCGTGGTATGGAGGCATCGGCACCGAAACGCGCATCCTTGTGTATGACGAGAGTCGATTGACCATCGATATTTATTCAGCGGACACGGGTGGCTTGGTGTGGCGGGGGGTGGGTGTGTTCCGGCTGAGAACCCATAAAACGCCAGAAGACGCAGCCGAGGCCACTCAGAAAATTGTGGACAAGATCCTTTTCCAGTTTCCGCCGTTGGGCAAACAATAATCCACTCCCGGTTTGCATTCAGCGTGGGTGCCACCATGGATGCCGGCTGATGCTTAAACGAAAATCGGATAACCACAAGTTCTCGGTCAGGCAAAATTGCAGATCATGCTGTCATTGGGGCTAAAGCGCTCGAACGACCGCCCGGCCTCCCGGGCAAGATGTCCGGGAAGGGCGATCCCGGATGCATGCTCTGCATAATTGACAAATGTGCGCCCATCGATACGAACCTTCATTCCTTTTTGGGGCGTTTTTAAGGGGACGATGCCTCGACTACCATTATGGACGATAGAAAGCATCTATGGATAAATAGGTTGATGGTGTGTCCCTCTCGGTGAACACGTTTCCCTAAAAAAGTCGTCGAGGCAACGGGTATTCCTTGCATCTAGAGTTTCTTCAGGGCGTCTATCGAGTCGTTTATGCTTGGGTCATGTCCGTACAGCATACCGAGGTACGCCGACGCGAAGTCCCCGATGTATAGCGCCGAGATCATACGGGCCAGCCTTCCCTCGCCTATCGCCTCG
>JAQYWF010000280.1 GCA_030145105.1 Desulfosarcina sp.
AGGTCCTCCAGAAACTGCCGCTTAATTCGAAACGGTCGGCCGGCCAGCGTCACCGACGCCTCGCCACGCCTTTTAATTTCTTCCCGGACGTCGCCCAGCAGGTGTTGAACATGCGCCGGATCGAAGGGTGAGCCGATTGTGGCCACCGCCCTCACCCCAGGGAGATGACTGGCCGCCTTGAGGCAGGCCGTGCCGCCGAAGGAGTGACCGATGAGGATTTTCGGCGCTGCGTAATTAGCCTCCAGATATCCGGCGGCGGTGATCAGGTCGGCCACGTTGCTGGAGAAGGTCGTATCTGAAAAATCGCCCTGACTGTCACCCAGGCCGGTAAAGTCGAACCGGAGCACGGCGATGCCCTTGCGCGTCAAGGCATGGCTGACGGCCGCCACGGCTTTGGTGTGTTTACTACACGTAAAGCAGTGGGCAAAGAGTGCATAGGCGTCAGGGACTGCCCTCAGCGGCAGATCCAACCGACCGGAGAGCGTCTCGCCGTTGGCATTCTGAAAACTGAGCGTCTTGAAATCCATAGGTTCTCCACATTATTACAATGTCCAAATACCAAAAAAAGGGCAAATACCAAGAGTCGATTGACCTTTTGATTCCGCCAATATTGATGTATGGCGAGTGCTTTCTTCAAGATCATAAGGTTTGGAATTTTAAATTTGGTAATTGTGATTTATTGGTCACTGGGTTTTTGGTTATTGTCTTTTGTTTGCCTGGAAAAGAAACAAGAATTTCATAAGACACTATTCACTTTGAATCCATCGGGTCACTTCGTCGACTTGTGACATATCAAAAAAATTCATTTGGATACCACTAAAGAGGCTGAAAATTCCTACCCAGGTGTCCTTCCAGTAGCGGTCGCACACGACGGCCACCTTGTCGATGGCGTGGTCGTAAATCCTCAGGAATCTCAGATCATCGTAAAAATCCTCGGCACTGTTAAACGAGGGATAGTGCCGCATCACCAGCACCAGACGAACACGACCCAGTTCAGCCACGGCCTGGTCCATATCCCGGCAGATTGACTTGAACCGGGCCGCGCGGATCTCCGACCGGACGTCGAGGGTCAGCACGTTTCCCGCACCGGTAAACGCTGAAAGCTGCATGGCGAGCCTCCTTTGTTTGGCTTTTATCCCAATATAATCATATTTTGCAATGCTGTAACATTCGTCCCCGCTTTCCGCTCCGGTGGGCAGCAGCCGTTGGTGACAGGTAACCTGGCGCTTGCGAATCTATAAAAAACGGTTACAATGGTACATTCAACGTTAGTGTGCATCCAGAAACGAATCAACTTTCAGAAAAGGGATCCATTTAATGCCGGATAGCAGCAGCAAAGGCTTTTCGAAACCCATGGAGCTGCATTTTACACGCACCAACGGCCCGGTCGACGATGCCATCGACGGACTGATGGCCCAGGTGGGCGACGTTGCCCACCCGGATATTGTACGCGAGATCATCCTGGCCGGCCTGAAAGCCGGCCAGGAGAACGGCGGTCGCGCCGATTTGAAACTGATGAACTCATCCATGAAAGAGATGCGCTTCACCGCCAAAGTTTTCGGCCCCTATCGAAAGGTGCGTAAGGTGACGGTGTTCGGTTCGGCACGGACCCGGTCCGATGCGCCCTTGTATCACATGGCAAGGGATCTGGGGAAAAAGCTGGCCGAGGCCGGGTTCATGGTGATCACCGGCGGCGGCCCAGGGATCATGCAGGCTGCCAACGAAGGGGCCGGCCCGGAACACTCCTTCGGCGTCAATATCCGGCTGCCCTTCGAACAGAAACCCAACCCCGTGCTGGTGGGCAATCCCCGCCACATCACCTATAAATACTTTTTCAACCGCAAGGTGGCCTTCCTGAAAGAAGCCGACGCGGTGGTCCTGTTCCCCGGCGGGTTCGGCACCCTGGACGAGGCCATGGAGTCGATCACCTTGCTGCAGACCGGCAAGCTCTATCCGCTGCCCCTGTTTTGCATTGACGAACCGGACGGGACCTATTGGGAACATCTGTTCAGTTTTCTAGACAACGAACTCTCCGGGCACGGGTACATCTCACATGACGACTTCGGCCTGATTGAACGGGTGACCCGTCCTGCGGATGCCGTGGACCGGATCCGTCATTTCTACTCGCGTTATCACAGCCTGCGCTACGTGAAAGACCAGTTGGTCATCCGCATGTCCACGAACTTGGATCAAGGAGATGTAGGCACGCTTAAAAAAGCGTTTGCGGGTATTTTAATCCCCGGGGGGGATATGCATCTGTCCGGCCCTCTCGACGATGAAATGAACGAGCCGGATCTGGCTCATCTTCCCCGGTTGGTGATGGATTTCAACAAGCGGGATTTCGGGCGGCTGCGTCAACTGGTGGATGCCATCAACGATTTGTAGTGTGTGGGTTCGGCCCGCATTGGTAAGGGCGTTATCCAGCAACGATATCTATGGATTCATCAGCCAAACCCATCCTGGTTACCGGCGGCACCGGCTATGTGGGCGGACGGCTCACTCCGCGCCTGCTGGCTGCCGGCTGCCGGTCGCGCGCCATGGTTCGCTCCCCCCAGCGGCTGCGCTGCCGACCCTCCAGTTCCGGCTCCTGGAGCAGGGCATAAAGCACATCCAGCCGTTCTGGACATTCCGGTTCATCCGGCCAGTGACGCCGGTGCCTTGGCGGCCACCCGGTCGGGCGGGCCGGTGAGCCGTGCCTTGAGGATTCGGCCGATAAATATCGGATGGCCGCCGGCATCCACGGGGAGTTGATCCTCGGTTTCGATGGTGACGGTTCGGGTGCTGGTGCCGGCCTCTGCAGCCAGGGATCTGACCATGCCGGCCAGCTCGTCTTTGGCAAATGTATCGGCCTCTTCGAAGACCTTGAAGCGTCGGGCGCCGGAGAGGCCTTCGATGAGAAAGCCGCTGCCGCCGCCGGGAATGATGCGCACCTGGCGTTCGATGACGACGTTGCTGGTGATGGCCCCGATGGCATTGGCCACGTCGGCATGCTCGGGCAGCACAGCCCGGGCACCGATCATGGTGGCTGCCCGGGGAAGGAAAAAGGCGATGGGCGCACCGATGCCGATCACCGGCCGTTTGAAATCGATGTGCAGGCGATAGTGGCTGTTGCCGCCGGAAAAGACGTTGTTCATCAAGGCTTTGCAGACCGGGCAGCTGTGCAGGGCCTCGGGATTGACCTCATCGTCCAGCTGGCGCTTTAAAATCTCTAAGGCCAGGTTTTGCGATACGGATTCCAGCAGCTCCTGCCGCAGCTCGGTTTCATCCCTTTTGCTCAGGGTGGCGATCATGCGGAAGAACGGCCTTACCGCCGCCGTGTCCCAGCGTTGAAATTCACCGGCCAGATGGAGCAGGTCGGTCGGGGTCAGTCCGCAGCGCTGAATGACAAAGTTCTCTTCGAGACGCTGAATGGGAAGGTGGCGGTCGATGAGAACGCCGGTTTTGCGGGTCAGCTCGTCGATGGAACGCGGTCGCTTTTCAAGCAGGGACAGGACCGTCTTTTCCATTACCGTGGGCTGGAGATGATCCGCGGTCCCGGTGACGGCAAGGATCTGCATATTGCGGGTTGACGTTTCAAAACTGCGCAGGCGGGTGCTCAGATAATCGATGGCCTGATCGGCACCGGCGAAACTGGATCCCAGCCAGGCAATCGGCGCCACCCGGCGGGGGCCGATGGAAAAGATGCCCTTTTCCCGGTTGATCAGGCTGTCTCCCCCCAGGCCCGCGGTGCGGATGTCTAAAGCCCGCACGTGGGTTCGGCGTCCGGCTACGGTGGATCCGGAACTGCAGACGCGCACGCTGCCTTGCTCCACCGCCGCCGTGTCCGTGGTGGTACCGCCCACATCCACCACCAGGGCATCCTCAAGGCCGGTGAGATGTCTGGCGCCGGCCACGCTGGCAGCCGGTCCGGAGAAGATGGTCTCCACTGGACGCGATTTGGCCATTTCCGCCCGCATCAGGGTACCGTCTCCCTTGACCACCACGATGGGCGCAAGGATTCCTATTGCTTGCAACGCCTTTTCGAGGTTGGCGATGAGTTTGCCCAATCGGGGGACAATCCGGGCATTCAGCACGGCCGTTGTCGCCCGGATCTTGAAATCGAGGATGCTGGACAATTCATGGCCACAGGTGACGAACAGGCCCGTCTCCGACCGGATGATTCGCCTGACGGTGGTTTCGTGGTCCGGATTGATGGCACCGGCAAAACCGGATACGGCAAAGGCATTGACCCGGTCTTTATCTACCATGCGATTGACGACCTGCCGCACCTGGCTGGCATCGACGGATTCGATTTCCTCCCCGGTGATGGACAGGCGGCCGGGTACCAGCGCTTTGGGTTCGTGGGGGTAATCCGCAGGATCGTAAACACCGTAAGGCGGCATGAGCAACAGGCCCACCTTCTGGCCGTCGCCCTCCACGATGGCATTGGTGGCCAGGGTCGTGGAGAGAGCTACCATTTCCACCTGCTTGAGTTGGTTCGGGTCCAATTTTTCCAGGGCCCTACCGATACCGATGGTAAAATCCCAGCGGGTGGTCAGCGCTTTGCCTTTGCATTGCGTCGTTCCGGTTTTGAAATCATAGATAACGGCATCTGTATAGGTGCCGCCGGCATCGATGCCCAATCCGATGGTGGCGGTGTGCGGCAAGGAGGTGCGGTCATCGGTAAAAATGATGGTGTCGGTATCATTGGCGGCCCCGCCTTCCCACAAGGGGTGCGATGAGAGGGTGCCGGTCAAGGCATCGAATTCGATCGCATGGTGGGGTTCGACAAAGAGGATATCGTCCGTGGTCTGGGTGCCGACCAGCATTTTTTCGATCAGGTCCAGGCTGCCGGAGATTTTTTCATACGTCCACCCATAGGCCTCGGCCATCTCCCTGGCGTGGTCTTCGTATGTCGATCCGCTCCTGGAACCGGTGTCGATATAGGCGGCCCGCTGATAATTTTTCTGCCATGAGTTGAGAAATGTGATCGTCCGGTCTGCCGCCTGATCGCCGTACCGGCGGGCGATTTCATCAAAATGCACCCGCTTGTCGCCATACCAGGCCTGCAGCTTGCGCTGGGAGACCGGTACGGCCTTCTCCTCGTGCCATCCGGCGGAAATATAGTAAGTTCCGGGGAATTTTTTGAACTCCCTGCGGTACGACTCGGCGCCACCCAGGAACATGGCGATGCAGTCATGCACTTTAGGGATGCTCAAGGGGATATTGCGGGACTGGATTCCGATGGTGCCCCTGCCGCAGACGCCGTAACCGATGACGATGCGGCCGGCATCGCCGGCAGCCGAAACCTCATCGATGACATTCTGGAGTTTCTGCTTCAATAAATCTGGCCGTTCATGCAGGCCGGCTTCCAGAAATTTAAAATCGACCGCCAGCCCCAATTGCCTGGCGGCGTATTTCATGTCCACACCCAGAACCGCACATCCGATGACGACGATTTTGTTTGGTCTCACTGCATCTCCTTGCTGCTATCCGCATCTACCGTTGCTGGGGTTTATTGGCTTGACTGATTTTTGGCAACCTTTTTCATACAATAATGTGCATTGATAGCCGGTGCAATGCATACAAAAACGCCCCAAACCCCTTTTTTATCTTTCGTGGAGGCTATAAGGTGGTGTATCGTGCTCACCAACGATGAGTTAATCTGATCAGGGGCAGCAGCCATGTTTAAAAAGAAAAGTCGTGTCTCCTCGGGCGTCAGCCAGCTTGACCGGCAATTGGGGGGCCTGTGTATCGGCGACAACGTGGTCTGGTACGACAATGCCGGCAGCCTGGCTTCGATCTTCAGCCTCAATTTTATCCAGGAATCCCAGCGCCAGAACAAGCCCTTGATCTACATCACTTTTGACCGATCCCCCAAAACCCTACTTGAAGACTTGGGGCCGCTGGCGGAGAATCAGCACCTGACCATCCTGGACTGCTTTACTCACGGCAAAGGGGACGGCAGCGAGGTGTTCAGCAAGTTTTATGAAAAAGACGGTGCGCAGTGGCCGTACCAGATTGTGCGAATCAACGCGCCCGGAGACCCGGAAGTGGTGTCCGACGCCTTCTACAATCTCCACGGGACCATGACAGGGGATGTCCGGTTCGTTTTCGATTCGCTCACCGGCATGCAGGACTTGTGGGGCGGGGAAGAAGCGATCCGGAAATTTTACTCACATGCCTGCCCGCGCCTCTATGAATTGGACACCATCGCCTACTGGATCGTGGAAAAAGGAGCCCATTCGGAACGCCTGAGGGCCGGCATCAACCAGATTGCCCAGGTGGCCATCGACCTTTCCGTCAACCGGGGAAAATCGTCTCTGACCATCCTTAAGGCAGACAAGCGCAGACCCGATGCGTTGAACCGTCCTCTGGTTTACTGGAACGACGGCCTGGACGTGGTCTTTGAGACCGAAACGGGCAAAGGCGGAAATATCGATCTGGGCGGCCGGGTGAAGCAGATTCGAAATCGTCTGGCCATGCCCCAGAAGGAACTGGCCGCATTGGTGGGTGTGACCCCCAGCACTATTTCCCAGATCGAAAGCGGCACCATTTATCCCTCATTGCCGGCATTGTTCAAAATCGCCCAGGTGTTGAATCTGCCGGTGGCGGCCTTCTTTCAGAATCGATCGACGGCAGCCGACCAGGTGGTGTTCTCCGGCGGCGGCACCCGGATCAACCTTTCCAATCTGCCGAAACGGGATGTAACTGGCGACCGTCTGTCTCCAGCGGATTTTGATGCCGACGCCGAACCCTACCTGATAGAGATTGCTGCCGGGAAAAAACTGTCCGCTCATTTCTTTATCCACAAAGGACAGGAAATGGGGTATCTTCTCGAAGGCCGGCTGGAACTGAAAATCGGTAATCGCCTGCACCAGGCCGGACC
>JAQYWF010000014.1 GCA_030145105.1 Desulfosarcina sp.
AGCGGCCATGCCCATTTTTTTTGGGGGGCACGACTCAGTGCAATGCAGATTTAGAGTTCCGGTCAGTGGCGCGTGCCCACTAATTTATATCGGTCGGTTGGGTATGGACTTGAGTTTTTTGGGCGGGCAGGGACAGAGCTCACTCTCTTACATCAACTCTGTATCTTGCCATCGACACGATTAACGTCAATCCTTTAAGGGCTTGCTCAGACATATTTTCGGTGATGATCTTCATCGCTTCGTCCTCTATCGCCGTCAACGCTTGTTCATATCGGTCAATCTTTGTTTTAAGATCCTCACCCATTCACGATGTCCTTTTTTATTGAGTTGTCGTTGTCCCCTGCCCTACCATTTTCTAAAAAAATATCACAGTATTTTATGGTCCATTCGGAAGTTGCTCTGTTGCTTACATAGTGCTTACAAAACGGTAATAAACAAAAAGGGTTACAACATAGTTAGCTGTAACCCCTTGAATTTACTGGCGCGCCCGGCAGGATTCGAACCTGCGACCTACGGATTCGTAGTCCGGCACTCTATCCAGCTGAGCTACGGGCGCTAAAAAGTTGGACTGGTTCATAAGCTAAACGGAGGAGCATGTCAATGAATTCTTTGACGGATTCGTAAAAACGCCGATATCTACGTTACGCTTCATCCTTCGTCACTGCGGAGTACCGTAAGTACACATCATTCCTCGGGATTCGCAAGCCTTGATCTCGGCGTTTTTACGAACCCGTCGGAAATGCGAATTTTTACGAATCCATCAATTCTTTAATTGTGCATACACAGTAACGGTTTCATCTGAAGCGATATGCCTTGGTCTCGACCCATAGCCCACGTTTCTGCAAAGAGACTAAAAAGGTATTGATCAAAGTCCAAAAAAAAGTAGACTGTCCAATCATGATACTCTCTCACGAACACTTCATGCAAATGGCTATCGAGCAAGCCATTACCGCCGGTCAAATGGGCGAAGTACCGGTAGGCGCGGTTATGGTAAATGCCGACAACCAGATTATCGCACAGGACCACAACCGGACCATCAGCAGCTGCGATCCATCGGCCCATGCGGAGATAAATGTCATTCGTTCGACTGCCCGCAAGATTGAAAATTATCGTTTGTTAAGCACTACGCTCTATGTTAGCATTGAGCCTTGTGCCATGTGCATGGGGGCCATTGTCCACGCCCGGATAAAAACAGTCGTGTTTGGGGCGCCCGACCCGAAATGGGGCGCGGCCGGAAGCCTCTACCACCTCGGTCAGGACTCGCGACTCAACCATCAAGTCGAGATTATACAGGGGATTTGTGCGGACCATTGCCGGTTGGTGATCCAAGAATTTTTCCGCAACCGGCGCAAAGGGTATTGAAACTCACGGCAAACGCCTATTTTCGCCTTTCGGTTGATAATATTGATGAAGGAGCATCTCGTGGCAAATATCGTAATTGTAGGGACCCAGTGGGGGGATGAGGGAAAAGGAAAAATCGTTGATCTTCTGGCCGCAGACGCCGACGTGGTGGTGCGCTTCCAAGGTGGCAACAATGCCGGCCACACCATGGTTGTGGATGGCGAACAGTTTATCAGCCACCTGATCCCGTCCGGGATCCTTCAGAAGAAAATCTGCGTGATCGGCAACGGCGTCGTCGTGGACCCCGAGGTCTTGATCGAAGAGATCGATTACCTGGAATCCAAAGGAATTGCCGCTGGTCCCGACATCCTCATGATCAGTGACCGGGCCCACGTAATTATGCCCTATCACAAACTGGTCGACCACGGTCGTGAAAAAATGAAGGGCGACAAGAAGATCGGTACCACCGGCCGGGGCATCGGACCCAGTTACGAGGACAAGGCAACCCGGCGTGGTGTTCGTTTCGTGGACCTGATCGACCCCGAATCCTTCAACGAGCGCCTGCAGGCCATTGTTCCTGAAAAGAATTTTTACCTGGAAAAATTCCTCGGCACCGAAACGGTTGATCTCGAGTTAATACGGAATCAGTATACCCAATTTGCCAATCGACTGAAGCCATACGTCACCAACGTTTCCGTGGCCTTGCAAGAAGCCGGCAACGCTGGCAAACAGATTTTGTTCGAAGGCGCCCAGGGTACTCACCTGGACATCGATCACGGCACATACCCCTACGTCACCTCTTCCAACACCGTCTCCGGCAATGCCTGCTGCGGCAGCGGTATGGGTCCAAAAGATATCCACGGCGCAATCGGCATCGTCAAGGCATACACCACCCGAGTGGGCGCCGGTCCCTTCCCGTCAGAGCTGTTTGACGAGGTCGGCGACCGGATTCAACAGACCGGCGCGGAGTTCGGCGCCACCACCGGCCGTCGACGGCGCTGCGGTTGGCTGGACACAGTCATTCTCAACAATGCGGTGAGGCTGAACGGACTCACCGGTCTGGCCATTACCAAACTCGATGTGCTGGGCGAGTTGGACGAAATCAAAATCTGTAACGCTTATGAACACAAAGGCAAACGGATCAATGAAGTACCGGCCAATCTCAACCACCTGGCTGCATGCAAGCCGGTATATGAAACCCTGGCCGGCTGGCGCCAGAATATTCGCGCGATTCGGCGCTACCAGGACCTGCCCGAGCTCGCCCGTCAATACCTGGCCCGCATCGAGGCCTTGACCGGCGTCCCCATCCAGATAGTTTCCGTGGGACCGGGAAGAGATGAAACCATCGTTCTGGAGAACCCCTTTACCCGCTAAAAAAGGGTATCACAAACGAACTTCAACCTATTGACTTTTTACATGCCTTGACATACAAGGACCACCCATCGGGACATGGCTCAGTCTGGTAGAGCACAGCGTTCGGGACGCTGGGGTCGCAGGTTCAAATCCTGCTGTCCCGACCAAATTGGTTGAAAGGGGTTACGGTTGCAGAATCGTGCCCCTTTTTCAATTTTCCAAATCTGTTAATCGTTCATTTATAAGGAGGATCACATGACCAACCAGCGCATCGGATGGATCGGGACGGGCGTCATGGGCGCGTCCATGTGCGGGCACCTTTTGACCGCTGGACACCAGCTGACTGTTTTCAGTCGAACCCGCGACAAAGCGCTCAGGCTTCTTGAAAAAGGGGCGGCCTGGGTCGAAACGCCCAAAGCTGTGGCACAAAGCAGCGATATCGTTTTCACCATGGTGGGTTTTCCGAATGATGTCCGCGAAGTGATTCTGGGCGATGCAGGCTTACTGGCGGGAACCAAAACCGGTGACACCGTAGTGGACATGACCACATCCAGCCCGGACCTGGCCCGCACCATTCATTATGAATGCGCCACAAAGGGGGTAAAGGCACTGGATGCACCGGTTTCCGGCGGTGACGTGGGTGCCCGGGAAGCCACCTTGGCGATCATGGTGGGCGGGGACAAGCCGGTGTTTGATGCAGTCAAACCGCTATTCGATTTATTGGGCAAAACCATCGCCTTGATGGGCGGTCCAGGCGCCGGCCAGCACACCAAAATGACCAATCAGATTCTGATTGCCGGCACCATGGTCGGTGTGGTTGAATCCCTTTTGTATGCCCAGCAAGCCGGTATGGATGCCCATCAAGTCATCGATGTGATCGGCAAAGGAGCGGCCAGTTCGTGGTCAATCAACACCTTGGGTCGCAGAATTGCCGATGGCGACTTCAACCCCGGTTTTTACATCAAGCACTTTGTCAAAGATATGGGCATCGCTCTGGAAGAGGCACGGCGCATGCGACTATCGCTGCCCGGGCTGGCCCTGGTCCACCAGTTTTACGTGGCGGCAATGGCCATGGGATGGGAAGAACTTGGTACTCAGGGGTTGTTCAAGGTATTGTCAGCCATGAACCGCAATGCGTCAATTCGATAATTTGGCATTAGCACGATCGCGGCTCAATATCACGAATGGATGACCCGATAGCGAATGCACAACGTGTTTTCGTCTATCTGACAGAACGCTTTCAATGCCAGTTTCAGGTCCACGGCACCTGAAAAGATGGACAGCCCGGAACCGAAGGCAAAGGGGGATAGCGTGAGGATCAACTCGTCTATCAACCCTTTTTCGGCAAAGAGCTGGTTGATCTTTGCACCGCCAACGACCACGGCTTCCTGGTAACCTTGGGAGGCCAGATCGGAAAGGATCTGCTCGGGAGGCGCCTGGGTATATACCAGATCGTCCCGGTCGGATCGGCGATCCGGGTTGCGGGTCATGACGATGGTTTTGCGGCCGGGCAGCACCCGCCCGATAGTATCGAAGGTCGTTGAGCCCATGATCATGACACCGGCTTTTCGGGTAATGCTGACATACAGCTTTTTGTCGGCTTTGCCGGTCCAGTCGGGGTAGTGATCCGCAGCTCTGGCGATCTTCCCATCAACGGTAATGGCAACCATTAAACAGACGTGCATGGCGGTAGGTTCCCCGATTAAAAATGACAGCAAGGATGCGGAATGCTGGACAGTCCTTATCATAAAAGCGGGCCATTTTAAATATAAAGGATGGACATAAAGTTTTCGATCACAGGGCCGATAAAAAAGAGTGTCGGGGCTTTCGTCCCCTCATGCTCTGGCAATTGAACCCTCCCCGCGGCAAGCCGCTGGGAATGCGCTCGCTATCGCAATTCAACAATTTGATTGTGGCCAAAATCAACAGAAACCGATATATAAACTTCCAGATAAGGATTTTGGACTACATTATCGCTCGTCGACGTATAATGGTTGCAACTTTCTCGCTTTGCCTTGCCAACATCCTTATCTGGAAGTCTATAACACGGCTCAGATTAACCGATTTGACAGGACCCCTGCGTCTTCCGAGAAAGGTGTTCCCATGAAAGTGGCGTGCGAAAACTGCAGCAAAGCGTTCGAACTTCCCGATGAACGCCTTCCCACTGGGAAAAAGGTCTCATTCCCCTGCCCCGGCTGCAAATCAAAAATTACGCTGGACCTCAGGGAGAAACCGGAGCCAGAGCCCGAATCTCTGGATACAGTGCCCGATGAATCTACTGGAAAGGTGGTTATCACGCCGATTGCTCAAAAATCATCGGATAACCTGGACGGCACCGATCTGAAACGCAAAATTCTGAACAGGCTCAAAGATCTACCGGCGATGCCAAAGATCATCTACAAGGCACGGGAGGTCATGGCCAACCCCATGTCCGGGTTCAAAGAGATCGCCGAGGTGATCGAAACGGATCAGGCCATTGCCGCCAAGGTCCTGCAGGTGTCAAACTCCGCCTATTACGGGCTGTCCGGCATGGTTTCTTCGATCCACCAAGCCACTGTCGTACTTGGCCATAAAACGCTGGAGCAGCTGATTACCATGGTTTCGGCCACCAGCCTGCTGGGGAGCCGCCTCAAAGGATACCGTATGGGGTCCGGCTCCCTGTGGCAACACTCTCTGGCCGTGGCCCTGTGTTCGCGACTGATCGCCAAAGACCGGGCACCGGCAATGGAAAACGACGCCTTTTCCGTCGGGCTGATCCACGATGCCGGAAAGCTGGCCCTGGATCCCTATCTCCTGGAACGAAAAGCCCAGGTGGACCGAGCGCTCGCTTCCGGTGTCAATTTTTTGGAAGTGGAAAAGCAGGTGCTCGGTTTCGACCACACGGAACTGGCCTCTGAGCTGTGCGCAAAATGGAAGCTACCGGAGAATCATGTGAGCGCCATGCGATATCATCACGATCCCAGCGCATCCAAGGGCAACCAACTGGCCTACATCATCCATACTGCCAATCATATCGCCCAGCAGAGCGGAATAGGCAGCAGCATGGATGCAGCCTTGTATGAAATCGACCCGGAAGCACTGGCGTTTCTCTCATTAGATGAAGAAGACTTGGCCATGTACAACGAAGCGATGATCGAAGCCGTGAACCAGATTACCCTGAGCATGGCCTAAGCGGCTATTTTTTATAAGGAGTAGATTGCATGACCGAGATTGGCAAGACGCTGACCACCGGTGAATTTTCACAATTGACAGGCATCGCCGTTCCCACGATCACCCGAATGCTGAGAAGGGATAAAATTCGCGGTAAAAAACGCAGCGGGAAATGGATCATTTACGAAAGCGAACTTCAAAATACGGCCGTTGTGACCCAAAAAGATCCCGGGGGAATATCGCCCGGCATGGACCCCATTCGCGATGTGCCGGTTGCTTCCCATAAAACATACGATGTAGAGGCGTTTGCCCTGATGACCTATTTGACTGAAAAGGGAGTTCGCCAGTGGCTCAAAACCGGCCGTCTGTTAGGCCACCCCGGTGCAGACGGCATAGTTCGAGTGGATGCAGCCAACCTTGACCGACCCGAACTCCAACACCTGATCAGGAAGTAGTTCGATCGAGTTCCGGCGTTCTTTCTTTCCATTGAGATTGGCGTCACCCGCCCTTTTGGGAGTGGAGGCTGATGAGGAGACCAAAAAATTAAATCCTCCCCGTGGCTCGCCGCGGGGAGGATTTAATCTTGGAAACGATTGGTTTTTTTTCAAATGAAGCCTATGGATGCTTCAATTAAAGCAACTCGGACGGGTAAACTTCTACACGGTGTGATTGGATTTTCTCTTTGTTTTTGATCAGCTGTTTTTTGGCCTTGTCGACCACCAGATCAATGGCTTCATTCCAGGCACCGCTCTCTTCTTTGGCGTGGACATCAAAACCCTTTCCATTAAGGTTGACATCCACAATTTTTCGTAGCTTTTCTTCCTGAAAAACCACATCGGCGGTTCCGGAATGGGGCATGATTTTATCAAGACGCTCGAGCTTTTCTTCAAGGTAGGATTTCAGGTAATCTGAGGAGTCTACACCTTTGAAGGTAACCAGAATTTGCATATCACGTCCTCCTTTCGCGGCTGTCCGGTCCGCTTACCACTGTTTATGCAGTCCCCTTGTCTTCATGGACCGACGGGGAGGTAGATGGTTGGTTTATTCGGTTATAAAATCGGCAACGCCTCCTTTCAATGGCTAATGACGATCATCCGAAATCTGAATCAGTCTGTTTTTACAGTCTATCATCGGCTGAAAGCCGAGACAATAAAATCCTTCGTTTTTTCTAATAACGGTTTTTTGAATTTCACCTTAAGGTACAGGTCTCCGTTTGGTCCGCCGTTTTTGCCGGCGGCGCCCATCTGGGAAAGACGAATTTGCTGCCCGTCCTTCGTACCGGCAGGAATGCTGACCACCAGTTTTTTAGAACGCCGAAGGTGATGATAGGGATAGGGTCCACCGGATCTGGCAAATTCAGGGGTCAGATGGATGGTGTCGCGAATATCTTGCCCCATTTGAGGCAGACTCAACCCGGTGACCTTCTGCAACAAATACCTGGCAAACCGACCCAAACCCGGGGACGTGCCGGACGCCATGGCTTTTCCCCGACGCTTGCCGAATGCTCCGCGATAGACGAAACCGCTGCCGTGAAGGCCATTCTGCTTGAAGGTAAAGCGCTTGTACCCCGAGCCGTAAAAGTCGCTGAATATGGCGTCCACACCGCGAAGGCCAAACGATCGTGCCATCTCCTCGAAAATTTGATGAACATCGGAGCCGTTGAAGATATCCTGTTCGGTATAGGCGTTTCTAAACTGACCATAGGCGTTATCGCCGAAACGGCTGCACATGGCATCGTAGGCACGACGTTTTTCCTGATTGGACAAGACCGCATAAGCTTCATTGACCGATTTCATCATTTCTGCACTATCTGGATTTTTTTCGTTGCGGTCCGGATGATATTTAAATGCCAGTTCCCGATACGCCTCCTTGATTTTTTTTGCCTCTGCATGTTGATCCACGCCGAGTATCTGATAGTAATCCTGCTGTGCCATACGCCCTGTTTTCCCTTTTTAGAAATAGATTCAACACCCCTTAACAATATAGTCATCAATCGGCCGTTGGCGATGCCAAAAAAAACGGACTAAAAAAAACGCTCCAACCTGTGCCCGTTCAAATTGTCGACGGATACGCTCAAGCATTCTGGAAAAACGCCGAATAGCAGATTATCATGCTTGATAAGGAAATTAGGACCAAACAGGTGAAATTCAACCTGATCACCCTGTTAATCAGTTCGAGTATATTCATGGCTGCGGTATGGGCACGACAGGCATTTACATTCGGCGCCTCGCCGCAAGGTCGCTATTATATGACGGCCATCCTGATCATCAGTTGCATCATGACCGCGATCAGCTTGTTCCGATGGTTACGGCTCCTTCGTCATCGGGCGACATCGGCTGAGGATGCAGATCAGGAAGTACCCGAGCGGCACCGCCAGCATTATCGCTTACAATTTGATAAATCGTCACATCCTCTTTTCGTCCAGAGAACCGATGACCGCCAAGCGGTTACCCAGTTCACCTGCCCCGTCCACGATATCTCGGAAACAGGCATCAGTCTGGTCTGTTCGGATATATACGCGCACGGGCAAACGGTTCAGGGGGAAATTATTTTTGTTAGCGGCCGAACGGCACCGGTAAATGGCACGGTGATACGAGAAAATACCGACCTTACCTGTCTGCGCCTTCACTGTACCATCGATCCGCCCCTGCTGATGGCGGAACAGCGTGCACAGATTGCCCAAGAAAAGGAAAACAGCCCCCGGCCGGCAGTCAGTAAAACCGTGCTGGACACGACGACCGGGTCTCTTCCCAGTCACTCCCCCAAGGGGATCTGTCGATTAAAACGCCAATGAGCCAATGAGCGCCCATCTCGTTTAAGCAATCGGCCCATTCAGCTTGACCAACCCGAGAGATTGATCTCGCCGATCGCACCGTGCAGCGGCGATAGAGACCGTTGACCAAGTCTTAGAACTTACCGGTAGCAGGCCATCAGCACGAAAGGGCCCGAGTGATTGCATCCGAGCCCTTTGATTAACTAAAATACACATGCCGTGCTGATTGTTTTTTGGCTATAGTGCCCATGGCGATGGAACCACGCCGGAAAACGTCTTGGGCATTTTAAACTCACCGCTCTCCACGGTAAGTTTCACCAGACGGGCAGATTCTTCCATCCCCATGGCGTTCATCAGGCCAAAGGGTCCTTTGGGCCAGGCCAGTGAGGTGCAGATTCCTAGTTCCAGATCTCTGATGGAGACCACCCCCTTTTCGACAAGGTGGGTGGAAATGGTGAAAATGGACCCCAGCAGCCGGTCTTTAACGATCTCAAGCAAAGCTGGATCCTCGGCTGCGGGTCCATCCTCAAGATCCCAGTTCATGCCGCTCTCAAACTGGTTTTTAAGCTGATCCGGCACCGCCGGGTAGCCGACATCGGTATCGGCCAGGTAGTCGTTCATGGACACGGCGGCGTGGTAGCAGGTGCCAAGGCCTGACCCGTTTTGCACCCACATGATACCGAAGCGCACGCTCAATGCCAGCTGGGAGATGCGCTCCAATGTGGCCACATTGTATGCGTCGCCATAAAATGAGTCGAGCATCATGTAGCTGGAGATGAACACGGGGTTGATGGCAAAACCGGGGAAATCCTTCACCGCGATGGGCACCTTGCGGTTTTTTTCCGCAAATGTCATCAGGGCTGTAAAGGTCTCGTCACTGGTCTCCTTCTGCCGGATCACCTCCACCAGTCGGTTGATGTTGGCTGGAAAGAAATAATGCAGGCCGGCGGTCCTGAAAGGGTTGGAAACCGATGCCATGAGCCGTTCAATAAGAAAGGTGGAGGTGTTGCTGACCAAAATGGCATCCGGACGGCACACCTTGTCCAGGTCTTTGAAGATCTGGATTTTTAATTCCATTTTTTCCACTGCGGCCTCGATAACCAGGTCACAAGGTGCCAGGTCTTGATAGCTGGCGGTTCCCGATATCATACCGGCCACCTGGTCCATCTCCTGCTGGGTCATTTTACCTTTGGCCACCCGTTTATCAAGGGCTGCTTTAACCCATCGATCATACATGGAGCGCACCAGCTCATCATTCAGTTCCTTGAAGATAACGCGGTACCCGGACGATGCTGCATTGAGTCCTATGGCCGCGCCCATAACACCGAATCCAACGATTCCCACGGTTTCAATTTTCGCCATCTCTCCTCCTTTTCCATTAGCGTAACATGCCTGCCCATTGCTTCGATACAATGGTGTCGATCGATATAAATAGCCTTTAATTTTTGATGGTTATATAAATAGTTTTAATTCGGCAAGGGTGAGATAAAAAGAGGCAAATCACCCTTGCGGCACAGGGTCAAGGCTATTTTTTAACTACATTAAAGCTACATTGTCATCTTCGACCCGAAATATGCGCTTCAATCACCTTGTATTGAACAACTGGATGGCTATATTGGCATTTATTCTAAAAACCCCAACCACACGAAACGAGCAGATATGTCCGCTTTCTTGACCAATGAGAAAATTCGCAATATCGCCATTATCGCCCATGTCGACCATGGCAAAACCACCCTGGTGGATGCCATGTTCCGCCAGAGCGGCCTCTTTCGGCAGGGCCAGCAAGTTGACGAAAGGGTCATGGACAGCATGGACCTGGAGCGGGAGCGTGGTATCACCATTGCCGCCAAAAACTGCTCCGTGGTATACCAGGGCGTAAAAATCAACATTGTGGACACACCGGGCCATGCCGATTTCGGCGGTGAAGTGGAGCGGGCCCTGTCCATGGTGGACGGCGCCATCCTCCTGGTGGATGCCTCCGAAGGCCCTTTGCCCCAAACCCGTTTCGTGCTGCAAAAAGCCCTCGAGTCCAATCTGAAAATTATCGTGGTGATCAACAAGGTCGACCGCAAGGATGCCAGGTCGTCTGCGGTGCTCGATCAGGTGTATGATCTACTCATCGACCTGGATGCCAATGAGGATCAGCTGGAGTTTCCCTTGTTTTACGCCATCGGTCGTGACGGCGTGGCGGGAACGGCCCCAGACCAGTTGGCCGACGACCTCCATCTGCTTTTTGACGCCATTGTCAGGGAAATCCCCCCGCCCCGGTTCGACCCTGAATCACCGTTTCAAATGCTGGTCTCCGACCTGGGCTATTCGGACTATCTGGGGCGCCTGGCAGTGGGACGCGTGGTGGGCGGCAAGGCCGAATCCAGGCACCGGCTCATCCGCATCGATGCAGACGGTAACCACCGCCCCTTGAAAGTCACCCGCCTGCAAATATACGAAGGAATGGATATCACACCGGTATCTGCAGTGAGCGCCGGTGAAATCGCTATCCTTTCCGGCATCGAAGAGGTATCCATCGGTGATACCATCTGCACTGAAGATGCGCCCTTCGCCCTGCCCCGCATCACCGTTGACCCGCCGACAGTTTCCATGTTGTTCACCATCAACGACGGTCCGTTTGGCGGAAAAGAAGGCCGCTATGTGCAGTCGGCAAAAATCCGGGAACGATTGCTCAAAGAGACCCTGCTCAATGTGGCCATCCAGGTGGAAACCACGGGGGAAAGGGATTCTGTGGTGGTCAAAGGACGCGGGGAGTTTCAGTTGGCCATCCTTATCGAGACCATGCGCCGGGAAGGGTTTGAATTTTGCGTGGGACGTCCTGAAGTGATTCTGAAGCGGGAAGATGGGATCGTCAAAGAGCCCGTCGAACGGCTCTTCGTAGACTGTGGTGAAACCTTCATGGGGGTGGTGACCGAAAAGCTTTCCGTGCGCAAAGGGAAAATGATGAACCTCTCCAATACCGGCACCGGACGGGTGCGCATCGAATTCTCCATTCCTTCGCGGGCCCTGATCGGCTATCGTGACGAATTTCTCACCGACACCCGGGGAACGGGCATCATGAATTCCTACTTTCTGGGTTACGAGCCCTACCGGGGAGACTTTCCCAGCCGTTTTACCGGATCGATCGTATCGGATCGCCAGGGTCATGCGGTACCCTATGCCCTGTATAATCTCGAGCCGCGGGGCCGGCTGCTCATCCAGCCCGGTGAACCGGTTTACGAAGGGATGGTGGTTGGCGAGCACAACCGGGAAACGGACATCAACGTCAATCCCACCAAAGAAAAAAAACTAACCAACATGCGGGCGTCCGGCAAGGACGAAAACGTAATCCTGGCGCCTATCCGGCCGATGACCCTAGAGCAGGCCATCAACTTTATCCGTGACGACGAGCGGGTGGAAATCACACCCAAGTCGATCCGGCTGCGCAAGGTCACCTTGGGTCTCAAGGCCCGCTACGCCCAGCGCGGCGCTAAAAAATAAAGGCCGACTACCGGGGATTTTCGAAAAAGACGTAGCTGGTGGAATAATCGGAAAACTCGAAGTACACCTTGCGCTCGTCGGCATCCTTGACCATGTTCAAGTTGACGTCCATGTATCCGTAACCGAAGCGATAGGGCCGCGGGTTGCTATCCGAAGTGCCGTATGCCGTGGACAATTTGTCCACGTTGATGAAACGGCGCACCAGCTGCTCGCCGGCGTATATCTCCAGCACCCCATCTGTACCGGTCCAGTTCTGGATGGACCGCCCGATCTTGTTTTGTGACTCCTGGGTGCAAGCCATCGCCATCAGCGCAGCCAGCACGGCCATTGTTTGTATTACTACCTTCATGATGGGACTCCTGATTCGTCTGAAATCGTTGTTAGATCTTCTCCGCTTCGCCGCAGACCTTGAATATCGCCATGACCTGTCGGCAAAGCAAGTCGAATTGTTCAGGGAGGAGGCTTTGAGCGCCGTCGCTCAAAGCCTGTTCCGGTTGATGGTGGACCTCCACCATCAACCCGTGTGCATTGGCAGCCACCGCCGCACGGGACAGGGGCAGCACCTGATCCCGTCTACCGGCGGCGTGGCTGGGGTCCACCACAATGGGTAGATGACTCTCTTTTTTAACCACCGGCACGGCCGACAAATCCAATGTGTTGCGGCTGTGATGAACGAAGGTGCGCACGCCGCGCTCACACAGGATCACCTGGTGATTCCCCTGGGCCATGATATATTCGGCAGCCATGAGCCACTCGTCAATGGTAGCGGCCATTCCGCGCTTAAGCAGGATCGGCCGGTAGGACTCACCGGCTCGCTTGAGCAGGCTGAAATTCTGCATGTTCCGGGTACCAATCTGGACCACGTCGGCATAATGCTCCACCAGGTCGAAGGTCTGAAAATCCATCACTTCGGTGACCACCGGCAGGCCAAAACGCCCTCTAACCTTATCCAAAATTTTGAGCCCCGCTTCCCCGAGCCCCTGAAAGGAATAGGGCGAGGTTCGCGGCTTGAAGGCTCCGCCCCGGAACAGATGCGCACCGGTTTTTTTGACATGCCCGGCGATGGTCATGGCCTGGTCTTCACTCTCAATCGCACAAGGGCCGGCAATAATGGTCAGGTGGCCGTTTCCGATAGTTACCTCACCCACCTGAATCAACGTGTCTTCGGCTTTTGTTTCCCGACTGACAAGTTTATAAGGTTTGGTGATAGGCACTGCCTCCTTGACCCCTGGCAGGCCGACAAACAGGGCCGCATCCACGGGGCCTTTGTTGTTCAGCACGCCAATGGATACGCGATCGCCGCCGGGAATAGGCCTAGCCGTGCATCCCCGTTCTTCAATGACCTTGACCACATGGTCGATCTGCTCGGGTGTCGCCGTTTTATCCATCACCACCAACATCTTGTGCCTCCTTTGGTTATTGGGACCCGGGTTTGTCATCCCGGCCAGAAAAAAAGGGCCCGAATTAACCCCGCGGCCCCTTTAACTGAAAACGGACCGCCGGATTATCGCCCGTGGGTCCGTTTGCTTGTCATCGACACGAAATACAACTCAGGCAATGGGGATCCGGTAGGCGTACCCGATTGTGGACCGCCACCACCAAAACCTTAACTTTCCTATGACTGAGATGTTCATGTTCTTCTGCTTTTCCTAATGGTTACTATACGAGTAGGAATGGTTTGGATATGGCATCCATCATCACGATTGTCAAATGCTTTTTCCAATGGGTACCGCGACATTGGGATTGAGCCGCACCTTTATGAGCAAATGTAAAAAGAGGCTTGACTTGAGGTGCGTTGCCATTATTGTATTGCCCAAAAACCAAGGAGCATAACTATGCCGATCTTCGAGTACCAATGCAAGGCCTGCTGCAATCAATTTGAGCAACTGGTGTTCTCATCGGACACCGAGTCAGTGATATGTCCCGCGTGCAATTGTGGAGACGTGGAAAAGCTGATGTCTGCCGGTGCTGTCCGGCCCCATGGCATTCCCAGCGGTTCCGGTGGTTTCCAGCCTCCGCCCTGCAAACCATCTGCAGGTGGCTGAGGAATTTAATCCCGCTTTTCCGGTCCGGAAGCGTTCACATTTGAAGAAAAAGGCCCGCTGTCAAGCCGGGCCTTTTTCTTTTAGGTCAGGCAAGCCGATTCCCATGGCCGCCAGTTCCGATTCGACCCGCAGCGCCCAGCCTTGATTGGCTTTGGGGTTCGCCGGACTGGGGTGGATAATTCTGCCGGTCTTCAGATGCATGCCCTCCAAGGCATCATTAATCCGTTTTTCAGCGAACCCACCAATCCCCACCACCCACTGTGGCTTTAAAACGTTAATGGATCGTTGAAGCGCCTTGTCGCAAATTTGGAAAAGCCGTTTTTTTTCAACCGCCGGCAACTTATCGGGTGTACGGTTGCGGCCGCTTGTTTCCATGAACACCAACGGGCAGTAGTTGAGTACGAAAAACTGTTTGAAAAAGGTATCCGGGTCCCCATACCGCTGTTTGGCCCATCCCCAAAGGCGTTGGCCGCTCACCTCCCTGCGCGTGCATGAAAAGCCTGAAATCGGCCGTTTGGGGTGGACGTCGGACGGTTGCGCAATAGGGGTGTTAATGCCCATCCACCCGTCGACCATCTCCACGTCACCAAATGGCACACCCGTTTGGGCCATACCAAAAGGACCGGGATTTATTCCCACCAGGACCACCGCTTTGACCGTATTGCCAAAACAGGTCACGTAACGGTCGTAACCACTCCTGGCATAGATCAGCGGATGGTAGGTGTGGGTCACGGGAGCCGAAAACGTCAGCCGCCGGACGCTTGCCACCAGATCGTCGGTAATTGCAGCGATATCGGCCGCCAAGCCGCCGTCGAAGGCCATCATCTTATTGGATTGACCGGGCCATGACGGCCTGAGCGATCATGGTTTGTTGTATCTCGGGGTCCATCAAGGTTGTCATGCGTACCCTATCCTTTCGATCCGGTGTGGATTGATGGGTCTGCAGGCCTTTCAATTATCGACCTGTGGGGTCAGACGGTTCGAACATGGAAACTGTAACCCAAACCGTTCCCAAACGCAACAGATGCTGCCGCTCATCAAGCCTCCTCGAAAGTTGTAACAACCAGATTTTCATTGACTTTTTCTGTAGATGATGGTCCTATTTTTCGCGCACCATCCAAGGTTACATTTCTGATCATCGCTTTCAATCCCCATCTAAACAGACAGGTCCGTTAATGGCTAAAGTCAAATCACCTTTGATTGCCCCGCCTTCAGCAACAAAGACATTTAATGCCAAGCGACTGGAATCCGATAACCGGACGCTAAGTCGAAAAAATGAGGTGTTGAAACAGAAAAACCGTGAGCTAAACCTGATCATCCAATCTTTTCTCGCAATCAATTCCAGTCTCGAGTTAGATCGTGTGTTGTCTAAGATTTTAGTGGCGATAAAAAATCTGTTCGGTGTCGTCGGCAGTTCCATCTGGCTGAAAGATCATAGTACCGGGGAGGTGGTGTGTCGTCAGGCAGCAGGCTTCCAGCACAATGTCGTCAAAGGCTGGCGCCTGGCACCCGGTGAAGGAGTCGCCGGATGGGTCAGCGCTTATGGTGACAGCGTCATTTTACCGGATACCCGGGAGGCCACGCGCCATTTTCGAAAGGTAGCCGATACGATGCAGGTAGAATTGCGTTCCATCATCAGCGTGCCCATGCGGGTTAAAGGGATGGTCATTGGCGCCCTGCAAGTGGTGGACAAACAGGTTGGCCGGTTTGATCAATCCCACGGGATGGTACTTGAAGCACTTGCCGACGCGTCGGCGACCGCCATCGAAAATGCCCAGCTTTTCGAGCAGGCCAATCGCGAAATCGTTGAACGGAAGCGGGCGGAAAAGAAGCTCAAAAAAAATGAAACGGAGCTTAAAGACAAAAGCATCGCGCTTAAAGAGGTCAACACCGCATTGAATGTGCTGCTGAAAAACAGGGAGGAAGACCAGGTTCACATGGAGGATATAATTGTGGCCAATGTCAAGGACTTGGTGCTGCCGTTTCTGGAGAAGCTCGTTAGAAGCCAGTTGGATGAAAAACAGGCCACTTACGTGGACATCATCCAGGCCAATATTTCCACTATCGTGTCCCCCTTTTTGCGCCAGATCCCGATGAAGTTCTTCGATCTGACCCCCACGGAAATCCAAGTTGCCGATCTGGTTCGTAAAAATAAAACCACTAAAGAGATCGCACAACTCCTAAACGCCTCTGCAAAAACCATCGAGGCCCACCGCAACCGCCTGCGTAAAAAACTGGGGTTGACCAATCAGCGGATCCAACTTCGCGACTACCTGATGACCCTGGTGTAATGATTTAATGTCATCGATGGTTATGCAGGCCCAATGAGTTCGCGAATCTTTTCTACCAATTGCGTATTGGAGAACGGTTTGGTGATGTAGGCATCGGCCCCCATGGCGATTCCCTTGGCCATGTCGGCATCCCGGTTTTTGGCCGTGAGAAAGATAACCCGGATGGATTCCCATTCGGTCCGCTGTCGAATCATCTGGTAGATCTCATACCCATCCAGATCTGGAAGCATAATATCAAGCAGGATCAGGTCGGGCCGAACCTCGGCGATTTTTTCGATGGCCTCTTTGCCGCTCTGGGCCAGTTTTGATAAATACCCTTCCTTTTCCATGAGAAACTGTAACGGCACCAGAATACTTAATTCGTCATCTACAATGAGAATCGTTTTTCGATGCATACGACTGCTCCCAAAAGCCGAATAATGCTGCGTCCATGCCTTCAAAAATGGAATATTGATTGATCGAAAAAAATGATTTGATTTCAGTATAGTGGATTTTGGGTCGATGCACAATCCGTTGTGAAAAAAAACAGGCGATCCTTTCAAACACATGAACACGAGGGATCAACCCCAACGGTCCTGACCGCTAAATACAGCCGAGACCGCCTGACGGTAACGGTCGAGGGAGTCAGTCTTACGGATTCGTTTCACGATTCGGCGCCCATCCGGGAACGCGGCCGCAAAATAGCGCCAAAACCCTTTCATCCGGTCCAGTACATGGCCAGGCCCGGAAAACTGACGACAGTATCCGGACACCAGATCGTCATGAAATTTTTCAAACCGTGTGTTCCTATTGCAGATACACCGGGTCCCCGATTGGATCATTTCAGGAAGAAACGGGTTACCGATCAGCCCTCGCCCCAGCATCCAGCCGGATACTGCCGGAAAGCGGGATTCCAATAGTTGAAACATGGACAGGGTATTGATATCCCCGTTGTAGACCACTGGATGGGAGATATGTGTCAAACAGACTTCGAAAGCTTTCAGATCCACATTGCCCGCATACATCTGCACCCCGGTGCGCGGGTGGACAATCACCCGGGCAAGCGGGTAACGGTTGAAAACCGGGATGAGTCGATCCATTTCATCGCTTGATAAACGCCCCAAACGGGTCTTGACGGACAGCGTGCCGGAAAATCCATGCAGCGTTTTATCCAGCATGCGATCAATCCTATCCGGATGCGGCAGCAACCCGGACCCCCTGATTTTCTTGGCTACCATAGGGAAAGGACACCCTAAATTCCAGTTGATTTCCCGGTAGCCCAGATCGAAGAGGGTGTTGGCCAGGCAGAGAAACTCGTCTGGGTTGTTGCTCAGAATTTGGGGGACGACCCGCATGGTTCGATTGTCGGCCGGCGCCAGATCCCGTAGGTGGGAGGGTTTGATGCGTCGGCCCTTTATCGAGGTGACAAACGGCGCCACCGCTTCGTCAACACCTTGAAAGTGGCGTCGGAATGCATTTCTGAATACTGCATCGGTAAAGCCACGGAGCGGCGCGAGAATCACCTGCTTCATGGACATGGTCGCCATGAGGTGGGAACTGCCAGGCTCAGGTAACAATCGCCCTCTTCGAAGATCAGTCGTTTTTTGACCATGGATTTAAAAAAAGCGCTGATCTGTTCCGAACTGTGGGCGACAAATACCCCGGCCACTTGTTTGAGGGTACGGGGGGTCTCGCAATAGCGGTAGATCTCGGCTGAGATTCCGATGAGCCGATGCCTGGCAGTGGCCTGCATCGGCAGATACTGGTCGATGATGATAAAACTGCCGCCATCGCGAAAGGACAGTGCCGGTTTGCCGCCAGTCTGCCGCTGCATGGTGTCGTAGTCTTTCTGCCATCGGCGTGTTTCAATTTCGACTGATCGCCACAGTTTCCGCTGGCGTGTCCGGTCACCACGATAGCCCTGAATCATAAAGCGGATGCCTGGAGCCACCGATTCCGGAAACAGTTTTTTCAAGTTGGGATGATTGAAGACAGACCGGATACGAAACCGCCGGGCAAACCGATATACCGGACTTTCCAGGCCTAGCCAGAAACTGATCGTTTTGAGAGGCCGATACCAGCGAACAAATGCGAGGGAATGAAGGGTTTCATTAACATCGCTGTCATCGCTAGTCGGGAAATGAAGCATCAGATTGGATGCGTTAACGATGCCCAGGGCCTCACAATGCTTCATCAAGCTCAGGTTGTCGATGGCACGCGCACCTTTGTTCATCTTGGCAAGCAGTTGGCTGGACAGGGCTTCGATGCCCACTTGAACCGTATCCACGCCGGCCTGTTTCATTTTCCGGAGCAGCGCCGGGGGGGTATTGGCCCGCAGTTCGGTAAAGATGGACATATCCCGGCCTAACTCCCGGATCCCGTCGAAGATCGGCGCGGCATGGTTAACCGGAAAAGCATTGTCGGCAAAGGTCAGGGAGAGGACTTGATGCCGTCGAACGAGGTGGTCCACCTCCCGGATCACTTGTTCCGGTCGTTTGGTGCGATACCCCTCCCACTGCAGATTTAAGTTGCAGAAGGCACACCCCTTGAACTGGCCATCGGTATCATGCCGGTGCCACCAGCATCCCCGAGAGCCCTCAATGGGCAGAACGGGGAAAAAACGATGCTGCGGCGAAAACCCGGCCAGCATGCTGAAGTAGTCATCGTAGTCCGGCACCGGCAGGCGGTCCAATCGGCTGAGTTGGGAAAAATGATCAGCTCCTCCGGGACGGCTGTCGGAAGAAAAGACACCGTCGGGAAGATCCACGATGGGCCCAGCGCCAAGGCGTGTCAGATGGTGCAGCAGGCCGGCCAAGGGACGCTCACCCTCCCCCACCACAAGGTAGTCGATATCTGGGAATAGGGTCAACAGGTCGGCAGAGCGCTCCCCCGAGAAGGAAGATCCGCCGACGACCACGGGAAGTGAGGGACAGATGGCCTTGATCTTTGAAATCAGGTAAAGGGAAGCGGTCACTTGGCAAAACGAGATGGAAAATCCGACCAGTTCAAGTGCAGACCAATCGATTCGCTGAAGCCAATCACCCATGATGGTTTTCACCTGACAGACCACCTTCTGAAAATCTTCAGGTGCAGGGTCTCCACGCTTTAGCGTCCGCTTGTACAACGATTCAGCCAGCTGGGCGCGCTCGGGATAGAGCAGTGCCGAGAAGACGGCCTCGGCCCGCCAGACCCGCCTGGATATGCCTTGATAGCGCTTGTATCCCAATCGGTGGGCCAACTTCAGGAACAGGTGGCAGGCGTCCGTCTGAATGTGCGGTAAGGTTGCGGTGAGGTAGGCTTTCAACACCCCCAACGGCAGTGATGGGCGGTTGAATAGCGGCCAGGGTGCGGATACCAGAAGCACCCGTCCCTTGATAGCTGTTGATTCTGCTGACATCATCGCTGGCGACTATCGCGCCAGGCCGGATCGAGCCAGCAGGCGTTGGACCCGCCGGTCGGCGGACGCATTAATGTTATCGATAACGTGACTAAACCTAAACAACCGATATGATGTTGTATTTAAAAATCCATTTATGCACCCACCCGGAGGCAGCGGATCACCGTATCCAGAAATCACTTTCAGGTGCAGCCGGCCGTTTTTCACCACGGCCGTCAAGTTGGTTTTTTTCAGGTTGTCATATTGATCGTCCAGAACGATGGATATCCGGGTAACGCCATTGCCCCTTTCACGGGAAACAATCTGGCCCACCGCGGCTCCCATGAAAACCAACGAGGAATCGAAAACTTGTGGTTCACCGTCAAACAACACCCCAACGCCGGACGTGGTTTTATTCCGGAACGGCCGTTCGGAACAACTCGGCAGACCTGCTATCAGCACCATCAATATAAGAAACACTGTTTTTTTCATTATCCCCCACAAATCATCGTATGCCATCGGGCAAGTGAAACGAGCAAACACTGGCACCAAGCGGCGAAAGGAGGTACTTTATACCGCTAAAGCGATTTTTCATCAACCCGAAAGCGTTATTACCGATCATATTTTTGTGTACTGAAACTCGCCCGCGAAGACCGGTGGATGATCTTCAGGCCGAATCGTGCCACCTCGAGATCATTAATTTTTTGCTTGAAACCTAAAACCACTGCGTATACATCAATCCCAGTCCAATTAAGTCGTGATGTCTGACTTGACCCCACCACGTTGAGCAGCGCCTATTGGCTGAATGCACCGCTTTTTTCAACCTTGCCCAACCACTGCATAACTATTTGACAATTATGAAGATTTCGATTCGCTGGGCGTTGATTGTCGGGTTTTTAGGTTTGATCTGGGGAACTCATCTGGTCACAACCACATCTTCCTATCTGACCTCCCAGAAGGTACTTCGACAGCACGCCCGGGACATCATGAAGAACATCGCCGAGCTGGCCATGGAGCAGTCCCAACGCCATCTGCTGCATGCTCACGGTGCCGCCGCGTTAACGAGACGCCTGTTATCATCCAACGTGGTGGGCAACCAAACGCATCAGATCGACACCCTTGAACGGTATCTTCACGATCAACTCACCGTCAACCCTCATTTCGCAGGTATTTATGTGGGTACACCCCATGGGGATTTTTATGATGTGCGCCATTTCGACGCCAAGGTGAAGGAAGGATTTCGCACCAAAGTTATTCTGAACACCCCCCAGGAAAAGCAGGTTCGCTTAATCTATAGAGATCCGCATTTCAATCAACTGACAGAGGAAACCAGCGACGCAGACACCTATGATCCACGGCAACGACCCTGGTATCAGAAAGCAGTGGCTGAAAACCGCATCGTCTGGACTGATCCATACATCTTTTATACCTCCCAGAAGCCGGGAATCACCATAGCCGGCCCCTTTTTTGATCCAGCCGGGAATCTCATGGGTGTCGTTGGTGTGGATATCGAAATCGACCAGCTATCAGTTTTCATAGGAAATCTGAAAATCGGCAAGCATGGAAAAGCCTTCATGCTGAACCGCAACAGCGACGTGGTGGCCTTCGGGAATCTGGACAAGCTTAAAATCCAAGGCCCTGCGGATGGGGGCACCGTACGCCTGGCAAAAATCAATGAGTTGGACGATCCGCACAGCCGCAAAGCCTTCGACGCGGCAAAGATCCAAACCGATGCCTCGGGCATGCTGATCATGGACGGATCGCGATTTTCCCGGTTTACGCACGAGGGCCAAATCTACCTGGCCATGTTCACCCCCTTTTCCAACCCGCAGTGGCCTTGGATCATCGGGGTTTACCTGCCGGAAGACGATTACCTCGGTGACATCAAAACCAATCGCTTTCACAATATCTTGGTCACCACGGCAATATCCCTGTTTGCCGCCTTTGTGGGATTTCTCCTTGCTCGGGGGGTCATCCGACCGATTGCCTTGCTCGGACACACCTCCCAGCAGATCAAATTGGGTCAATCGACGCCCCTGCCGCAGATCCACTCAGCCTATTCCGAAATCCAGGAAACTGCCGGCGCTTTTGCAGAAATGAAGACCGCCGTGGAGCGAAGCCGAAAAAAATACCAAGGTATTTTTCACAATATCCAGGATGTATACTACGAGGCCTCTCTAAAAGGAACGCTGATTGAGATCAGCCCGTCAATTGAAAAAATATCCCAATACCGGCGAGAGGAGCTGATTGGCAAAACCGTACTCAAAATCGATGCGAATCCGGACCTAAAAGGTGGTATCGTTGGACAACTGTTGGACCAGGGGCGCCTGAACGACCACGAAGTGGTGTTTAGGGATAAGGACGGCCGGTTGAGACACTGTTCCTTAAATTCCAAGTTACTTCGAACGCCGTCCGGCAAACCTTATCGCGTCATCGGCTCCCTGCGCGATATCAACGACCGTAAAATGGCCGAGCACGAGTTGCTTCAGTATAAGAATCAATTAGAGACGTTAATCAAGGAGCGAACCCTTGAATTGCAGAAAGCCAACGACGGCCTCGTTGGACAAATCGAGCGACGCCGTACCACAGAAACACAGCTTCGGGCCAGTGAAGAGAAATACCGAACCATCCTGGATACCATTGAGGAGGCCTACTTTGAACTGGATACTTCCGGCACCCTCACCTTTGTTAATGATGCCGCCTGCCGGATCATGGGGTACAACAGCAATGAACTGTCCGGCATGCATTTCAGACATTTTTCAGCGCATCCGTCGACGCGCGAGATCATCCAGGCGTTCAGCACCATGGTCCGCTCCGGCGAGCCGGTGAATGTCATCACCTACCCGGTGATCACTAAAACCGGAGACGAGAAGGTGCTGGATCTCAGTGCCGCCTTGATTTTCGATCCTTCCGGAACAATCACCGGGTTTCGCGGCGTGGCTCGCGACATCACCGCCAAGATCGTTGCGCAGAAGGAAAAAGAAAAGCTCCAGGGGCAGCTCAACCATGCCCAGCGAATGGAGGCGGTGGGCACACTTGCGGGTGGAATCGCCCACGACTTCAACAATCTGCTCATGGGGATTATGGGCAATGTATCCCTGCTCGCTTCCAAACTCAAAACCACCAACCCCCTGTCAGCCTACCTGCAGGCCATAGAGCAATGCGTGGAGAGCGGTGCAGCCCTCACGCGCCAACTGCTCGGATATGCCCGCGGTGGAAAGTACCAGGTCACCCCGGTCAATCTTAACGAGACGGTCCAGCGGACCGCCGACATGTTCGGCAGGACTAAAAAAGAAATTCAGATCCATGCCCGTTACCAGGAGGAAGTCTGGACGGTGGAAGCTGATCAGGGCCAGATCGACCAGGTGCTGGTAAACTTGTACGTGAACGCCTGGCAGGCCATGACCGACGATACGACCCTGTCTCTGTCAACGGAAAACGTTATTTTGGATGAGGGGTACACCGCCTCTTTCGGCGTCAAGCCCGGACCCTATGTTTCCATTCGTGTCCAAGACCGGGGTAACGGCATCGAACCGGACACCATGAAACGGATTTTCGAACCTTTTTTCACGACTAAAAAAATGGGCCGGGGAACCGGTTTGGGACTTGCCTCTGCATTTGGTATCATTAAGAACCACGGCGGTATCATCGATGTGGAAAGTCAGGTGAACCAAGGCAGTATATTCACCATCTACTTACCGGCCATATCCCGGACTTCCGAAAAAAAAACGGCTGCGGCACCCGATTTGCCGCTGAACGGATCCGGCACGCTTCTGGTGGTGGATGACGAACCGTATATCCTGATTGCCCTGAAAGGGATCCTCCAAGATTTGGGATACCATGTCATCACTGCCGACAGCGGGCACCAGGCCATTGCCCTGTTCGAAAGCGAGATGGATCGAATTGACGGGGTGCTGCTGGATATGATCATGCCCGATTTGAACGGCCGTCAGGTGTTGGCCCGATTGAAAAAGATCAACCCTGGAATCAAGGTGTTGTTATCCAGTGGATACAACCTCAACGGCCTGGGGCAAGAGAACAAAGAAGAGGCGGGGGATGGCTTCATTCAAAAGCCTTATCTTATAGAACAGTTGGCAGCTGCCTTAGATGAACTCTTAAATGGCGGCAATCGTTCTGCGACCACCTAACTCACCCGTGACAACCATTCGCCGATATCAGCTACTCGGAATCTATGGATTTGCGGGAGTCAGTTTGACGGTCAAAGGCAGTACATGGATGGCGCGCGACACTTCCCGGGTGCGACCCAACGTCCATTCAGCGCATTTTTTGCCATTGTTCATCCGCGAATCGATCTGCCGGACCACCTCGGCAACATCAATCACCGGGTGCCGCATGAACACCTCTGGCAGGCCGTAGGTCAGGTTGCACGCCAGGCACTTTCCGGGGCGCTGTTTGAGCTGAAATTCGAAATCTATCTGATCCTCCTTTTCCCCAGCGTAGGCAAGGGAAATATCGTAGGCGCCTTCCGACGCATCACCAAAAAGGGCGGCGAAAAACCGATCCGCACGGCTCGACGGGAAGATTTCGTCCAGTATACGCTGTCTAAAAATCGTCTTGCATGAAGGTTTCTGCATCGCTCGGGTTCCTCAAGTTTGAATCTTCACGCTTGTCGCCGCCATTGAACCGCGACAGCGAGCGCATTCCCCACCGCTTGCGGCGGGGTTAGCGAGCGAACTGAAAATCGCTTTTTTATCCTTACGGTCCTGACCTGAAAGGTCATCTACACCAGCCCCACTTCAAAATCAACCATCCTGGCAGACGACGCAGGCACAACGCAAGCGTATCATTGGGGAGAACCACCTTCGAGGTAATGCCGGCCCAATCTGCGGTGGATGACCGGCAATGATGTCATTGGGGGCGGGACATAACCGAATATCGTTTTTAAAAACCGCTCGGTAATCCGGTAGGTTGCCCCCCACAGCAATTCGTTGTCACCATTATGGCGATGAATGAAACAAGGCATATCCCGATAAGGCATGTCCGGTACGCCGGGGGTGCCGGTTTTGAACGAGATACGATACCGGGCATAGTTGGCGACATCAAAAAACGCCGCCACAGGAATGGTAACGATTTTTTCCACTTCCCAGTTGGGGAAAAAGCGTTTCTGGTGGTTCACCCATCCCACCATCGGGTAAATGGCCCGTTTGAACATGACCAGGTGCTGAGCCGGCATGGGACCTAAAAATCTCACCCCGAGTGGGTTGAGCCGCATTTCCTCGAATCCTTCCCGCAAGGCAGCGGCCAAAAGCAGGGCCAGTTTCGGGAAATCTGTCTTTCGGTATCGCCGCCACCACGAACCATGGGGCCACCGCGACAATGGCATTCTCGGCAGATTGATCCATCTGGCCAGCAGCCGGTCGATAATCGGCGCGATGCCGCCACCTGGACAGCACAGGTCACCGCCTTGACGTACACGCTGGGAACGTTTGTTCAGAATCAAAACCGGTTCCCCGCTGGAATCTGTTCCCAGGAGAAAAAGAACTGCAGAGTTCAGGCTCAGATCGCCATTGGCATTGAAAGTGAAGGTTGCCGGAGACGGACGGTGAAGGCGTTCCAGCACCAGACGGATAAACGATTCGGAGGATCGTGGCAGTGCTGGCATGACGGTATCCATTGGTGTTGCCGAGCTCACTTGACGATTCGGATCCGGCAGGTGGCACGCAATCGGTCCCAGAGGGCTCGGATGATCACGGCAGCCACGTCCTTGGGTGCCAGGCCCCATTGGCCGGACCGGCGCTGACAATCTGTCAGCAATCCGGTGTTGGCGGTGAACAGATCGAAATGCTCGTTGATATAGCTTCCCAGTGTAAAATGCAGAGAAACCAGTTCGTCCGAAGTCATGTTGGCAATGGTGGTTTTGTCTCTTAACGACAGCGTCCGCTCCAGATGGTTCACCGCCGCCGCTATGGTTTCCGGCGGATTTTCCCGTTGAGGCCGACGCTCCCGCTCGACGACTGACTGTAGCGGCGCGGTGATACCAGTCTCCATCATTGAGAGAAAAAAGGTCGACTCAAGGATTTTGGATACCTTGTCTGCAACCGAATAAGCCACGTGGCCTTCACCCTCCCCGTCCACATGCAGCACCTTAATTTGATTTTCGACGATCCACACGGCGATCCGCCGGGATGCGGAAAATCCGTTTTCCCCGTCAAGATCTTGAATCAGGAGTGGTTTGTTCAGGTGCAAAGCGGTTTTTCTGGTCGTTTCCAGTCGAATGGAAGCCGTTTCGCCGGCGGTGAAATAAACTGAGCCGTGGCTATCCTCGACGGCCTTTTCCGTGACCGATCGATTGGAGGCGTCAGGCAGCCGATCGAGGCGGAATTTGTCCGGTGCCGGTTCACCTTCAAGGCACCACCCGCCATAGGCCAGCCCAAGCTTAACGGCGACCTCCAGGGCAGCCACGGCAGCGCCGGGCTTCCCGCTGGAAATGATTTTCTCAATCATCCGCTCTCATCTCCCTCGATGTCCTTCGGGTCGGTCTGAATAGCCCCTGATGCAGGAAAAACAACCAATCGCTGACCAGGATGGATCACGTTTCTCAAGCCGATGCGGTTCCAGATGAGCAGGGCGGCAAGGGGCACCTCGAACTTCTGGGCGATGCCCGAAAGGCTGTCTCCTTCCTTGACCACATAGACACGCTGGCTGCGAATCTTGGTATCCGCTTCAATCAGGGCTGTCAGACGGTCATGAAAACCCGCTTCTCCCTCGCTGGGAATGTTTACGGAGCGTGTCCCGGCAGCCAAGTAATGTCCCCGTATTTCCGGGTTGAAATCTTTGACCGTTTTAAAATCGGTTTTCGCCGCATTGGCGATTAGACGGAGGGGAAGATCCGTGAAAGCATCAACCCGAACCGTTGAAAACGTCTGCGGAGCATAAAAATCACCTGGAGAAAGGCTAAATCCATGATTCTGGGGTGCTTCGACAATGCGCTTGATGGCCAGGATGCGAAAAACGAAGCGCTGGGTTTCCAAGGGAAGGTAGAGTTGATAATAGTTGGTGACGCCCTGCTCCAGGATTTCTGATTCGAGACCTTCCTCCCCCATGTTGTAGGCAGCCAGGGAAAGACTCCAGGAACCAAATCGTTCGTAGAGCGCTTTGAGGTATGTGACCACCGCAGGCGTACTCAGATAAAGATTGCGCCGCTCGTCAAAATTGACATCCACGACCAATCCAAATTTTCTGGCGGTCTGAGGCATCAGCTGCCACACCCCCATAGCCCCTTTACTGGACCCGGCGTGCATTCGAAGGGCACTTTCAGCGATGGCGAGATACTTGAGGTCATCGGGAAGCCCATTTTCCCTGAGCATCTGTTCAATGTAGGGGAAATAACGGGTGGTCCGTTTCAGCCAAAGAATCACCTGGGAGCGGTTCCCCAGAGAAACCAGCATCTCCTTCTCAAACCGCTCCAGTGCCTGCGGATCATCCACAGGCACCGTTTCACCACACAGCAGAATCGGCTGTTCAAGCTTGAGCGCCGAGAGCAATATGTCATTGGCAATCTCCTGGGCCGCGGTTATGCGAGGAGACAGCACGCTAAAAAGGATTGCGCCTGTGTATACAACAAATTTGAGCAATACTGATATTTTCATATTCATGGTTCGTCGTTGTACCGTGAACGTATTCAGGGTGACTGGATTGGCGCTTATAAGCACGATTGAATGTTCCACGGATGAAACACAATCATAATCAGTCTGATCCATTTGTCACTTGGCTGCAGACACTTGATTTTCTGTTGTGTCTCAAACGGTTGCCAACCATACATTCCAGAACTGCAGTCGTCAGCCAATCCTTCAAACCGGATTTTTTATTCTTGGATAGCATCGGTATTGTCGCATACATTTCCAGGCGCGTTGTCGTTCGGGCGATGACCATCGTCTCCATGGGGGGCAGCACGCAGGCGGCTGATGTGTAGCTGGAGGTCGATTCGGTGATGCAGGAGGTGCCAGGCAAGGATATCCTCGAATCCCTGTCCGAACGCGATGGTTAGAGGCGGGTTGGGTCAACGGTCAGCGTTTTGAAATCACCCCACCTATTTATCTCAGATAAGGCTTGTAGCCTTTATTCCAGTTCCAACCAGCCGCAGATTAAATTTTTTATATCTGCGTTTTCCAGTTTATCGTCGGACACGGAAACCAGACCCAAGCGAAGGGAGATCCTTTCATCATCCCCCCATGGCCACCACGCAACATATAGCACCACCCCGTTAACGGGATCCATGGTAAACACCTTCTGGCCGGGCACGATACCGAAACCGGACTGGAAATAATCGCGGACAGGCGCCTCGGCATCATCAATCGTGGTGAAGTCCCATTTGTGAGAAAATTCAAGCGACAACGGAAGCTCGACCATGATTTCATCCTGACGGTCGATTACCGCCAGCGCCAGGTTGAACTCTTTGTCCCACCGCCACGGGCTGGTTTCAGGAATGTTGAGGCTGACGCGTTGGCAGATGCTTTCCAGGGTTTCCAGATCGTTCGGTGGCATGGGGTTCCTTCCCTTTGATAGGAATGCCTGCCATTATCGCCGCTACTGTTTGATGGCAGTATAGATGGCAGGTCAGTCGAAAATAAAATTACCTCAAATATAAAGCAACCGATCTCTCTTTGGCAAGCATTAGCCAATCGGAAGCCACACAAACCGATGTCCGATTGGTTTTTTTGAAGAATCCTCGCGGTGACCGCGGGGATTCTTCACCGTATGGATGAAAAAAATTGATTTACAGTTCGCTCGCTATCGCGGTTCATCACGAGCAACACGGTTTCACAAAATCGGGTCATTGTGAAAAAGCAGCAACAGAAACAGGTATGGCGGACAGGGTCTTCAACAGCACATCCGGATCAACCGCCACCATAAACCCTCTTTTCCCGCCGTTTATGTATATCGTTTTCAGTTCCAGAATAGTGGCCTGTACATAAACTGGCATGTTTTGTCGGGTACCGAAAGGACTGATGCCGCCCACCTGGTATCCGGTGCAATTCAAGGCTTTTTCAGCCTGGACGGGAAGCACCTTTTTCGTACCGATAACACGGGCCAACTTCCGGGTTGAAACCGCCCGGTCGCCATGCATGAGCACCAGCAGGGGTGACAGCGCGTCGGTTTCCATCACCAGGGTTTTCACCACCCGATACTCGGGGATACGCAATTCCAAGGCAGCCTGGCGGGCACCACCGCGGTCGGTATAGCTGTAACTGAAAGTTTCAAAATCCACCTGCATTGCACGCAGGAACCGTATGGCCTGGGTGATCGGGTACCTGGGTCTATTCAATTGACCTCCCTTGTCGGGCATACAGGAACCCCAAGCCAAGGTATGACGCGGCGGTCATTATTCCAAAAAACGGCTCACAGCCATGGCCATTCATATAAAGTCCGGCGGTCAGCGATTTACGGTCATGCTCATCCCGCACTCGGAGAAGAAGATCTTCAACTTCAAGATCTCCGTGTTCTCTC
>JAQYWF010000293.1 GCA_030145105.1 Desulfosarcina sp.
ATCCGTGGGGCTGAGAGCGGTGGCATGGTCGAGGGCTTGCCGACCCATACGTTTCCCACGGACGATGGTGGCGTGGACATGAAATGTCCAACCGAAATCGCCATTACCGACCGCAGGGAAGCGGAGTTGGCCAAGAACGGAATGATGCCGCTGTCCCACTGGAAGAATACCGATTATGCGGTATTCGTGGGGGCGCAATCCTTACACAGCCCCGCGGAGTTCGATGATCCCGACGCCACCGCCAATGCAAACCTGGGCGCGAGGCTGCCCTATCTGTTTGCGACCTGTCGCTTCGCCCACTACCTGAAATGTATCGTGCGCGACAAAATCGGGTCCTTTGCGGAACGTAACGAAGTAGAAACCTGGCTGAACAACTGGATCACGAAATATGTCACCACGGACCCGACCGCTTCGGAAAGTGTCAAATCCAGGTACCCCTTATCTGCCGCGGAGGTGATGGTCGAGGATATTGAAGGCAATCCGGGATACTACAGCGCCAAGTTCTTTTTGCGCCCCCATTATCAGCTGGAGGGCCTGAGCGTGTCCCTGAGATTGGTTTCCAAACTGCCATCGGCCAAGGGTGGATCGTGATTAAATTTTAAGCGGGGGCCTATGCAAGCAAAACATTATCTTCAATCCGGCGACCTTGAAAAAGCGCTGGCGACCCTCACGGAGGCGATCCGCAGTGATCCGTCAAAAGTTGAACTGCGTATTTTTTTATTCCAACTGCTCAGCGTCCTTGGCCAGTGGGACCGGGCCATTACGCAGCTCAATGTCGCGGCCGACATGGATGCAGACGCGCTGCTCATGGCCCAAGTCTATCGCCCGGCCTTAAACTGTGAAGTTTTGCGTGCGACTGTCTTTCAAGGCAAACGGACCCCTTTGATTTTTGGTGAACCGCTGGCGTGGATGGTTTGGCTCACCCAGGTACCGGGCCTTATTGCCGCCGGTAAACTCGAGGCGGCCGCCGACCTGCGCGATCGAGCCTTTGAATCGGCTCCTGCCATATCGGGTCACATTGACGGGCAAGCATTCACCTGGATAGCAGATGCCGACACGAGGCTTGGGCCGACACTTGAAGCCATCGTCAACGGCAAATATTATTGGATTCCTTTCGAGCGGATTCGAGAAATTCGGATCGACAAACCAGTCAACCTCCGTGATTTGATTTGGGCTACGGCGACGTTCACCTGGGCCAACCAGGGCCAGGCGGTGGGCCTTATTCCCAGTCGATATCCCGGTTCAGAAGAAGCGGAAGACAGTTCGTTTCGGATGGGTCGTAAAACCGATTGGCGGGATTCAGGAAACGATCTCATTATGGGTATCGGTCAGCGCATGCTGGCCACGGACCAAGGGGAGTATCCCCTGTTGGAGGTTCGGGAGGTGTTCCTAGACCCTTCAGAAAGCCCACTGGAAGAGAAACCACAGCATGGCTGAATTAACGCCGTCTGAAAAACTGCAGCCGTGTCTGCTGGACCGGCTGACCGATGATGACCCCGGCAAGCAGCAGGAGAGCCGGAATCAACGCGTGATGAGCGCGCAGAAATACCGTCAGGCGGTGCTGCGTGATCTGGCATGGCTGCTGAACACATACGCCAATGCTGA
Source organism: Desulfosarcina sp. (assembly GCA_030145105.1). GTDB lineage: Bacteria > Desulfobacterota > Desulfobacteria > Desulfobacterales > Desulfosarcinaceae > Desulfosarcina. Next base: position 1,606 of record JAQYWF010000293.1, read on the forward strand.
ACAAGACGGTTTGGACGAGTTTGCGGAAATCCCGTCGTCGGTCTTGAACTTTGGTGTGCAGAGTGTCGCGGGGATGACGGCATCCAGCCTGAGTGTCGAGGACATGCGCTATCGATTGACCGAAGCGCTTCGACGCTTTGAGCCACGCATCATGCCCAACACCATCTCGATTGTCATGACAGTTGATAAAGAAGAGATGAGCAGTCGCTCAATCCGTTTTGAGATCCGCGGGAACCTCTGGACCCAGCCCATCCCCGAATCGCTTTTTATCAAAACCGAGCTGGATCTTGAAACAGGCAAGTGTAAGTTAAATCGGTGAAACTGTGGACCGGCGACTATTAAGATACTACAATCGTGAACTTCAGCACCTGCGGGGTGCGGCAGGCGAATTTGCACGGGAGTTCCCCAAAGTTGCCAGCCGACTCTCCCTGGACGAATTCGCCTGCGGTGACCCTTACGTGGAACGCTTGCTGGAAGGGTTCGCATTTCTTGCTGCGCGTGTACAGTTGAAATTAAACGCTGAGTTTCCCCAGTTTACCCAGTCGATTTTAGAAACGGTTTATCCTCACTACCTATCGCCAACCCCCTCCATGGCTGTTTTGCAGTTTGCCTTTGACGCGGCCCAAAGCGGATTGGAAAATGGATTTGAAATCCAGCGCGGCACGATACTTCGGTCGGTGATTGGCAATGATGACCGCACCGCATGCGAGTACCGTACGGGACATTCCCTTACGCTTTGGCCGGTGACGGTCGTTCAGGCGGAGTACTACGCGCGGGACCTCAGCAGCCTGGCGCCGCCCGCGTCAACGGCATCCGCCAAGGCGGGTCTTCGCATCCGTCTTGAAACCCCGGCCGACATGGCTTTTTCCAATCTTGACCTGGACGCATTAACCTTTTTCATCCGTGGGACGGAAGATTTTCCGATGCAACTTTATGAGCATATTTTTGCCCACGGGACGAATGTATTGGTGCAGCCGACGGAAAAACCCTTTGCCTGGCAGCGTGTCCTGCCCGCTGCGTCCATCTGCCAGGTTGGATTTACTGATCAAGAGGCACTCCTGCCAGTGGGGGCAAGGTCTTTCTTGGGCTATCGGTTGCTGCATGAGTATTTCGCGTTTCCTCAACGGTTCCTGTTCTTCCGTATACAAGGACTGCGCGATTGCATCAAACGCTGTGAAAGTAACGCGGTCGATCTCGTTGTCCTGCTCAATCAAGAAGATCTGGAACTGCAAGGCCGGGTTGATGCCGGTAATTTTGTGTTGCATTGTGCACCGGTGATCAACCTGTTTCCGAAACGGGCTGATCGTATTCACCTATCCGATAAATCGTCTGAATTTCACGTCGTGCCCAACCGGACACGCCCGATGGATTTTGAGGTTTATCAGGTGCTGAAAGTGACCGGCTACGGCGTGCAGGCCGATGAAAAACAGGCCTTTGCCCCCTTTTACTCGGCCAATGATATTGATGAAACCAATGGCGGTGGTGCATACTTCACGGTCAACCGCATCCCCCGCATGATGTCGAACAGGGAAAAACAGCAAGGTCGACGTTCCGGTTACGGTGGCAGTGAAGTATTTCTGTCCATTGTCGACGCTGCGGCTGCACCGTACCGATCCGATCTGCGTCAACTGGCGGTTGAAACCCTGTGCACCAACCGTGATCTCCCCATCCAAATGGCTATCGGTCGCGGTAAAACGGACTTCAATCTTGACATCAGTTCCCCGGTAGAATCCGTGCGGTGTCTGTCGGGTCCCACCGCACCCCGTCCCTCCGCGGCTGAGGGCGAGGTCAGCTGGCGAATGATCAATCACCTGAACCTTAATTATCTTTCCCTGGTGGACAGTCCGGATGGAAAGGGATCCGCTGCCATTCGAGACTTGTTCAGGCTGTATTGTGACACCCGTGATCTTCAGACCCGAAAACAGATCGAAGGGGTCTTGGCGGTGAACAGCCGGCCGATTACCCGCCGGATCAGTGACCAGGGCCAGATCGCCTTTGTCCGGGGCATAGAGGTTGCCCTGGAATTTTACGAAGCGGCCTTCGAGGGGACCGGCGTCTTTCTGCTGGGGGCCGTGATGAATGTCTTCTTTTCAAAATATGTCTCCATCAACTCGTTCACGGAAACGGTGATCAAAACCCGGGAACGTGGAGAAATCATGCGATGGCCAGCAAGCATAGGGATCAGGCACACGCTATAGACCTGCGGTTCCTCGAGAACCCTGCCGGACTGAGCTTTTTTCAGGTGGCCCGACGGGTGGAATGCGGATTCCCGGAGAAACCCCGTCTGGGGTACGCAACCCGCTCGACGGATGATCCCATTCAATTCTGTCAAGAGCCCTCCCTGGGCTTTGCGCCTGCCACGCTCCAGCGTTTTGAACAACAGAAGAAGACCGGTAAGCCCCGTCTCATGGTGAATTTTTTGGGTCTGCTCGGGCCCCAGGGCCCCTTGCCGCTGCATATCACCGATTATATTCACGACCGGGAACTTAATCATGACGATCACACGCTGGCCCGTTTCCTCGATATCTTCAATCACCGCATGATCAGCCTATTTTACCGGGCGTGGGCCTGTAATCGGCAGGCGGTGAGCCACGACCGACCCGATGAAGATCGCTTCGCAGCCTACATCGGCAGCCTGATCGGAATCGGCCATGATTCCTTCAGCAATCGGGACAGCGTGCCCGATGTGGCCAAGCTGCATTTTTCCGGACATCTATCCAGCCAGACACGGCATGCCGAGGGGTTGCGCGCTATTATCGAAAATTATTTCGGCATCCAGACCTCCATCGAAGAGTTTATCGGCCAGTGGATAACGGTACCCGACGCATACCAATGCCGATTGGGCCAATCGCCCGATACGGCAACGGTGGGGGTCAACACGGTCGTCGGCTCGCAGGTATGGAGTTGTCAGCAAAAGTTCAGAATCGTGATGGGCCCCATGACCCTGAAGGACTATGAACGGATGTTGCCCGGCAGTGAGAGTTTTGCAGGATTGAAGGCCTGGGTGCGAAACTATGTGGGAGATGAACTGAACTGGGAATTGCAGCTGATCCTTAAGGCGGCCGAGGTGCCGGCGGTTCACCTTGGTGAATCGGGACGTCTGGGCTGGACCACATGGCTTCAGCGCCTGCCTTTTGAAAAGGATGTCACTGATCTGATCGTTGAAGCCGATGCGGCATAAACCCCATCGTTGCATAAAAGGTGCCTGAACCCATAACCAAAGGATACCATCATGGCGGAAATAAGCCGCACTGCACTGTTTGGTAAACTTAACAGCCTGGCCTACAAATCGGTGGAGAGCGCCACGGTGTTCTGCAAGATGCGGGGCAACCCTTACGTGGAACTGCTGCACTGGCTGCACATGGTTCTGCAGCTGCAGGATTCAGATCTGCATCATATTGTCAACCACTACGATCTCAACCCGTCGCGGCTAGCATCCGACATGACATCGTCTTTAGACAGCCTGCCGCGTGGGGCCACATCTATTTCCGACTTCTCACCCCACCTGGAAGATGCTGTCGAAAGGGCGTGGGTCTACAGTACGCTGCTCTTTAAAGAGTCCCAGGTTCGCACCGGGCATATGGTCATTGCGCTGTTAAAGGCACCGGGCCTGAGGGCAATATTGCCCGGGATTTCCTCTGAATTCAGCAAAATTAAAGTCGAAGACCTTTCGGATAAGTTTGCATCCATCGTGAATGGCTCGCCTGAAGATGCCCTGGCAGCGCAGGATGGTACCCAAGTAGGAGGCGGTGCTGCCCCTGGTGAGGCCAGCGGTGCGGTGGCACCGGCCGTCATGGGCAAACAGGAGGCGCTGGCACAGTTCTCCGTTGATCTGACGGAAACCGCCCGAAAGGGGTCGCTTGACCCGATTCTGGGCCGCGATGATGAAATCCGGCAGATTGTCGATATCCTTATGCGCCGCCTTCAAAACAATCCCATCCTCACCGGGGAAGCCGGTGTGGGTAAGACGGCGGTGGTGGAGGGCTTTGCCCAGCGTATCGTTTCAGGAGATATCCCGCCGCCGCTGCGGGACGTCACGGTGCGCACCCTCGACCTGGGGCTGCTCCAGGCCGGCGCGAGCATGAAGGGAGAGTTCGAAAACCGGCTGCGTCAAGTGATTGAGGAGGTCCAGGGGTCACCCAAACCGATCATTCTGTTCATTGACGAAGCCCACACCTTGATTGGGGCCGGCGGTTCCGCTGGGTCAGGAGATGCGGCCAACCTGCTCAAGCCCGCCCTGGCGCGCGGGACCTTAAGGACGATTGCGGCGACCACATGGGCCGAGTACAAAAAGTACTTCGAAAAAGACGCCGCCCTTACCCGGCGATTCCAGGTGGTGAAAATCGACGAACCTTCTGAAGAGAAGGCGATTATCATGATGCGGGGCCTGGCGGGAGTCAGTGAGAAGCATCATCGGGTGCAGATACTCGATGAAGCGCTGGTGGCTTCGGTCAAACTTTCTCATCGCTATATCCCCGCACGCCAACTGCCCGACAAATCGGTCAGCCTGCTGGACACGGCTTGTGCACGTGTTGCGGTCAGCCTGCACGCCACGCCTCCGGCGGTGGAAGCTTGCCGACGGCGCATCGCCGCCCTGGAAACGGAAAATGAGATCCTTGCCCGGGAAGAAGCCGTGGGGATGGCGCGCCAGGAACGGCGCCGCGAGATAGACGATCAGTTGACCCGTGAGGTCGATGAGCTGAAACAGCTTGAAGATGGATGGCAAAAAGAAAAGGATCTGGTCGACCAAATCCTTGAAATGAGAGGCAACCTTCGCGCAAGTACCGGTGAACCCATCGACGGCGAATTGACTGAAGGTGATCTTTCAGGGGAAGGCACCGAGGCCGAGCCGGAAGAGGAGGAAGCAGCGCAAACGGAAAAAGAGAGCGGCACACTCAGCCCAGAAGAACGCGAGACCATGGTGAGCGAGCTCAAGGGCCTGATGGTCAAACTCGGTGACATCCAGGGCGAATCGCCGTTGATCTTGCCGAGCGTTGATGAACAGGCCGTGGCCTCCGTCGTCGCGGACTGGACCG
>JAQYWF010000161.1 GCA_030145105.1 Desulfosarcina sp.
GTCAGTTTCCAGAACAGCCCTTACGATCGGACATGTCGACTATAGAATTTAGCAACCTGCTAAGGATATGAGGATGCATAACCAAAATAAAGCTTGTTTTGTTTGTAAACCAACAATCGGTCGATATTATCCAACCAAAGTTTGAATCCTCGATAGTAAACGTGTCAGCTTTTCCTTAAAAATAAGGATGAGAAGCGACTGAACAAATATTGGATGGCCTCGATTTTAAAGATCCAGCCCCACAGCCCGGTTAAAACAATAAAAACTCCTGAAACGATACAGATCACTGCCAGGTTGGTGACCAGTGTCTGGCTGCCGGGGCTCATTTGGAGCGCCCCGTGCACCAGCCAGAGTATTGCCCCGATGACCAGTGCGCCAATGGCGGCGTTCAGATAGGCGCGATACACACCGATGGCGGCCGTATTCTTGCTGCGCCGATTCCAGACGGAAAACAGGAGGATAGTCTGGAGGAGGGCAGACACGGATATGGCCAGGCCAACCCCGGCAACACCCATCACTTTTAACCCGGCCCAGTACACCGGCAGGCCCAGAACCACGGCAATGGTGCCGAAAAGCGCCGGCAACAGGGTGTTCTGAGTCGCATAGAAACCACGATTCACGACGGTTTGGGAAATGAAGGCAACCGCTCCAACCATCAGGCAGGACAAGGTCAAGGCCGTCATTTTCGTATCTTCAGGAGAAAATCGGCCCCGCTCAAAAAGCACGTAGACAATTTCATGTCGCAGCACAGCGACCAGAATGGATACCGGGATGACGACGGATAGGTAACGCAAGATGGTGTTGATGACATCATTTAACTCTGACAGGCGCCCTTGGACGGCCAGCTGCGCCATATAGGGATAGGAGGCGACCCCCACGGCCTGTCCGAAGAAGCCGACCAACATCAGCATGACACGCATGGCATAATCAATCCACGCAATGGCTCCCGCCGGCAGGAAGCTGCCGAAGAATTTTGAGAACAGTTCCGTCGAGAAAACCATGGTCAGTCCGATCATCAGGGGTAAGGTCAACAGGACATAGCGCCGAAGGTCCGGGTGGGTGAAGTCCATGGCGGGCCGATATTTGATGCCGATTCGAACGGCACCGAGGATCTGGATCACAAAGCTGCCTATCGTTGCTCCCGCCAGCGCGCCCCAGCAAAAACCCTCCACGCCCAGCCGGCGGCCGAGCAACCACCCGCCGGAAATGATGCCGAGATTGTAAATCAAAGGTGCCAGGGCCGGGACCAGGAAGCGCTTCTTTGCATATTGCACCGCCATCAGCATGCCGCCGGCGAAGAAGAAGAATTGGGCCGGCAGGGTAATACGGGTCATTCTTACGGCCAGAGCGATAAATTGAGGGTCATGGCGCCCCGGTGCCAAAAGAGGCACCACGATGGGGGCCACAATCATTCCCGTCACGATGAGCACGATGAGGAGGATTCCGAATACTGTCGAGATATTGGAAAAGGTTCGCCATCCATCGATTTCCTTCCCTTCGGCCAGGTAGCGGGAGAAAATGGGAATGAAGGTCACCGATAAGAAGCCGCTGGCCAGGATGTGATTGAGTATTTCGGGCAACACGAACGCCACGCGATAGGCATCGACTTCCGTTCCGGCGCCCGCTAACGCGGCAAGCACCATCTCTCTGGCGATGCCGGTGAGGCGGCTGAGGAAAATGCTGGCCATCATGATAATGGTGGCCATACCTATTTTACTGAACTCACCCGACCCTTTGAGATGATTCATTTCAACCCTTTGGCTGAAGGATCCGCCGGTTTAGCAAGGTTGTCGAAAAACGATTTTTCAACGGCCAACCCAACAATTCTTAAGTTGACCGATCGATCTCATGGACTATATCCGGGAGTTGACCATTTTTAGACTGAAGGACGTCAAGAAGCTTATCAAAAACCACGGCGAACCCGTTAGAATCAGCACGAACCACCGTTCCAGAGACCTTGATCGTATTGTCAAAGCGAAACAATGGAAATTCGAGTACGATGGACTGCCCTTCGGCAACCTTCCTGGATGTCCGGATGAACAGGCCACCCGCACCAATGTTCTTGATCACATCCCGGTGAGTTCCCTCTTTAACCGTATACTCAGCGATGATATAGGAGGTGCGGCGTGAGCGTTTCTGGCGATTCTGTTGGCGCTTCATTGCTCCTCATTCGCTTTCTTCCGCAACTTGCCGGAACGCTTGAATGTTGCCACTCGCCTTGCCGGAAGGATGGCATCCCTGAAGGTATCCGGATCCCGGCCTTTCCGTTTCCTGTCGTCTTTCATACAGGATTTGCCGATGCCGGAAGCCAGGGTAGCGTCAGCGAATTCCAGGGAGACCCTGATCAATTCAAGATGGGGCCCAGTGGTCACAACGGTTGACTTTTGGGAGAATTCCGATTCAGACGGCAACTGTTCAAAGATGCCAACATCCTTGCAGGCCATAGGTGGCTCTCCGTTTCAGTAATTGCGACATTTGCAGGTCGGGTACACAAACGTTTGCAAAAATTAACAGATATTAAGTTGCATTTTTCAAGATGGCTGCCAACGATCCGACGCCAAGACAAGTTTTCTCATGCGATGACGCGGACGGCACTTATCCTCAGCCAAACACGATTGGACAACTAGGGGAGCCTGTATATAACCCCGCCCCAGGTGAGACCCGCGCCCAGGCCAATGAACATGACATTGTCACCGGACTTGAGCATCCCTTTCTCCATCAGCTCATCCAGGGCGATGGGAATCGTGGCGCCGGTGGTGTTTCCATACCGCTGAATGTTATTAAAGATCCGGTCTTCAGGGAGGTTCATGCGCTCCCTGAAGGCTTCATTGATTCGTAGGTTGGCCTGGTGGGGAACGACCATGTCAATATCCTCCAATTGCATACCGGCTTTTTCCAGCAATTCCCGGGCCACTGTCGGCAGTCGGGTGACCGCCAGTTTGAACACGGCTTTTCCGTCCATGTAGGGTAAATACTCCTGTTTGGCCTGCACCTCAGCGTTCATGACCGGGCCGCTTTTTCGGGCAGGGACGCCCACGCGCAATACATCGGCATATTGTCCATCAGCATGAAAGACAGACGCCAGAATGCCGGTCTCTTCGTCGGTCTCTTCAGCCTCGATGCAGACTGCGCCGGCACCGTCGGCGAAAATGACGGCGGTATCGCGATTCTGCGTGTTCAGTTCCAGAAACCGGCTCTGGGTTTCGGCCCCGACCAGCAGGATTTTTCGCGCCTTGCCACTTTTAATGTAGGCATCGCACAATTCCAATCCATGCAGAAAGCCGGTGCACTGTTGGCGAATGTCCAGTGCCGGGACTTTTTCAGCCCCCAACTTGTGCTGCAGAATGACGCCGGAGCCGGGAACGTAGACATCCGAGGTCATGGTGGCAAATACAATCAAGTCCAGATCGGTGGGGGCCCATCCGGCTCTCTCAAGGGCGATCGTTGATGCTTCCAGTGCCAGATCCGACGTGCCCAGGTCATCACCTGCGTTGACCCAATACCTGGCCTCGATCCCCGTGCGTTGACGAATCCATTCATCCGAGGTGTCCATCAATTCAGACAGCTCATGGTTGGTGACGTGTCGGTCCGGCACATACCGGCTGGTGCTTTTAATGATTGATCGATTCATGATTTGATAATCCATGCGTTGTCGGCAACTCAGGGATGCTGAGACAAGGGGCCGTCGGCCAGACCACTGCGCCGAGTTGAAATTGATCGTATGTGGCGAGAATCAAAATACAAATACCTGAACCCCATCCAACAATCAAGTCAGATGTTGCCCGATATCGCTTGGAAAATAGAGCGGATCGGCCACTGACGTGCTGCTTTTTCATGTTCACCTTGCCGGCCCGCGCCAGCCCGTTCCCCCGAAAGGGCAGCCAGGGAATAGGTTCTAATCTTACAAAAAACAGGTGTCCCGGGTGGAGGGTTACTTATACCGAGGCCGGGTTGGCATGGGCTATTCTTGCGGCAAGATTTTCAGCTGTTCGGCCAGGGTCCAGAAATACAGTGTGACCGGCTGGGCATTTTCATCCAATCGGCTCAATTTCACCTTGGCGATGCTTTCGTCAACCGCGACCACCTCGACGCGGACATCTCTCGGCGAAAGAAAGACTTTTTCGGAATTCAACAGCTTCCGCGCGGCGGCGCGGTTCTGATTAATTATAAAATTTCGATATTCCCTCATCGACGATTGAAATGACGATACAAACGAATAGGCGGGGATGACAGCCGCTTGATTGGCATAAGCCGGCATTGCGGCAAGGATTAGGACGGTAAGCGCGAAAACGGCGATTTTCATAGTCAATGATGACACTCCCATTTTTCCGCAAGAACCACCTCACGTGGTTACCCGGAATCTTCAATTCGCTGGGTGGATATATCGGCATTTTCGATCAAGAATTAAGGAACGAATCCATAAATGGTATCCTGCCTGACGGATTTCAAAAAGAAACGGAAAGTTATGACTTTTGCCAGGTAACAAGGAGAAAGCGGCCTGGATCGAAAGATATCCATTCCGGATGGGCAGCAGGGTCTCATGGCAGAATTTTCTGCTTGTGCATGGTCGCGTCACGTCCATGAGGAGTGACCGCTTTCTGACGGCCGTTGTCAAGTCGTTGCCGGTTTAAACCCATTTCACAACCCAATTTACTGATATTTCATATGAAATTGAGTCGTCTAAAAGTGGCACACTATTTGATTATAATTCTCTGAGCGGGTGTTCCCGGCATGGAGCCAATAGCGCCCGTCCGGAAAACGCACACACCATATAAAGGGAGTCCGATGAACCATCCACGCCATCAACTTTTATGGATGACCCTCTATTTAGGGATTGTCGCCGTTGTCTGTTTACTGATGTTTGCGCCCCTAAAAATGGCCTTCATGGCCAATTGGGGATTCAACCTGCTGATCCTGGCGGCACTGGTAACCGGTATTGCCATTAACATGCGCCAGGTTTTCGCCTTGGAACCAGAGCTGCACTGGATTAAGATGTTCCGTACGGGGAATATCGGGATTTCTGTCTCCGAGCCTACCCGCCTGATGAAGCCTCTGGCCAAGCACCTGGAGGGCCTCAACCGGGATCGCTTCTCGCTGTCGGCTTTTTCCATGCGCACCGTTTTGGACGGGATTCGCGGGCGGCTGGAAGAATCTCGCGACGTCTCCCGATACATGATCGGGCTCCTGGTTTTCCTGGGTCTTCTGGGAACATTTTGGGGGTTATTAGGGACCATCTCTTCGGTCTGGCGCGTCATCGAGGGGATGGAGGTGGCCCGGCACGACTTCGCAGCAGTTTTCGAGAACCTCAAAACCGGTCTCCAGGGACCCTTGAGCGGCATGGGTACGGCCTTTAGCTCTTCCCTATTCGGTCTCGGCGGGTCGCTGGTCTTAGGATTTATCGATCTCCAGGCGGGGCATGCCCAGAACCGCTTCTTCAACGAATTGGAGGAGTGGCTATCCGAGGTGACACATCTGATTGACAAGGCAGAGGGCCAGGCGTCAGGCTTGGAGGCCCTGCCGATGCCCCAGGGGTCTCATGAGATCAAGGACCAGCTGATCCTGATGACTCAGGAACTGCGCGAAAACAACCGCATGGTAGCGCAGGTGCTGTCCGATCGACCATCTGCTACCGCCTCGTCCGACGATCACTCTGTCGCGGCCATGAGTGCCTGAGCCATGTCCAGCATCGCCAAACGTTCCCCGCGTGAATTTAATGTCTGGCCCGGGTATGTGGACGCGCTCAGCGCGCTTCTCATGGTGGTCATTTTTCTGGTCCTGATTTTCTCTATCGCTCAGTTCCTGCTGAGTCAGGTCCTTTCTGGACAGGAGAGCGAGCTGGCTCTATTGCAGCGAAAAGTCAACCAATTGACTTCCCAGTTGGGGCTCGAAGACCGGCGCAACCGGGAGCTGGCGGCCACCATTTCCGAATTGTCCTTCACGGTGGCCACCCTCACCGACGCCAAAGCGGTGCTGGATGACACGGTCGCCCAGATGGCGGCCGGCGTCCTGCAAGATCAGGCGCAAATCGAGCAGCAACTGCTGATGGTCGCCAGCCTGCAGGAAGATATCGACGCCCTGCAGCAGTTGCGCCGTGAACTCGAGGACCGTGTCGGCGGCATGACCGCAGCGCTGCAGTCCAGCCAGGTAGAGATCGGGATGCTGCGGGATCGCTCGAAAGCCCTTGAGGCCCGTATGGCCGATGCCCAGGAGCGCACGCAGCTGGCCCAACAAGCGACCCAGCGCAAGGAGATTCATATTCAGGCCCTATCCGCCCTGATCGATGAACAGGAGCGGGCCCTGGCTGAGGAGCGCCGTCTTTCGGCCAGCGCCCGGGCTCAGATCGCCCAGTTGAACCGGAGCATCGCCACGCTCAAAGCACGCCTGGAACAGGTCAGCCAGGCCCTGGACCTTGCCCACAGTGAAAGCACGATCAAGGATACTGAAATCAAGGACCTTGGCAAACGCCTGAATCTTGCGTTGGCCCGGCGTATCAACGATCTGGAAGCTTATCGGTCGGAATTTTTCGGTCGACTGAGAAGGGTGCTGGGCGACAATCCTTTGATCCGTATCGAAGGCGACCGATTTGTTTTTCAGGCAGAGCTGCTGTTTTCCACCGGTTCGGCAGAACTTGGCCCTGCGGGTTTTCACCACCTCACCCAACTGGCCGCCACCCTCAACGAATTGGTGATCAGAATCCCGCCGGAGATCGATTGGATACTGAGAATCGACGGTCACACCGACCGTGTACCGGTGACCTCGGGACGGTTTCCCTCCAACTGGGAGCTGTCTACCGCCCGAGCCGTTTCGGTGGTTCGCTTCCTTTCCAGCCAGGGGATTCCCGAGACCCATATGGCCGCTGCCGGTTTCAGTAAATTCCATCCTCTCGATCCGGCCGACACCCCCGCGGCCTACCAGAAAAACCGGCGGATCGAGATCAAGTTAACCGCCCGCTGACAGGCGACACCAGCCATTGGGAAATACCGTTGAGCGAGCGTCCTTCGTTTAAAGCGATCACGGGCTTGTTCAAATAGGCCTAAATTTGTTAACAACGATCAATTCGGGTGCGCAGGATTATCTGGAACCTGCAGAAAGGTGGTCAAACCCATGGTCCAACCCTGGCAAATTATCGACCGTGTTCCCACCCAAGCGGGCCTTCTTGAACTGCGAAAGCGAGGGGAACGGGATTTTCTAATCACCGTGGGCGGCCAGGTGTTGATGAACAGCATGTCCAACCGGTCCGAGCTGACCCTTGGGCAACTTGCCTGTGGACACCTCAAGCATTCGATCCAGTCGCTGGTGCTGGTGGGTGGGCTGGGCATGGGTTTTACGCTCAAGGCGGTACTCGACACCTTGCCTGCCACGGCGCGTGTCGTGGTGGCCGAACTAAATCCGGTGGTGCTGGCGTGGTGCCGGGGTCCTCTGGCGGCGCTGACCGACAATGCCGTGGCAGACGCACGCGTCAAGGTGGAAATCTGCGATGTGGCTCAACTGATTCGTCGCTATGCGAAAGACGATGCACCGGAGAAATTGGATGCCGTCATCCTGGACCTTTATACCGGACCATACGTGCGTAGCCACAAGCGCAACGACCCGCTCTACGGAAGTATCGCCATCAGTACGACCCGGGAGGCCCTCAAGCCGGACGGGGTCTTTGCCGTTTGGGGTGAAGACTACGACGCTGGCTTTGCCAAGCGTCTGGCGACGGCCGGATTCGTGTCGACCCGTCACAGGTCGGGGCGCGGCACCGGGCATGTGGTATATCTGGGAAGGATAGGCGCCGGAGCCGACAAGGTAACACCTTAATATCCATTATTTATGATTGCCATTTAGCGTCGGCTAGTTTGATAACACGCGGGTTGCCTATCGGGCGGCCATGTTTGCCATAACCCGGTGGCATGGTGGCTTCAATCATGAAAAAAACGGCCAGAGGCGCTTTGCCAAACTTGATATGCCAGAAGTTGCATAACGACCATGTCGGTCTTATGGTCTAAATGAAACCTTGCTGAGTAGGGAATCATGGGTAATCTGAATCCTATTCATCTACCCTCCTCCTTGGGCAAGCCTGGATCCGGGCTTGCCCTCCCTCTTTATGCGACCGGCTTTGCGGAGGTCATTATGCGCAGCCTTCTCCAATCGCAGGCAACCCGCGCCAAGCCACCTTGATGTCAAGGGGTGGGTCTGGATCAATCGGTCGATCGCGTATGATCCTACTCAAGGCGTTTCCCGCAACTGCCATCAATAAGGTCCATCACCCGATCCAATGGGAGGGCCTCACCGACAAATCCATTGTGTCCAATGATGGTCGTGGCTTTGAACAGCGAGTTCAAGATGGCCTCTTCCGCCGCTTCGATGGCCGCCTGAAATAGCGGTGAAACCCTTTCGTTGGGCAGTTCTGCCATGCAAGAGAGAGCCCGGCGTCGCTCAGGGGTGCGGCGAACGTCATTGGCCACCGAAAAGGCGATGGCATAATCCCCGGATCCGTTGGCGAATGATGCGCCGGTGCGTGCCAGACCGAAAAGGGTCCGTCGGGCCAGCCGTGCCAGGTTTCGGTCCGACAGGGGGGCATCGGTAGCCAGAACGATCATGATCGATCCGTCTGCATCGCCAGTGTCCAAAGCGTCTTTGAGATAATACCGGCCCAGTGACCGGCCCACCGGCTGGCCCAGGACCTGGAGGACACCGCCGAAATTGGATTGTACCAGTACGCCGACAGCGTATCCGCCCAGGCTTTTCGGGATCAGACGCGAACTGGTGCCGATGCCTCCTTTCCAGCCGAAAGCCATGGTCCCGGTGCCGGCGCCCACACTTCCCTCTTCGACCGGGCCGTCGGCCGCATCGTCGATAGCCCGACGAATCATTCCGGGTGTCAGGGCACGACGCCGGATGTTGTTCAAGCGGCCGTCATTGGTCTCGCCCACCACCGGATTGACAGTGGTTGCCGATTTATTATCCGGAAGCGCCAGGACCCAGTCAAGAACGGCTTCGGCTGCCCGGGGCACACTCAGGGTATTGGTCAGCACGATAGGTGTTTCGATCTCACCCAGTTCGCAGATCTGGGTGCTGCCCGTCAATTTGCCATACCCGTTGCCGACTGCAATGCCGGCGGGCACCTTGCTTTGATAGACATTGCCCGGATGCGGCAGGATTGCCGTTGCCCCGGTGCGGATATCATCCCCTTCGATCAAGGTGAGGTGCCCGACTCCGACGGGATGAACATCGGTGATGGCATTGTACGGACCCGTCGGCAGAACGCCTGGGGCAATGCCCAGTTCCCTGGCTCGTTTTCTCACGGACAACATATTACCTCGATTCAAAATTTTTGTATTTGATATTCCTTGGCGGTCAAGTACAATCGTCATATGATCCCTTAGCGGCTGCCGATAACCCATGACGATACCGTTTCCGTATCATACGCCCTACTCGGGGATCCCGGCAACCATCAATCTCGAGGTACCCCATGAACATGCGTATCGTTGTCGCTCCCAACGCATTTAAGGGCAGCATGAACGCCGTGAAAGCGGCAGAAGCGATGAAAAAGGGTATTCTGGCTGTTTTTCCCCAATGCGATGTCACTTGCGTCCCTGTTGCCGACGGGGGAGACGGGCTGACAGAAGTCATGCTTGCCGGATTGAGTGGGATGCGGGTTGAGGCAATGGTCTCCGGCCCGAGAATGGAACCGCTTTCGGCGCCTTTTTGCATGGTACCCTCACGCAAGCTGGCCGTGGTGGAGATGGCCAAAGCCAGTGGGCTGGCCCTGTTGCCCAAGGCGCTGCACGACCCAACGCACACGACCACATACGGCACCGGCGAACTGATTCGTGCGGCCATGGATAACGGTGCCACGCGGATCATCGTCGGGATCGGCGGCAGTGCCACCTGTGACGGGGGGATCGGTATGGCGGCTGCCCTGGGTTATCGGTTTCTGGATGAAACCGGCGCACCGGTCGAACCGGTGGGCGGTTCCCTGGGAGCGATCGCTTCCATCGACCGCCGGAACGTCGATCCACGGCTGGACGGCATGTCCGTGTCGGTGGCCTGCGACGTGACCAACCCGTTGACCGGCGACGATGGTGCGTCGGTCGTCTACTCTCCCCAGAAAGGCGCTACGCCCGAGCAGGTCATTCGACTCGACGATGGCTTAGCCAATCTGGCGCGGGTCATCCGGATGGATCTGGGTATCGCGATTGCAGACATGCCGGGAGCCGGCGCGGCCGGCGGCCTTGGCGGCGGACTGCATGCCTTTGTCGGCGCCGAACTGAAGCCGGGCATTGACCTGGTCATCGATGTGGTCAGGCTCCAAGACGCCATTGCCGGGGCCGACCTCGTGCTGACCGCCGAGGGCCGGATCGACGCCCAGACGCGGTTCAAC
>JAQYWF010000296.1 GCA_030145105.1 Desulfosarcina sp.
ATAGAGAAGATAGCGGCGCTTATTATAGTGATACGACTTTTGCTAACCCTGGAATGAATTTGGAGTTGCAGTACGCGATACCTAAAACGTATGTATCGGTTGCTGCTCCCATTTGCCCGCTGATCTGATCGAGGCCATACGCCCTGAGCAAAGGCGACTCCACAGAGGGTGGTGGCACCATGGTTGATCTTGCTTTTCTTTACGAGGATATTGATTCAACGAGTTGTGTAAGTGCGGTATTTTCAAAAAGCGGAGTCCTTGACCGATCCCCCTGTGGAGCAGGGACTGCAGCGAAAATGACATTAATGCATCATCGAGGGGAGTTTGCCCAAAATAAAAATTATATCAATAGGAGTATATTCGCCACAAAATTTGAAGGTTGGATAACCAAAAGTCAAGTGAATGGGAAAGAAACGAAGGTTTGGTCAAGAATATCAGGTTCAGCACACATTACGGGATTTCATCAATTTATGGTTGATGCTTCCGATGAGTTGCACGTTTAACGTGCAACATCAACTACTAAATCATTAATAGAGCGAAGGGATGAACTCATTTGGCGATGTTCAGGATAGATCACAAGAACTGAATCTATTTACGCTTGAAAAACTTACAGGTATCTTGCCAAGCCTCCAAGTTGAAAGGAATTGAAGACAACGACAGATAGCCACATTTTTACAAATTTGTCTGTTTGAAGTCACCGAGAATTGTTGGCCAATTACAGGCAATAGATAACATCAATCTTGTGTTTATTTTAACTCTATACCGGCATCTTTAGCAGCATCAACAGCATGATTGACGAAAATATTGCAAAAGTTTTCATTTTGGCCAAGGCCCTTAGTCACGGGTACAACTTCAAAACCGTTTTTTACTAAGATCGATTTCCAGGAATCCTCTTCATCTCCCGCCATGTCGTTTATTGAATGATCACCTGCCACGACCATGAAAGGTTTTAAGACTACCTTTTTTATGCCATAGAGCTTTAATGATTCCATAACGTCCTCGATACTTGGAAAACCTTCTACATTACCAATTGTTGTTACCACACCGGGATACATTTTCCGCATCTTGGCAGCGAACTCCAGATAGGCACCACCGTTGCCGGGAAAGAATTCGTTCCCATGCCCCATGTATACGATACCGGCCTTTTCCTTCTCTGCCAGTTTGGCATCAGGGGACATCGCCTTGGCAAGTGTGTCGATGTCTTCGAAATAAGGAAACTTAGTGCCATAGGTGCCCAATGCCGGGCGGCCGAGTGCAATTTTGTGGAAGGGCTTGTATTTAGGTTTTTTGAATGTACCCATCTCCATCAGCGCTTTGGCATAAGTGTGTAGATCAAGAAACTCCTCACCCATGGATACATGCGTGGGCTGTATGACAATGTTATTATAACCGTCATTTTGCAAATCAGCGATGGTCGCCAGAGGTGTCTTGACATGGAGAATGTCCTCGGGGATTTCCGGATGGGCTTTCTTGTATGCTGGATCTTCAGCCCGGTGCTGCCATTTCTTCCGGATGATATTCGAGGTGAAAGCTATCTTCACAACCGTATTCGGAAAATTCTGTTCAATTTTATTGCGGATGTTTATCAGGCTCTGTAGGGCCGGTTCAACCGTTGTGCCGAACATGGCGAGAACGATCGCGCACTTGTATTCTACTGAGTAATCGCCGCTGGCATGACTTATTGTTGAAACGGACAGGAGCATAACCACAATCGCAAACATAACTGCCTTCAACCTCATAATGACCTCCATCTTAACCTGGGTCTGGCAAATAAGAACCCCAGACCAATTGAGTAATTGATCCGGGGTGTCCCTTTTTTAGCCCATAATTCCATGGATTACCCGCTTCCTGTCCAAGGATCACGAGCAGTATCTCAGGCAGATCTTCTGACTTGCGGATCATCCTCCATCCACACCTTCCCAACCTGAAAGGGTCAGTGGTAATGTCGTGGATTTCGTCACCGGTTACAGCGGCGGGCCCGTCCCTGAATTTCACAGGGTTCCCTATTAAGCCTTCCTAAGGCACCTGAAACGTAAGCAATCCAAACATCAAGAAAAAAGTATGTCAAGAAAATACTGCAAAAGGATTAACGGGTTATTGGCCGATTTGAACATACTGCATTTCTACAAAGCGCCAACTGAGTTGGTTCAATCGTGAACCAAACTAATAATGAAAAAGGCAGGACAATGAATCCTGTCTTGAGCGTATCAATGTTTGGTTAATCAGATTAGGTTTTTTTCAGCTTCATGCCACATCTGCAGTTTCCAGGTTTGTCGGAAACGGTGTTGCAATAGCACGATCCCCCACAGTTACAGTAGTAGATGCCCGTTCCTGCCATATCTACCCGTTTAACTGGAGTTCCACAGACACATTTGGTCGGATCTTTCGCATCCAATCCACCACAAGCGCATCCCTCTGCGCATTGGCAAAGTATTGCTTCGCTACCTTCAACTTTGAGGACATGCCCCCATTTGAGAGGTTCACATATACTGGCGTCTGTGCAACGGACCTCCATATGATCGACAACGACTGGGAGCTCTCTCGTTACCCTTTAGTACCTAGCCATGAAGTTGTCGGCCATGTAATTGCCGTTGGATCCAGTGTCAAGGATCTAAAAGTCGGTGATGTTGTTGGTTTAGGAGCGCTTGCCCAAGCCTGCGGTGATTGCGAGAACTGCAGGGACGGAATTGACAATCTTTGTCCCGCTCGAAAGTTCACATACTTCGAGAATACTATAGATGAAACTGGAGAGCACGTGCATCACGGTGGGTTTTCTTCGTACCTTCGTACAGATTCTCGTTACCTCTTCAAGATCCCCGAAGGTTATGGGGAAAAATACGTCGGGCCACTGATGCGCGGTGGCCTCACTGTGGCTGCTCCGCTCTTCGAGTATGCCGGCCAGAAGTGGGATTTAAAGGGCAAGCGGGTTGGAATTGTTGGCATTGGCGGTCTCGGCCATATGGCTATTCAGTTCGCTGCCAAGAATGACATCAAGCCGATCATCGAAGAGTTTACGCACAAAACTGCGAATGAGGCCATTCAGAAACTTCGTGATGGCACCATCCGCTTCCGTGGCGTCCTCAAGAACGACTTGATATGAGGCGTGACTTTCCGTTGCCCGTGCATACACCAATGGGATGGTCTCAGATAAAACAGTCTAATAAAGCGTTGATCACGGATTTGAACAGATTTGTTTTTATCATCAGACATAAAACTTCTAAGAGGTATAGCATGAAACGATTGATCGGATTTATGGTTTTGGCTGTTGCTTTGGTGGGCGTCCACGGTATGAACCCTTCTCAGGCGGCGGAACGCACACCCTTAATCCTGGGCACGGCCACGCCCGGCGGTGGGTTCGAACTCTATGGCGGAGTGCTCGCCGAGGTGGTCAACAGCACAGATGCCTCGCTCAATGTTTTAGCCCGCAACACGCGCGGCAGCCGCCAGAACATCCCCTTGTTGGAGCAGGGAACTCTGGATGTGGCCCTGGTTGCCAGCCTGCCTGCCCGCGAAGCTTTCGAGGGAATCGAGCGCGATGCGCCGACCCCACTCAAGATCATTACTGCAATATACCCCACCTTCGGCGCCTTCGCCGTCAAGGGGGACAGCCCGGCAAAGACATTCTCCGACCTGGTCGGCCAGAAGGTCGCCTGGGGCACCAAGTCTTCAGGTCTGACCCTGCTTGGGCAATATGTAACCGATGCCTTGGGATTGGATCGTGACAAGGACTTTGGCGCGGTCTATCTGAAGCGCGCCGGCGACGGCGCGACCATGGTCCTGAAGGGAGAGGTGGCGGCGCAATGGGGAGGCGGCGTCGGTTGGCCCAACTTTACCAAGATCACGCAAGCCGGCGGCCGGCTTGTGGGGTTGGGCGATGATCAGATCAAAAAGATCAACACCAAGTATCCTTTCCTGCAGCCCCTGACCATCCCGGCGGGGTCCTACCCTGGCCAGGTGGAACCGCTACAAACAATCGGCTCCTTCAGCTTTTTGCTGGCCCGCGCTGACCTGCCCGAAGCGTTGGCCTATCGCCTGACCAAAGCAATCCACCAAGGTCAACCCAAATTGGCCGAACGTCTGACTCAGGGGCGGGATACTTTGCCCGAGAACACCTGGAAGGCAGCCGGTAATCCGGACCGCATCCACCCGGGTGCCCGGCGCTACCTGGCGGAATTGGGGTTTAATTAGCCCACCATATTGTTCGGTTTAGGAAGTTGTCATTGTAAACAGATGGCCAACTTTGATGTAACCTGCCATTTTTCAAAGGATATAATTGTTGGCATAGCTTGCCAAAAGCAAAATTACGATCGATCGTTGATCGACCGCAAGATGTTGTATGTAATTAAAAATATATTTTATTCCAGATAGATAGCAGTAACATCAGGTTTTGCTGGTCGTGTGATACAATTCGGCTATGTTGAGTGTGAGAATCTTATTTCTCTGACATTGGCGTTGAGTTTATTTGACGCTGGTTTCGATTTTGAGGTCGAACTTATCGATCTTGGCGTGCAGGGTCGGCCTGGATATGCCCAGCAGTTTGGCGGCCTGGGAGCGGTTCCCGCCGGTCACGTTCAGCGCTTCCCCCACCAGCAGGCTACCGAAATGATCCATGCAGTTTTCGAAGAGATTTTCCTGCCCCCCTTTAGACAGCAGGTTGCGAATCCAAGTGCGGATGCTGTCATCACAGGCATCTTCACTGAGATGGGGATGCTTGGTGTCTCCGCGGGAGGCCTGGGTGATGTCAGCCAGGCTCAGCGGGGCACCGCGGTTGAAGATCAATGCCTTCTGAAGGGTGTTGGAGAGTTCGCGGATGTTGCCCGGCCACGGTCTGGAGACCAGCATGGACAGGGCTTCGCGGTTGATCCCTGGGTTTTCAAGGCCTAGTTCCGCCGCAAAGCGGGTCAGAAAATAGTCGACCAACAGCGAAATGTCGCCGGCGCGTTCACGCAGGGGCGGCAGCCAGATGGTGATCACCTTGAGCCGGTAGTAAAGATCTTCACGGAACTCGCCTTTGCTGATCAGGTGTTCCAGGTCCCGGTTGGTGGCGGCGATGATACGCACATCCACCGGTATGGTTTCACGGCCGCCCAGGCGCTCGACGCTCCTTTCCTGAAGCAGGCGCAGCATTTTTGCCTGGAGGTTGAAGGGCATATCGCCGATTTCGTCCAGGAAAACCGTACCCCCGCTGGCCTGCTCGATCTTGCCCACCCGGCGGTGGGTGGCCCCGGTGAAGGCACCTTTTTCATAACCGAACAGCTCGCTTTCCAGCAAGGTGTCGGGGATAGCCACGCAGTTGATCACCAGAAAAGGTTTTTCCGAACGGATGCTATGCTGGTATAGCGCCCGGGCAACAAGTTCCTTGCCGGAGCCGGATTCGCCGCGGATGAGCACCGTGGCATCGGTGGCCGACACGCGGCCGATGGATTTGTAAACCTCCTGCATGGCAGGACTTTTGCCGATGATGGCCTCTCCCTTAGGCTTGTCCGGCGATGCGTCCATATCCACGGGTGATCGCATGAACCGGCCGGCTTCCAGGGCTTGTCTGATGGTGGCGAGCATCTGGGGGATGTCAAAGGGTTTGATTACATAATCGAAGGCGCCCATCTTGGTGGCTTCGATGGCCGTTTCCGTGGTCCCGAAGGCGGTCATGATGATCACCGGCAGTTTCTGCTCGAGGCGGTGGATCTGTCGAAAGGTTTCCAGTCCACTCATTCCCGGCAGGCGCAAGTCCAGTAGCACCAGATCAGGAATTGCCTCGGAGGTCATGCGCAGTCCCGCTTCGCCCGATGCAGCGGTGCGGACCTCATAGCCCTCCTCTTTCAGCAGGCGCTCGAAACTGATGCGCAGTTGATCGTCGTCATCGATGATCAGTATGGTACTCACAGGTATCCTCCTATCGTGGGAAGAACGATGCAAAAGGTGGTTCCCCGGTCTTCCTCCGAGGTAAGATCGACGCGGCCGCCGTGCTCCAGGATGATCCGGGATACAATGCTCAGCCCCAGCCCAGTGCCGTCTTCTTTGGTGGTATAAAAAGGATCGAAGACCTTTTTAACGGCAGCCGACGAAATGCCCGCTCCGTTGTCGCTGATGCAAATCTCGGTCTGTTGCCGGTCCGGCGGCGTGCCCAGCACGCGTTCATGGATGTCGATGGTGCCGCCGCCGGTCATGGCTTCACAGGCGTTAACCATCAGATTGACCAGCACCTCCTTGAGTTGGTCCGGGTCCGCGTCGACGGCCGGCAGC
The DNA here is from genome assembly GCA_030145105.1 of Desulfosarcina sp. Classification (GTDB taxonomy): domain Bacteria; phylum Desulfobacterota; class Desulfobacteria; order Desulfobacterales; family Desulfosarcinaceae; genus Desulfosarcina. Next base: position 6,244 of record JAQYWF010000296.1, read on the forward strand.
ATTTTGTCGCGATGGATGATGGCCTTGACATTGTAGGACTCCAGACGATAGCACAGCAGTTGAATAGCGGTGTCCACCACCGTGGACGGGCTCACCGGCTGCATTTTCAGTTTTGGCGGCCGGGAGAATTCCAGAAAGTTCTGCACGATGGTGTCGATGTGATTGATCTCTTCGGAAATGACATCGAAGTCTTCCTTCTGGGTGCCGGACAGCTTCAGGGATCGGTTCAGGGAGAACAGGCGCATCTTGACCGAGGTGAACGGGTTACGCACACTATGGGCCATGCCCGCCGCCAGTTTACCCACCATG
>JAQYWF010000084.1 GCA_030145105.1 Desulfosarcina sp.
CGTGGCAGGATCGATTTTAATTAAGGGCTCATGGATGATTACTATTTTCTAATGGGTTGTCCAGGCAAAAGAGCGGACATCCTGAACTGGAAGTCCGCCCTTTGTCATTGGTTGACCGCCGAATCCTGCCTTGTCTTGCCAGCGCGCATGACGTGTTTTCAACAGCCCGTCAGAAGTTGACTGCCGTGCTTGGTTCCTGATCAAACGGTTTCATCTCTTTTCCGCATTTGGGGCAAAAGATGGTTGCCATGTTGTTTTTGTCCATGATCGCTTCACCCGGCAAGTCGATGAAGAAGATACTGTTTTTGTCTTTGTTGCAGGCATCGCTGTGGCAGTAAAATCGATTGTTACTTGCACTTTTTTGCGGGTCCGATGGCAAGGGTTTCATGGGTTTGTTGCACTGCGGGCAGAAGATGGTGGCCAGGTTGTTACCGTCCATCACCGATTCCTGGGGCAGTTCGAGAACGAATGGCCCTTTGTCCGCATGAGTGCAAATTTCGCTGTTGCAGTAAAATTTGGTCGACATGATTGACACTCCTTGTATGGATCTTTGTAAACCATCTAATCAGACAGTTTTGCATTCAACACGCAAATAATCGCTTTACCGGCTATTATTGTGGCTGTAAATTCTTACGGGAAACTGACTGGGCCAGTCTATCGGGTAATTGTTAGCCAAAAATTAGGCAATCTGTGTTATTTCTAAATCCTAATAATGCGACTGATATTGTCAGATGTCAAAAAGGGTATCAAAAAAAGGTTCCTTTTAAATGTGAAAATTATGAGCGTCAAGACCGACTGTAATTTTAAAAGCACATGGTTCCATCTTCAGTATTATTAGAGAGTATGATATGCAAAAAGGTGAGCCCGAAACGGCAACGCTATGGAAAAAGGATGGCCGGACAATGGCCTATTTTCGCACCCAAGACGGATGTAGTTTGTATTATGAAACCATTGGATTTGAGCTTGCCCGGCCGGTGGTGATTTTCTTGAACGGCACCCTGCAGACCACCATGTACTGGAAGGTGATCGCGGCGTCTTTAAAACCAGAATTCCGCTCACTGCTCTATGATGCCAGGGGACAGGGGGCAAGTGAATTGGGCGAATTGCCCCTTTCCCTGGAATTGCACATGGAAGATCTTTCCGCGCTGATTCGTCACCTTGAACTGGGGCCGGTCTGTATGGTGGGATTGAGTCACGGCGCGCTGTTGGCCTATGCCATGGCCCGACGGACGCCTAAAATGGTCAGCCGGTTGGTCATCTGTTCCATTGGCGTTCGGGCATCGATTCGAGCGCGTCTGATTGTCCGATCATGGCTCAAAATAATTGAAAGCGGTGGGGTCGAAACCCTGGTGGGCGCTGCCTTGCCGCACGTTTTTGGCGAGGGCTACCTCGTCCGGAACAGCAAGATTCTTGACCGCATCGCTAAAACCATCACCCGGCGTAACCGGGTGTCGGCCCTGGTGGCGCACTTGTCGGCCCTTGCCGGTTATCCGAGCCTGAGATCCATGCTGATGAAACTGGATGTACCCGCGCTGGTGATGTGCGGTTCAGACGATCCACTGGTAAGTATCAGCGGTGCGGCGGAGGTGGCCGAGAAAAGCGGCGGCCGACATCTGGTGGTCAAGGGTGCTGGACACTCCATTCCAGTAGAAGCACCGGAGTTGTTCCTCAAGACCATTTCACAATTTCTGTCGGGTCGCTGGACAGATATGCCGGAGGCCATATGATTATGCATAAAACCCCTTGACAACCTGACCATGCGGACTTTATTGGAAGAAGAATCGGTGCATCGATGATAGCAAATGATCCCGGTGGGTTGATTATAAATATGGTTAAAGGAGTTGTGAACAAATGGTCAGCGTAGGCATCGTGGGTTGGCGCGGAATGGTCGGGTCGGTCCTTATGGATCGGATGAAGGCTGAAAACGATTTTGCAGGCTTTGAGCCGGTTTTTTTTTCCACGTCGCAGGCCGGGAAAACCGGTCCAGACATCGGTACCGGACCCCAGCCGGTTCTGGATGCGAATGATTTTGGCAAGTTGGCCGATATGGCGGTGATTGTTTCGTGCCAGGGCGGCAATTATTCGGAACAGACACACCCTGTGCTGCGGCAGAAGGGGTGGAACGGGTACTGGATTGATGCCGCATCCACGTTGCGAATGAGAGACACCAGCGTCATCGTCCTGGATCCGGTCAACCGCAATGTGATCGACAAGGCCCTTGAAGGCGGCGTCAAAGACTATATCGGTGGGAACTGCACGGTTTCTCTGATGCTCATGGCCCTTGGCGGACTGTTTGAAAAGAACTGGGTTGAGTGGATGACCTCCATGACTTACCAGAGTGCCTCGGGTGCCGGGGCAAACCACATGCGGGAGCTGATCGTTCAGATGGGGCTGTTGGGCGACAGTGCCAAGTCAATTTTGCATGACCCGGCATTCTCCATCCTGGATATTGACCGTCAGATTACCGAGACGCTGGTCGGGCCCAATTTCCCAATCCAGTATTTCGGTGCGCCGCTGGCGGGCAGCCTGATCCCCTGGATCGACCGCGCGATGGAAAATGGTCAGACCCGGGAGGAGTGGAAGGGGATGGTGGAGACCAACAAAATTCTCGGACGTTCAGATAATCCCATTGCCATCGACGGGCAATGTGTCCGTGTGGGGGCCATGCGCTGCCACAGCCAGGCCCTGACCATCAAGCTCACCCAAGACATTCCTTTGGGCGTCATTAAAAATGCGATTGCTTCGGCCAATGACTGGGTGTCGGTGGTGCCCAATGACAAGGATGCCACCCTGGCGCAACTCAGCCCGGCGGCAGTTTCCGGGACGCTTTCCATCCCCGTGGGACGTCTTCGAAAAATGAAGATGGGAAGACACTTTCTGACTGTCTTTACTGTGGGCGACCAGTTGCTTTGGGGGGCGGCCGAACCCTTGCGCCGGGCACTCAACATTATCCTTGACCGCATGAACGAGGTTGCCTGATCCTGGAATGGGCGCTTAAGTGCCCCTATACATAAATACAATGTCATTCGATTGCCGATGCATCCCGGAGCACGGCGTTGCTCGGCGTGCTAATAGCGCTGCTATTGGCACTTCTCGCGCCTTGTGTGCCGAGCGCCTCGGCAATCTCGGTGCGTCACCGTATTTTCGAACAGGTGCACTAAGGCGATCCGCTGTTCGGGGTGCCTTTATGTCAAAAAATACGTATTATGAATACGTAATATATACCAAATTATCGAGTGTTGTGTTTTGTCGATATTGATGTATGATTTATATCATGGGTGTGCGCTTTTCGTTATGGCTCCTCTGATCCATCGGGATTGAGGAGCTTTTTTTTGAGCCCGTCACTATTTAAAAATGGCGGGACACCCCCGCTTCAAAGGTGAATGCTCGCCAACGGACCTCATTGAGACGGGTGGCACCGGTCCTACCGTCCGCATAGTAGGTGCGATCCAGCCCGGTGTCCGTGGTCAATTCCTTGACGCGCATTCCCGCATGGATACCCCAGCGGTTTCTTATCTCGAACAGAATCGCTGCCCCTGCCATAAAACCGCTGCCGTCAGCTTCCTGGGAAAAGCTAACGGGGTGGTCGTAATCCGAGCGCAGATTCCAGTTGGCTTCGGCATCATAATCCACCCAGTGGTATTCCCCGGTAAACATGACGCCGACCTTGGTAAACGGGGCCTTTGCGCTGGGAATCGATAAAAAGAGATCCACGCCGAGCCAGGGGCCCGCCCAGCGGGTCTGAAAGCGGCTGTCCAGGCCGGTGATGGGGCCGGTGGGGGTGGTGAGGGGCGGCGCCGAAAAAGCCTGATAGCCATCCACGATATTCAGGTCCTGCTCGGAAACGGCATAGCCAATCATGGGGCAGACGACCATGCTGGATTCAAAAAAGGAAAAGCGAGGGCCGATACCGATAGATCCGTCCCAAACGTCGTTGCCGTTCACACCGTTCATTGAACGTGAGAATTCCTGAGTCCGGTCGTTGCCGTTATAGTCCGAATCCTGGTTGTTTCCGGAGACCACCGTTCCATAGTCCAAATAGCCCCGCATATAGACACGATCCTTAATCACCGTGCGATTGGCCAACTTCAGCTGATAGATACGAAGACCCGACCAGGTGAGTTCTGAACGGACGTTGGGGTTGGTCCCCTGCAGGTTCCCGGCGATGTTCCAGTTTAACTTGTCTGTGCGATAGCCGGCGGACAGGTCGAAGGTGACAGAAGCCCAGCTGAGAAAGGCATTGCTGTTATTGGTTTCTTCGGCCATCTTTTGTTCGGGCGGCTCAAGGGGTTGTGAAAAAACCTGGGAAACGGAAAGAGAAACAAACAAGCAAAGAACCAGCGCCGCAGAGAAGTGTCGCATGAACAGTCTCTTTCTTGGGATCGCAGTCGTTGTTTGAAAAAAATATGAGCGGATGGATCCCCATTGGCTGACGAGGGTCCCGGGCAACCTTGCCTTCATCTCATGAAACTGTCTGAAATTCAAGTCTTCGACGTGATGACAGCCGCCTTGACTTGCCCGAATCGGTGATTTAATGTGGTGCCGTTTCAGGGTCCGGCCAACACACGCCGGTGCGATGGACGATAAACCGATGTGTGTTGTCTTTATTAAAGGACGCGGTGGTTCAGTTTGGATAAGTCCGGTGCAGTCAGGGCGGACGGCAATCATCAATCTCGACGGAAGGCGCGACGGTGCCATGACCGATACCGAAAAAGCAGATAACACAATTGCCGGCGCCGGTGACCAGTTGTTTCAATTTGCCATCGATCGTGGCGACATGAACGCCATCCTGGATGCCCTGCCGCTTGAGGTGCCCGAAAAGCGGGCGGCTCTGGAGCACGAAATCCAGCTGCTGAGAATCATTTCAGTAGGGTGGGCGATCGCTTTCTTTTTGGCCGACAGTGGTATGAAAACGCCCCTCGGCCAGCATTTCTGGGACAATGTTAGTGCCTTTTCCACATCTCTCTCCGCCTCCGCATCCCTGACCATGGGATCGGACATCGACTATTTCGATATCCTCAAGGAGCGCCTTGATACATATGTTGGCGCATTGGATGCTGCAGGGCAGATCCCTGAACCGGCCATGGCTATTGGCCCTGCTTTTGCCGGGGTTTGTGGCGACCCGGACGATGCCTGTGCCATTCTGGCCGGCAGCAAGATGTTTTCCCTCACCATCAATGCCGTCCGGCAATACCTGGGCGGGACCGCTACCCAACAGGATTGACGTGACCATCGAATTTAAATCGAAATGGCTGCCGGCCATTATCAGCGGCTTGCTGCTCACGGCGGCATTTCCCAAAATAGGGCTTTCGACGTTGGCCTGGTTCGCTCTGGTGCCCCTGCACATCGCCCTACGTGAACGGACGCCCAAAGAAGCGTTCAGGGTCGGGATGATCGCCGGCCTGGCCCATTACCTGACCCTGTTGTACTGGGTGGTGTTCACCATGCGTACATACGGATACCTGCCGTGGTGGCAGTGCGTCTCCCTGCTGGTCCTGCTTGCCGCATACCTGTCTCTTTACACCGGGCTTTTTTCTTTGGCTTTGGTCCGCCTTGGTCAAAAACCCGTCCACCTGGTTCTGCTCGCACCGGTTCTCTGGGTTGCGCTGGAGTATATCCGTAGCTTTTTTCTGACCGGGTTCACCTGGGGAACTGTTGGATATTCCCAGTTTAATCGGTTGCATATCATTCAGATCTCCGATATATTCGGGGTGTATGGGATCTCTTTTCTGGTGGTGCTTTTCAACGCTGCCGTGTATGTGCTGCTGCTGTTTCTTGCGCAGAAAAATTGGCAGGACCATCCGGTGGAAAAGCGGCAGGCCCTGCTGGCCGTCGCGCTGCCCCTCATCTTGATCAGCCTCGGGCTGGCCTACGGGAATATGCGGATACGGGCCATTGATGGTGCCATGGCAGGGGCGCTATCACCCCGCGTTGCGGTGATTCAGGGCAATATCGACCAGGCCCGGAAATGGGATCCGGCATTTCAGATCGGCACCACCAAGAAATACGTGGATTTAACGCTATCAGTCGTCCCCAAGCAGCCGGAACTGGTGGTGTGGCCGGAAACGGCGACGCCGTTTTACTTTGAGGCCAGCCCCAAGCTCACCCGGTTGGTGACCGACGCGGTCCGCCAAGCGGGCATCCGCCTGCTAGTGGGCAGTCCCAGCGTCCAGCGCGTGGCGGGCAGCAATGCCTATTACAATAGCGCCTATATGGTGGCGCCGGACGGTCGCGCCACCGGGCGTTACGACAAGGTACACCTGGTGCCCTTCGGCGAGTATGTGCCACTCAAACAGGTGCTGTCGTTCGTCGGCAAGATGGTTGCCCAGGTGGGCGACTTCTCGTCCGGAGATAAAGGCCGAACCCTTTTTTGGGGAGAAAATGAGCCGCCCATTGGTGTGCAGATCTGTTTTGAGATCATTTTCCCGGAGCTTTCCCGATCCCTGGTGAAAAACGGTGCCGGCGTGCTGGTCAACCTGACCAACGATGCCTGGTTCGGTAAAAGCGGTGCGGCATATCAGCATTTTTCCATGGCAGTCTTCCGGGCTGTCGAGAATCGGCGCAGCCTGGTGCGGTGCGCCAATACAGGGATCAGCGGATTTGTCGACCCCGCTGGTCGGATCATGGCCCGCACTGCCCTGTTCGAAGATGCGGTGCTTGTCCGAGCGGTTCCCATTCTGGACGAAAAAACCATTTACACCCGGATCGGGGATGGATTGCCCATTGTCTGCCTGATCGTGCTGGGTGGGCTGATCGGCCGGCTGATACGTCGAGATCGACAGGCGGCGCATGGTGCCATGTTGGTGAAAATAACGGATTGGGTTAAACGGCTTGTCAGCCGGATAGTCGACAAGAGGAGATAAACGATGAGTACCGAAGCCAAACAGACACTGAAAGAACATAGACAGAAGCTCGACCAGCTCAAGGAGTATCTTTGACCTGGCTGACCAGGAAAAACGACTCCAGGAAATCGAAGCGGAAATCTCCCGGGATGGGTTCTGGGACACCCCGGATGCCACCACCACCATTTTGAAGGAGCGGTCGGTCCTGGGCTTGCGGATCGGCGCCTTTCAAGGTTTGGAAAAAGATCTGGAGGAGGCGGAGATTCTTCTGGAACTGGCAATTGAAGAAAAGGATGCAGATACGCTGCAGGAAGTGTCCGGCCAGGTCAGTAAACTGGGCCGGCGTTTGCACCAGTTCTACCTGGACATGATGCTGGACGGAGACGACGATCAGAACAATGCCATCATTTCGATTAATGCCGGTGCCGGCGGAACCGAAGCTCAGGATTGGGCCGAGATGCTCTTCCGCATGTACCTGAGATGGGTTGAGGGCAAAGGCTTTAAATCCAGCATTGTCGATTTTCAGCCCGGTGACGAGGCGGGCATCAAAAGCGTCACCTTCACCGCCACCGGCCAATACGCTTTTGGCTACCTCAAGTCGGAGACCGGCGTCCACCGGCTGGTGAGAATTTCTCCCTTCAACGCCAGCGGCAAGCGCCACACCTCCTTTGCATCTGTTTTCGTTTATCCGGAGCTGGACAATGATATCGAGATTGACGTGGAGGATAAAGATCTTCGCATCGATGTTTTCCGTGCCAGTGGCGCCGGGGGGCAGCACGTGAATAAGACCAGCAGCGCCGTGCGCATCACCCATCTGCCCAGCGGAATTGTGGTTCAGTGTCAGCAGGAAAAATCTCAGCACCGCAACAAGGACATGGCCATGAAGGTGCTCAAGTCAAGGCTTTACGAGGCGGAAAAGCGCAAACAGGACGAGCGGCTGCAGGAGATCCACGACGGCAAGGACGACATTGCCTGGGGCAGCCAGATACGCTCCTACGTGCTGCATCCCTACCAGATGGTCAAGGACCACCGGATCGGCCTGGATGTGGGCAATGTGAACAGCGTGTTGGACGGTGACATCGACGTGTTCATCGAAGGGGTATTATTATCGGGCAAGGCATAGACGGTGTTCATCCAGAAACGGCATTTTTTAGCCCAGGCCTGCGTTCTCGCAATCCTCGACGTAGCGCTGCTACGCCTGCGGTTTCAAAAACGGCTGCGGCCTTGGCCTGAACTAAAATCTACCATTTCTGGATGGACACGGTAAAGATAATTGCACAGAATTAAACCTCGGGCAAAAACCCAAACTTCTTCAACGAATTGGAATTACCGTTCTACAAAATTGTAACGTTTTGAATATTATTCATTGTGATTTGGCTTTTGGCCATTGAGATTTATCGGTAACTTGTTTTTCACGGCTTATTTTCATTTAAGTACCATATCCGGAATAGGAACATGATGGGAACATCTAACGGGAGCATCGACCCGGAAGCCATCATCACCCGCTTCTATCCCGCCGGCAGCTATACCCGGGACCTGCTTCTGCGCCATGGAGAACTGGTGGGCTGCAAGGCACTCGAGATTCTCGAACGTGCCGACTGGTTGAATGCCGATCGCGAGTTCGTCGTTCAATCGGCCGTTCTCCACGACATTGGCATCGGCCGGACCCGATCTCCGGAACTGGGATGCACGGGAACCCTGCCCTATGTGTGTCATGGCGTCGTGGGCCGGACGATTCTTGACCGACTGGGCCTTGAACGCCATGGGCTGGTCTGTGAGCGTCATGTGGGTGTGGGAATCGGTGCACGTCAGACCGTGCAGCAGAAACTCCCCCTGCCGGTCCGGGACATGTTTCCCCTGTCCGTGGAAGAGCGGCTGATCTGCTACGCGGACAAGTTCTTTTCCAAAACGGACGACAGCCGGCATGAAAAGACCATCGATGAAATTACTGCCGGCCTGGCCCGATACGAAGCGGAATATGCGGACCGTTTTCTGGCGCTGCATCGGCTGTTTACGAGGGGACCCGACCACCGGGAGCAAGGTAAGTCAGGGTGGGAGCGATAGCGATTTCCCTGACACAAAATGAAACAAGGTGGAAACGGAGACCGTGGGAGCGGCTTCCAGCCGCGATTTAAAAAGATCGAACCGCAGAATGCCCAATGTCCAATTCAGTAATAATAGCGTTTCATAAGGGAATACCAATTCATGACTCCTGACGACATTCGAGAGGCACTCCGATTTTATTTTGTCACCGATGACGGCATGGATGGTTTTGCCGCACTGGATCAGGTGCACGTGGCCATTGAAGCCGGTGCGACCATGATCCAGTACCGCAACAAGTCCTTTTCCTTGGATGCGTTTGGGGAGGTCAAGGCCATCGGCCGGCTCTGTCGGGATAAGCGGGTTCCCTTTGTCGTGAACGATAACGTGTTGTTGGCCCGGGCCGTTGAGGCCGACGGTATTCATGTGGGCCAGGAGGATGCGCTGCCCCGGTTGGCCCGACGAGTCATGGGGCCGCGGGCTATCGTCGGCGTGTCGATCTCTTCCATGGCTGAGCTGGAGCAGACCGACCTGGCTTCCTGCGATTACCTCGGCATCGGTCCTACCTTTCCTACCGGCACCAAGGTCGATGCAAAGGCAGCCCATGGGCTCGCCGGGCTCCGGGATATTGTCAATCGGTCCCCTATCCCGGCGGTGGCCATCGGCGGCATCGGTCCGGCCAATGCGCTGGACTGCTTCGCCCACGGTGCGGCCGGCGTCGCCGTCATCAGCTGCATTACCCGATCCACCAATCCCGTTGAAGCCGCTGCTGCGATGGCTGCTGCCTGCGGTGTCTCGGCCAGGGGGGCATGGTGACTGACGCAGCGATGGTCAACGGAGTCTGCCATGATTGACATTCACAACCTCGCCCTGACAGCGGCAACGCGGATCCGATCCCATGTCCGCCAGACACCTCTGGAGCCATCCACCGACCTGGGCCGCGAGAGCAGGGGGCCGGTGTTTCTCAAGCTGGAAAACATCCAGCATACGGGCTCATTCAAGGTCCGCGGAGCCATCAACCGCCTGATGGCCCTTAGTCCTGAACAGCGAAGGGCCGGCATCGTCACCGCATCCTCAGGCAACCACGGCCTGGCCGTGGCCTTCGGGATGAACCGGTTGAGAATAACGGGTGTCATTTGCCTCCCGGAGGGTGCTTCTGCACTGAAGGTTCGGCTGCTCGAGAGCCTGGGGGCCGAGATCCGTTTTCACGGATCGACCTGCGACGATACCGAAGCCTACGCCCGCCGGCGGGCAGAGGAAACCGGGCAGGTTTACATTTCCCCATACAACGATCCGTTCGTGGTGGGCGGGCAGGGGACGGTCGGGCTGGAAATCATGGACCGATTACCCCAGGTGGACTGCATCATGGTATCGGTGGGCGGAGGTGGGTTGATCGCCGGCATCGCCGGGGCAGTCAAGGGGCTGCGCAAAGCGACCCGGATCGTGGGATGCCTGCCTGCGCATTCGCCGGTCATGGCCGCATCCGTTCGGGCGGGGCGGATTCTGGATGTCCAAACCCGGGATACCCTCTCTGATGGCACGGCTGGTGGGATCGAAGCGGGTGCTATCACCTTCGATCCCTGCCGGACCCTGGTCGACGACTGGGTGCTGGTGAACGAGGAGGAGATCCGCAGCGCCATGGTCCGCGTATTCGACAACCATCGGCTGGTCATCGAAGGTGCGGCAGGGGTGACGGTGGCCGGTTTTCTCAAAATGGCGCCCCACCTGACTGGTAAGACGGTCGCCCTGGTCATCTGCGGTGGAAATATCGATGCGGGTTTGTTCAAGACGCTGGTGTGTCCGTCGGTGTCCCAAATCTGAAACTTATGTTCTTGAACAAAGGCATTCCAATAATCAATTTTTTTAGCTGTGGTCTGGTTTGAGATTTAAATATTGCATGTTTTGAATTTATTTGGAAATTGGTGTTTGAGATTTGTTATTTTATAGCCGGTCAGGTTGTGTCCCAGGCGCTAATTGAAAATCAAGGCGCTCAACGTGAATTGGTAAACATTTAACCACATGGGAATCAGAAGACGATTATATTACGCGGCGGCCATCCTCATCGGGACCATAATGATGGGAAGCACGGGCTACTATGTCCTTTTCGAAGGCAAGTCCAGCTACATCGATTGCCTCTATATGACCGTCATTTCCCTGACCACCGTGGGCTATGGCGAAGTGTTGGGAATTACCGGAAACCCCCGCGCCCAGATCTTCACCATGCTGCTGATTACCTTCGGCATGGGCATTATCCTCTACAGCATCAGTACGGTGACGGCCATGCTGATCGAAGGTGAATTGACCGGCATGCTCAGGAGAAGAAAAATGGAAAACAGGATAAAGGCCCTATCTGGCCATTACATCGTCTGCGGCGGCGGGGAGACCGGTTTTCCCCTGGCGGTCGAACTGGTGACCAGCAAAGCCAGCGTGGTCCTGATCGAGCAGGAGCGTGCCGTTATCGAGGGCTCTCGCCAGATCAAGGGCCTTTACCATGTTCACGGCGACGCCACCGACGACAAAAACCTGATTGCCGCCGGAATCGAGCGGGCCACCGGCATCACCATCTGTCTGCCGTCGGACAACGACAACCTTTACATCACCATGACCGCCCGCATGCTCAACCCCACGGCGCGAATCATCAGCCGCATGACCAACAGCCGGCTCAAACCCAAACTGCTCAAGGCCGGCGCCTCCTCTGTGGTCTCACCCAACGCCATCGGAGCGTTGCGCATGGCTTCCGAGATGATTCGGCCGGCGGCTGTGGACTTTCTCGACAACATGCTCAGAAGCGAGCGGGGAGAGCTGCGTATCCACCAGATTACCGTTACCGGAAACTCCCCACTGGCTGGGAATACGATCATGAAATCCGGTCTCAGAGACCAGTACAACCTGCTGCTGCTGGGCGTGCGGCGGCAAAACGACGAGTTCGAATTCAGGCCTCCTTCATCCTTTATTTTGGAAGCGGGGATGACCCTGATCGTCATGGGGGATATCGAGAATATCGACTTGGCCCGGGCGGCGCTGTAAACGGCGTTTCACCCGGATGTCAATTCGAGGTGGAGATGCCCGCTAAATGGCCTTGTTCATTTCGGACATATACCGCCCGGCAATGCATACTGCGGACATGGCGGCAACGGCCTCGATGAGTTCGGGCAGAGAGATCTGGCGGTTGAAGTCGCCCAGGTGGGGGCCGCTGGGGATGAGAATATCCTTCTCCCCTCGTATCAATCCTTCTAATCGATCTTCTTCATATCCCCGCTGCCTCAAGAAATCCAGAAAGGCGTCATCCGTCATATGGGTTTGATCGACGCGGCGTAGCAGTTCGGTCATGTGGCGATCCACGCCCATCTCCTCGACCATTCGCGGGACGAGTCGGTCCAGGTCCACCGGCAGCGCCGGAGATGCCGATGTTCCGGTAAACCCGGAAAAGTAGTTGTCGAATACATCCATAGTCATGGCCTTTAAGAGCTGCCGGTCGAAGAGATTTCTCGCGTCGACCGGCTGTCCGCTGCCATTCAACCCCACTTTCGTTTTATCCCGGCAGCGAAAATGGCTGCCGGCCACCAGCAGCAGGCTCAGGAAGTGGCTGCCGATATGGCGGTAAAGGCTTCGGCTGTTGCCGCAAAAGGCTTCCAGGTGTTCGAAGTCCCGCAGCCCGGACATTCCGAAGTTGGGGAATGCACATGAATCCAGCCACTGGTCCAACCGTCCCGAACGATACCACTGGTAGCGTCCCTGATCGTCACGGCGCATCCGCTGGGTGCGGTTGTGAAACAGCGGGATTGGCGCATCGTGGATTACTCCTTTGGCCGTCATCCAGCCCAGCAGGAAAGCGTTGCGGCCAAGTATCTCCCGTGCGGTGTTTCCATCGACCCGGTGATCATTGGGGTATACGAAATAGTCCCGGTGGGCGAGAAAGGCAATGGCCAGACCATCGGGATGCCTCTGGACGGTACCAGGCGGATCCAGCGGAATATGCGTGATTCGAAATACCCGCTGATCATGAAGGTACAGCGGCCTGGGAATCTGGAACCGGCAGTCGGCGGCATGGTCCGATTGTTTCAGGGCTTCCATCCAGCATATCTCTTTTTCCAGGCCCGCTGCCGTGTCTCCCTTTTTGGCCAGTTTCATGACCAGCAGGTAGTCTTTATCAGACGTTTCCACCACCAGGCTTCTGCCGATATACCGGGGGGTGCCGGTTTCTTTCAGCCCGTTTGATGAAAGCAGGTGCATCCAGGAGGTGGCCGGCGGATATACACAACGACCATTGTTGAGCCGTTGCCCGAAAATGCCGACCGGCAGGCTTCCCAGTGCCTCGGCCACGCCACGGTGGGCGCTGCCTTCCGTCTTAAGGAGCAGGCCGTTAAGACAGGCCAGTGCCTTCGCTCCCAGGCCGTTATAGCCGGCCATGGTCGCCATATCGGTCATTACCGACGCAGCCTCGCGGAAGAGAAAATAGGCCTGCCGAACCCTGCCGAAGGCACCGGATTGCAGGAGCTGTTTAAGTGCAAAGATGGTCTGCCTGTCGAGAACTCCCGGGTACTTTTTCGCCAGCCGGCGAAGGTTGGCGATGGCATGGTACTTGGCGATGAAATCAAAGCGGGGATCGACCAGGGCGCTTTCGGCCTGATCTTTCAATGTGTGGGGGTATGCGTCCATATGAATAGATTTAAAAGGTGAACGTCCAACTTTGAATGAAAAAACGGCTTGCTATATCGTTTAAAGACCCACTATCCCTGCAACCTCGGCCAGGTGCCGGATGTGGTAATCGGCCGCCAGATCGGGGTTACGATAGGCGACAAAGGCAATCCCTGCAGCCTTGGCCGCCATTTCGTCCACATGGGAGTCGCCCACATAGACCACCTCATCGGCTGATACCGAAAAGTGGTCGACCACCTTGACCAGCGCTTCGGGGTGGGGTTTGGGAAACTGAACGTCCAGCGCGCAGACCACCAGGTCGAAGAGGTGGTCGATGTGGTTGTCTGCCAATACATGGGCCATGGTGTCTGTGCGGTTGGTGGCCACCGCTGTCTTAAAGCGAGGGCGGAGCATTTCCAGCAACGGCACCAATCCCGGTTCTATCTGCATGAACTTCAAAAAGGGCTGGTACCCCAGCTGTCTGCGGTAAACCTGGGCAGCCTTGCGGGTGGTTTCGTCCCGGATCAGGTATGCCAGAGATTCATCGACGGTGTGCATGTGGACGTAGGCCAGCTGCTCCGGGACCATGGCCGGCAGGTGGCAATAGTCCAGCACGTGGTTGTAGTAAGCCCGGTTGGCCTCCTGGGAATCAAACATGACGCCGTCACAGTCGAAGGCAACGACCTTTGTTCGCTGAGCGCGATTATCCGTCACTGGCACTTTTTTTCGGTGGGGTAGGCACGGGTTGAGGCGCCGCCGAAACGATCTGGCCATACACCGGAATGTTTATCGTGGGCTTGATGCTGCTGTCCGTGGTCAGGATCACCGTGTCCGCATATCGACCGGCGACCATTTTTTTGTTTTCAATGGTCAGGATGTACCCGTCTCCATCGGCCTTGCTGAACTCCTGGACATCGAAAGCGATATCGTTTCCGTTTCTGGCTTTTGCCCCGAGAATCTTGAATGGATAGGCCTTCTCGCGGGTAATGGTGATCGCCTTTTTTATGTCGGTTCCCGCCTGGCCGACCAGACGGGCATAGGCTGGATCCATGCGTGCAAAGTGGATTACCGAACCGGTAATGTTCAGTGTGACCCGTGCGTTGTCCGGGTCGTTGGTGAAGACCTCGATGTTTTTTTTCAGGGTCCTGCCGCCGTAACCGCTGGTGTTGACCTTGATGCTGATGATTCCCTCGCCGCCGGCGGGGATCTGCCTCGGGTAGGAGGCGACCGAGCACCCTCAGCCGGTTTTGACCTGGGTTATGGCAAGGGGACCGTCGCCGGTATTTTTAATCGCAAAGTCATGGGTGACCTGGGTGCCGTCCACCACCGGGTCGAATTCATATTTCAGTTCGGGCAACACCACGTCGGGCTTTTCGATGTCCGCGACGGCGGATGATGGCTGGCCAGTTGAATCCTTGCCATCCGACGCCCCGGTGATGGCCGCTGCGGCCCACAGCATCACGAGGGTTGCTGTGAATGCAAGCATGCGAAATTTCATGGGTTGTTCTCCTTGTTGGCTTATACGCGAATACGTGTCTCTTTGATGGTTGTTTGACCAAGGTACTATTTTTAAGCTTCGGCAGCGATCCTGTCAAGCTACATCAGAAAAAACGGGTCCACATCAACGGATACCTTGATTTGCCTGGCGGCGGGTGTGGCACGACGATCCAGGATCAGCTCATAAGCAAACCGGTGAAGCATCGTTGTATCTGGACTTTTGACTATGATTTGCCAGCGGTGGTGTTTGGCAATGCGGGACAGCGGTGCTTCGATGGGGCCCATCACTTGAACCTGTGGGTGAAACGGTCCATCCGCAGTCAGCAGTTTGCGGCAGTTCTCCCCCAATGCCTTGGCATGGGCGGCAGCTTGTTGCGGATTTTTACTGGATATGCGCACGGCAATCATACGGGAAAAGGGCGGATAACCCAGGGCTTTTCGAAAGCCGATCTCCTGATCGAAAAACGCCTTGAAATCCTGTTTTTTTGCCGCAAGGATGCTGAAATGGTCCGGGTTGTAAGTCTGAAGAATCACCCGGCCGGGTTGATCGCCGCGACCCGCCCGGCCCGCCACCTGGGCCAGCAGTTGAAACGTCCGCTCCCCGGCACGAAAGTCAGGAAAATTCAGGGTCAGGTCGGCACAGACCACCCCTACCAGGGTGATGCCGGGAAAATCGTGTCCCTTGGCCACCATCTGGGTGCCGACCAAGATGTCGATCCGGCGGTGCTTCAAATCTTTCAGAAGGTTTACGATCGAACCTTTTCGGGTCATGGTATCCCGGTCCATGCGTGCCACCCTTGCCTCGGGAAACAATTGCGTCATGGCTTCCTGAATTTTTTCAGTTCCCACACCCAGGAGCCTGATTTTCTCGGATCTGCAGGAAGGGCAGGTGGACACGGCGGCTTTGGAAAACCCGCAGTAGTGGCAGCGAAAGGCATTGGCTCGTTTATGAAGGGTCAGGGAAATATCACAGTTTTTGCATCGAATGGGCTGGCCGCATTGCCCGCAGATGGGAAAGGCGGAAAACCCCCGCCGGTTGAGAAAGATGAGGGCCTGGTTCCCATCGTCCAGGGTTTTTTGGATTTCCTGCTGAAGCGGCGCGGTGATGTAACGGCGGATACCCCGGTCGTCTCGACTGCGGGCAAGATCCACGGTTTGGATGGCCGGCAGCGGCTGGCGGTTGACCCGTCGTGTGAGACTGGCGGTTTCATATTTGCCCACACTGACATTATACCAGGACTGCACCGACGGTGTCGCCGATCCCAGGACGGCCAGGGCGTTGTGGTGACGGGCCCGAACCACGGCCAGGTCCCTGGCGTTGTAGCTCAGGCCGCCTTCCTGTTTGTAG
>JAQYWF010000005.1 GCA_030145105.1 Desulfosarcina sp.
ATTATCTTCAAGAATACATTACCGACCTTCAGGACGCTGTACAGGATTGACGGTTCCGGAAAAAACCCGATATCTGCGTTATGCTTCACCCCTCGTCACTGCGACGTACTCCCATGTACGACTCGTTCCTCGGGGTTCGCAAGCCTTGATCTCGGGCTTTTTACGTAACCGTCTAAATAGGATGAACCATGATAGAAATCACCATTGATGGACAGGCCTATGCGGCTGAGGAGGGCCAGACCGCCCTTCAGGCGGCCCGGGAAAACGGAATCAGCATCCCGACCCTGTGTTACCATCCAGCGTTGAAACCCTCCGGGTCGTGCAAGCTTTGCGCGGTTGAGGTGACCGGACGGACCGGCGGCCGACAGATCGCCATGCTCTCGTGCATCCTTAAAGTCTCCGATGGCCTGGATATCAGAACCACCGGTCCCATCGTGGAGGCAGCCCGCAAAAAAGCCTTTAAAAACCTGCTGCGCATGGCGCCCCAGTCGACACGGCTGCGTCAGATGGCCATGGATTACGGTGTGGATCTTGGACCGCCGCCGGACGGTTGCGTGCGCTGTCGCCTGTGCATCCGGGTGTGCAAGGAGATCGTCGGTGCGGGCGCCCTGAAAATGAAGAAGGTTGACGCGTTCAGTTGTGTGGTGCCGGAGCCGGACCGCTGTATTGGCTGCGGCACCTGCGCCAATATTTGCCCCACCGGTGCGATCCGCGTGGAAGATCGTGAGAACGTCCGCACGGTGACCATCCGGGATGAACTGATCGGCAAACACCCCCTGGAGCGATGCGAGGGCTGTGGCCGCTGGTTTGCCACCACTCGGTTTATGGACTACATCGAGCGCCGTACCGCTCCCCATCCCCATGTCAAGGAGACCCACAAATACTGCCCCACCTGTGCCAAGCTCTTTTCGGACCGGACGCGGGCGCTGACCGATCATGCGGTGAAGACGCGTATGCCCGGTCATTGAAAATTGGCGGTTCCGTATAAAGCCCGATATCTGCGTTACGCTTCATCCCTCGTCATTGCGGAGTACCATATGTACGCTGCCTGCGGCACCCGCGATAGCGGTATTCTCGGGATGGAACATGAATGTTCGCCGTAATGATGAAGATCGATATACGGTTCGCTCGCCAAAACTCGCTTTTGCGGCCCGCAAGCCTTGATCTCGGGCTCTATACGAAACCGCCTGAAAGGCACCTTTTTACGAGGTCAAAAAAAGCGGAAAAAAAACCCCTTCCACGTGGAAAGGGGTTTTTTATTAGGGGCCGATTTTAATCGGCGCTTAGATTTCCAGCCAGGAGTCTGAATACAGGGTTTTGCCGAGGATGACATCCACGGTTTTGGCGTAATCCAGCAATTCTTTTGAGAGGCTGGCGCGATCGGGTTCGGTGCCGTCCAGCATGCCGTAGATCAGGTCCACGATATCCTGGCGTTCGCCCTTGCAGATGGCCGTTTGCTGCTCGTCACGCGGATCGGTGATGATCGATTCCATGCCGCATTTCATCAACATCACCGTGTAGGTCTGGTTCAGGATAGGACGCAGGTGGTCGGGCGGTCCGTTGGAGATGTTGGAGAGGCCGCAGGTGCTCCTGGCGCCCGGGGCTATATCCGGGATCATCTTCTGGAACTCCATCAGGCTGATGGCCTGGGGCTGCTGGATGTTGACCGGGGTTACGATGCCGTCCACCCAGATCTTTTCGTTGGGAATGCCGGCTTCATTTGCGAAATAAAGCAGTTCCACGCACAGGGCGGCACGCTCGTTCTCATCGCGGGGAAGGCCATCGGGGCCCCACATCAGGGCGACGAAATCGGCGTTGTACTCGGCCGTCATGGGCACCATCCGCTCGTAACGGTTGGGACGGCACATGATGGAGTTGACGATGTGCGGCGTGCCGGCAGGGATCTGCTTGATTACCTTCAGGGCCGCTTCGATGGCGTCAATGTTGGAGGTGTCCAGGGCCAGGGGCAGATCCGGCACCACATCCTGAACCACTTCGACTACCCACGGCATCAACTCGTGCCCGTCTTTCTTGGCAGGTCCCAGGTTGATATCGATGTAGTCCATCCTTTTCTCTTTTTGAAAAAGGGCTTCTTCCTGGATCGGCTTGGGATCCCGCTCCTTGAAGGCGCGACCGATCTTTGTCGAAATGACATTCAAACTTTCGCCGATAAGTAGCATACGATCTTCCTTTCTTTTTCTCGGCATCATGCTCCGGCCAGTGCTCCGGCCACGGATGACGCTATTGCCAACATGATGGCCGGCGTGCCGGCCAGGAAACGACGATCAGGGCGGACTGAATGCCCGCTCCTGACCGTTAGATCACACAGCGGTTACGCTCTGAGGAAGCCGGGGATATGTGCGGCCTCCCGGGGACCCACGGTAATGGTCCAGCCGGGCAGTTCCTCTTCCACGTCGCCTACGATGGAGGCGGCATAGCCGGGAATGACCAGTTCCTGGTGCTTTATCTTGTCGGTGATGCCGCTTTTTTTGACGAACATGCCCACATCGTCGCCGGCGAACTTGCCTGCGGCCCAGGCGGTGAGAACGGACAGTCCTTCGGAGTCTTTGATCAGCAGCCAGGTGGGTACCTTGCTGGCCTCGATCTCACCGGATACGATGAAGTAGGTCAGGGCAAAGTTGGTGGTCACCAGCACGCGTGAGCTCTCATCGGGATTGTTGACCGGATAGATGCCCTCGGTGACCATCATGGGCCGCTGCGGGTCGGTGAAGATGTTGAGACGCTCTAGCAGCAGCGGAAACAGACTCTCGCCGGCAAAGTCGGACATGACCACGATGCCGCCATACTTGGCAACATACATGGCACCCAGCATGGTCTCCGTGTCCAGATTGGAAGCCATTTCGCAGGGGAAGGCGATGGTGGGGAAACCCACTGCCCGGTTACCGTTCTTCAGGGCGGCACGACGCAGGGCGATCATGTCTTGGTGGCATTGTTTGGGTTCGCGTGAACCGGGGTCAAGGACCAGATCCTTGAGGCCCATGCCGGTGAGTTTTTCGGACAGCGGAAGCAGGCCTTCGATGGAATCGGCCTTGATGGCCAGGGGCAGGTCGTTCTCTTTGGCAATGGCACCGAAAGCATCGACGTTGGCCGCAGTGGCGGCGTACATCAGGGGGCGCTTGAAGGCACAGGCGGCCACGCCGGCCTTCATCACGTCGGCGTCTTCGGTCATCAGAATCAGGTTGAATTCCGAGGTCTCGGCCACCTGTTTGGCCACGGCGGCAAAGGCGTCGGCATTTCCGCCCGCATCTTTGACGGCCACCAGCTCCGGACGCAGGTTCAGGCCCACACGCTCGAACTGCAGGGCGTTCCAGCCTTTGAGTTTGGCTGTCAGGTCTGCCGCGGTAATGTCGGAACCCACTTGGGCCGCCAGTAGAGTCGGATTGTAAAAGGTTTTTTCATGGCGGTATTGAACGGTCTCGCCGCCGGTGGTGGCCTTGCGCACGCCCTTGCCCAGAACAACCGGACGAATGGGAGGTGCGGAGGCTTCGGAGAGTTGTGCCCTCGCGTCGTCGGAGACGTAGGGGCAGGCGTCCAACTCTGCCTTGCCGGATGCCAGGTTCATGGCAAAGGCAAGACAGGTGGGTACCCCGCATTCCTTGCAGTTGGTCTTGGGCAGGAGTTTGAATATCTGAATACCGGTTAATGCCATACTATTCTCCTTATCTGTATGGGCAATTCGTCCGGTCGCAGCGACCGGGGAATCGGTTCGTCTATGATGACGGGACGGGCACTGCTGCCCGCCCCGTCGTTTTTACCTGTTAGCCGATCAGCGGATCCATGGAGAGGGCCGGATGGCCTTTTTCCTGGAGGAAGGGCAGGATCTCCTCCTCGGTGATACCCACGGTTTCGTCGGCGATCATGTCGTAAAAGTTATCAATTCCCATGGCCTTGCCGGCTTTTTCCAGACGCTCCTTGATCTCTTCTTTGAGAATCTTGGGCATCCAGACCATGCGTGCCAGGCCGCCGTCACCCTTGATGAACTTGCCCTGGGTGATGTTGTACTTGGAGTGGCCCACGAATCCGGGCGAGGAGGCACCGCCGCCCATGACGCCGGCCAGGGTGGTGAATTTCATGCCGCAGGGGGTCTCCCCGGCGTAGTCACGACCCACGGTCATCACGCCGTTGCATGACGGCAGCATGGCCGCGATGCACTCGCAGCAACCGCAGGTGGTCATGGGATCGGTGACCATGGAATAGAAGTTGTAGTGGGTCACGGCGCCGCGGGAGGCCTTGTAGACGAAGTCGTTGACGCCCTTCCACTGGCCCATCACCGGATCGATGCACTCACCCTTTTCAATGGGTTGGTTGGGGCCGGTGGGGTTGATCTCGAAAGAGGCCTTGCAGTCCATCCAGTTGTAGGCGCCGCAAAGGCCGGTCCGTTCCGGGCTTACCGAACAGACATGGCTGGGGGCAAAAGACTGGCACAGGGTGCAGGAGTAATAGATCTCCACGTCCTCGTCGGTCATTTTTTCTACACGCTCGTCGCGCATCTTGTATTCGGCACGCGCCGTTTTGGTAAGTTTATCGACATCGGCTTTTTTGGTCTTCAGGGTCACCTGAACCTTGTCCAGGATCTTGCCGAAGTCCTGGTGGAACTTGGCGTGCAGGACGACACCGATGTCCTTGAGGGTAAAGCCCTTCTCGATGCCGGCCTTGCTGATGCGCACCCAGGAGATGTCGCGTTGACCGATGTGCATGATACCCTGGATGTAGTTGATCAGATGGTGGATCTGGCGCTCCAGGATCGGCTCGAAGTCGGCCTGCATCTCGCGGCCGGCCACCTGAACGAAGATACCCATGGGGAAGGTGTCTCCTTCCTTGATGTCGGTGATTTCCGGACCATCGACGATCACCTTGCCGTCTTCGATTGCGTTCATATCGGCCATCTTGACCAGCTCGGTGCACTGGGTCTTGCCGCCGCCGCATTGGGCGTAAAGGTCGGCACCGCGTACACGCTCACCCTCGTAAGCCGGACCGAAGGCGCAGGGAATCTCGATGTCGGAGATGATGGTTTTGAGCCCGCGGACTTCCACGGAGCGCTGGCACATTTCATCGTGGGGTACATTGGCCACGACGTGCTCGTAGGTACAGATACCCGTCGGCAGGATTTCGGGAATGTCGGTGTCCGCCAGGGTCGGGAAACCCCAGTTGACGCAGCCGGCAGCGGCCACACCCCACTCGGTGCCGATGTCGCCCAGGGCGTTGACGAAGGCAAATACGCGGTCTTTGTTGTAGTGCAGGATTTTTTGGTGGTCACCGGGTTTGACACCACCGAAGGCCATGGCCGCGCGGTTGGCGAATCCGAGGGCGAAGACGGCCGAGGAGATGTCCGGCCCGAAGGGAACGATACGGGTGTTCCAGCCGATCTGGACACCGGCTTCCAGGAGCTGGTCGATCAGCGTGGTGCCATTGTGGTTGGCCGCGCAGAAGATGTAGAGGCTTCTTCTCTGGTACTCTTCGACGATTTCCTTGGCGATTTCCGGATTTGGGGCGGCGCCGACCATGGCGGCAAAACCGGGTGCCGAGCCGTCTACGAACTCCACGCCGCGTTTTCTCAGGATGGTGTCGTCCGCCGGGCCCACCCAGATCTTGCCGGCATCGATGTCCGGGTCCTCTTCGGGATGGTAGAAGTCCGGTTGGTCCAGGATACGCAGGGCTTCCAGGATCTCGTAAGAGAAGATGGCGGCCATGCCGGCGTCCAGAAGGGGGCCCAGGTAGGGCAGGTGGTTCTTGCCCTTGACATGCGGGGGCAGCAGGCCCCGGGCGAATGCCAGGGGTTTTTTCAGATCTTCCAGGGTCTCCACCTTCATGCCGGTGAGGGAGTAAATCACCGGCAGGTAGTAGGCGGTGTTGGGAAATCCGATCTTGGTATCGGCGTTGTAAGTGTCAAGTGCCTTCTTGTAGCGGCCTTCAGCGCTGGAAACTACTTTGTATCCACCCTGAATGGCGGCAAATGCGACTAATTTCGACATACTCTATTCCTCCTTCGTTGAGGATCTGGTTGAAATTCAATTATCCTTCCAGTGCCTGGCGGTCGGCCATATCCATCAGGACGCGCTCCCTGGCCTTGTCGATGCCCAGCTCTTTGCGCTTCTTGTCGATGTGGGCGATCATCATCTGGGCATGCTTGATGGGATCGGCTTCCAGGTCCCACCTGCCGCCGTAAATCTTTTCCATCTCTTTGGACAGGTAGTCGTGGAATACCGGGGCACCGGAGGTGGGCAGGTGCAGGCCGAAGACCGTGTAGACGCCCGAGGAGACGAAGTAGTGGCCGATGGAGATGGCTTTTTCGCTCATCCATTCCGGGGCGCTGCCGGCCAGCGGCAGGTCACAGATGTCCTTGCCCAGACCGCCGGCCTTGACCACTTCGGTGGCTGCCAGCAGAAGGCGGCTGTTGTCGACGCAGGAACCCATGTGCAGAACCGGCGGAATACCCACGGTTTCGCATACCTCGGCCAGGCCCGGACCGCAGTGAACGGCGGCGGATTCCGGGGTCAGCAGCCCTTCCATGGCGCAGGCGATGCCGTTGCAGCCGGTGGTCAGGACGATGACGTCGTTCTTGATCAGTTCCTTGACGACCTGGATGTGGGCCTCGTTGTGGCGGGTGCGGGCGTTGTTGCAGCCCACGACGCCGGCCACGCCTCGGATGCGGCCGTTGATGATGTTGTCGTTCAGGGTATAGTAGGTCCCACGGAAGGTGCCGCCCAGGTGATACTGAACGGATTCCACGCTGAAACCGCCGATGGCCGATGCCTTGTACTGGGGGATCATGACTTCACTGCCGCGGTTTTTGAAGTTGTCGATGGCCATGCGGACGATCTTTTCCGCATCTTCCAGGGCGTGGTGCTCGTCGAACTCGATGTGGATCACGTTTTCCTGCTCCATCTTGGCGATGGGGTGGGTGGTGATCAGTTTGGTGTGGAAGCACTTGGCCACGTTGGCCAGGTTCTGGAACACGCACTGGATGTCCACCACCATGGCGTCGCAGGCGCCGGTGATGATGGCCAGCTCCTGCTGCAGGTAGGTACCGGCCTGGGGCACGCCGTGACGCTGGAAAATTTCGTTGGCCGTGCAGCAGATGCCGCCCAGTTGAATGCCTTTGGCGCCCTTGGATTTGGCGTACTCGATCATTTCCGGCTTCTGGCTCATGGCCACGATCATCTCGGAGAGTACCGGCTCATGGCCGTGGACGATGATGTTGACGTGGTCTTCCTTCAAGACGCCCAGGTTGGCTTCGGACTGCAGGGGGTAGGGGGTGCCGAAGAGCACGTCCTGCAGGTCCGTGGCGATCATGGAACCGCCCCAACCGTCGGCCAGGGAAGCGCGGGTGCACTGTTTGACGATATTCTTGTAGTCCTGGTCCACACCCATATGAGTGCGGTGCATGATTTCGACGATCTCGCGGTCTATGTTACGCGGTTTCACACCATTTTTGGTCCATTTTTCATACAGGGGGGCCGGCGCGCGTTTGAGGTAGTCCAGTTCGCCTTCGGCCTTGCCCCATTCATTGAGGGCTTTTTCGGCCACTTCCAGAGCGATTTCATCGATGTTGCGGTCCTGGACCGCACCATCCGCTTCCACGGTTGTGGCCACGCCAAAGTGCGGTGCAACCGCCAGCAGCTTATTGGTGTCCTTGATTTTGTAGGCTTCGGTCTCCTTGCGGGCCGCACTCATAAACACTTCGGCCACACAGCGGCCATGGTCGGAGTGGGCGGCTGCACCGGCGGCCACCATGCGGGCAAAGTTACGGGCTGCGATGGTATTGGCCGTGGCGCCGCACAGGCCCTTGCGGGTGTCTTCACCGTCGATACCGCCCTTGGGCAGGGGCAGGCGGCAGGGGCCCATGGCACAGTTTTTACAGCAGATTCCCTGGAGGCCAATCGCGCAGGGTTTCATCTGGGCCGCGCGGTCGAATACCGTGTCGATATTCAGTTGCTGGGCTCGGGCGATCAGTTCCTGGGTTGATTTATCGATGGATGAAGCGATGGGGTCGGCCAGTTTGGGGGCCTTCGCCGCGGCTGTCTTATTAATTTCTGCCATCAGAGGTTCCTCCTCGTATTGATTTTGGCAAGGGTTAGCGATTCAAAGTTTAGTACAATGAGACACGTTTGTGGACCCAGTCGAGTCGGGCGAGAATCTTCTCGGGTTCGCTCTTCTGCTCGATGGCAGGGGTCATGGGAACCACCTTGTCGGTGGCGCCGGTTTTACGCTTGGCAGCCATCTTGGCCCGCTCGGCGGCACGCTTCTGGCGCAGGGACTCTTCGGCGGCGTCTCTTTCGGCGGCTGCCTTGGCGGTGGCTTCCTTCTCCGCCTTTGCCTTGGCGTCTGCTGCTGCTTGGGCCTTGGCGTCGGCATCCGCCTTTGCTTTGGCTTCCGCTTCGACCTTTGCCTTGGCTTCCGCGTCGGCTTTGGCTTTGGCGGCGGCTTCGGCGTCGGCTTTTGCCTTGGCGTTGGCTTGTGGGTCTACCGCCGCTGCGGCCGGGGCAGCTGCCGGAGCCGCTTCGGCTTTCTTTGCAGCGGCCGGCTTGGCTGCTGGGGCGGCTGCCGGTTTGGCGGCCGGTTTAGCGGCAGCCTTGGGAGCAGCGGCGGGTTTGGCCGGCGCCGCTTTTTTCTCTTCTTCTATGGTCAGATCCGGTGCCGGTGCCAGGGCGGCCAGGTCCACGGAGACGCCTTCCAGCCGTTTGGCGATGGGGGCGATATCGGCGGCGCTGCCACCATCCATGGCGATGTCGATGAATGCCTTGACCAGCCGGATGGCTTCGGGGTGGCGCATGATCAGGATGTCGGAACCGGCCATGAGGTAGGTGACGGCACCCACGGCTTCCATGAGGACGCCGCGTTTTTCCGGATCACCCAGTGTCGGGGCTTCGTCCACGTCCTGTTTGGCTTCCTTGCACTTCCAGATTTCGTTGGCCAGGTTGTTGATGATGGGCATCTGGAGTTTGTCGTCGCCCTGGGCCATGGCGGCCATTCTTAAGCGCTCCATGACCGAGTAGCTGTACTCCAGGCCGTAGCCCAGGCCGCCGGTGGTGGGGTCGATGAGCACCCGATCCATGGGCATGCCCAGGTTTTCCAGCAGGATGTTGACCTGCTTGGCCAGGTTGACGTCGATGGGAGACGAACTGATGATGGCATGGCCGTAGCCCATGGCGGCGGCGCCGATGCCCTTGTGGTTCTTGTCCTCCACCGGACCCAAGGTCAGCTGCACATCCTGGCAGTCTTCGGCGATTTGCTTGAAGACCGCTTCGTCCTTTTCGTGGTTGGCGATGCCCCAGACCACCAGGGGAACATCGATAGCGCCCAGCACCTTTTTTACCGTTGCCGATGCTTCCTTCGGGCTGGCGTCGGTGCCGTTGGGGTCGATGCTTTTAAGTTGGAGCACGATAATCTCGGCGCCGTATTCCTCAACGCATTTTTTTGCCCATGCGGCCGGGTCGGAGACCACGTCCTTAAAGGGTTCCATTGCCGCTGCCGGCCACTCATCGGGGGCCATGTCCCAGATCTCCATGGCCACTTTCGGTTTGTGGGGCATTTCCCCCTCAAACTGATAGAGTGGGTAGCAGGTTTCGCCTCCGACGGTAATGGCTTTGTCGCCTTTACCGATGGAGATCGCCTTTATCGCACCTGCATAGGATTCCTTGTAGAATTCGAAACTCAAAGTTACCTCCTTATCAGCTACCGGTTAATGATTGAGGTGTACTACAGCAATGCGGTGGTTGATTGTGCATGTGACAGGGCGAAAAGCCCCGGTCACAAAATGAAAAACTCAGGCCCCCTTTCGTTTAAGTATTTTTTATATATAGTATCTACAGCGGTAGATAAAAAGCCGTGGGAGAGAATAGGCGGGTATAGGATAGGGTTGCGGTCAGTGTGATGGATCGTTTTCTTTTTCATGCAGCACAACATCGTCAAAACAGCCCTCTGGTACGCAAATGATGACTAATTTGTCAGCCGGTAAAACAGATTGTATTTTGTTGCGAAAGGGCCACTGGGGCCGAGATGGCCTCCCGCTTCCCAAAGGCGGAAAACCAAGGATTATTCTTATAGGTTGAATGGTTTATTTGTCAATAGAGGAGTGGGATTAAATCCCAATTTCCTACTATATTGTCTTCAATACGCAACGGGCATCGACAGCCGGTAAAACACCTACCGGCAGAACCGCTGTTATCCTTTATAGTTATGACCATATGCGCGTCTAACAGGCCCCGGTCAGGACGGTTGTCGGCGCCGGGCCAGTCGTTCCTTGAGCCGGGGAAACTGATTCATGTCCGTGTGGGGCAGAAACAGGGCCGCCACATAATTATCCATGTAAGATGGGGTTTCCGACAGCTCGAAGTTGGTCATGCTGCGGGTCGCCTCGACCACATCCTTGCGGATCCGGTTGGTCAGGCTGCTCATCTTGGCCCCCAGAAGGGAGCTGTTACCGATAAAGGTGACCTTATCCGCGTCGATCTCGGGCAGCAGCCCGATGGTGATGGCCTTTTCCAGGTCCACATAACTGCCGAAACCGCCGGCCAGGATGATGCGGTCGATGTCCTGCATGCCCATGCCCACCTCGGTCAACAGGGTCATGCAGCCGCTGTAGATGGCCCCCTTGGCCCGAATCAGGTTTTCGATGTCGATTTCGGTAAAGGCGATGTCCCGGCCGATCTGGGTCTCGCCGGCCCAGGCCAGCACATATTCCCACACCCCGTTGTCCTCCCGTATACGATCTGTGGCCAGGTCCCGGTTGAACTTGCCCAGGTTGTTGATCAGGCCGAGTTCGAACATGACGGCGGTCATGATGATCACCCCGGATCCGCAGATACCCTTGGGACGCACACTGCCAATGGTCATCAACATAGGCTCCCAGGTGACCGGATCCAGGGAGAAGTCCTCGATAGCACCTTTGGCTGCCCGCATGCCGAATTTGATACCGCCACCCTCGAGAGCCGGTCCGGCGCTGCAGGCGGCGCAGGCCAGCCAGTCCCGGTTGCCGATGACGATCTCCGCGTTGGTGCCGATGTCCATGAACAGGGTCAGCCGGTCGTCCAGATACATCCCCCACCCCATGACCCCTGCCACGATGTCTCCGCCCACATAGCTGGAAACGGCCGGATAGACCAGGGCCGTGACGTGATCCCGCAGATCCAGGCCGATATCCACCGCCCGGATGGGCGGGTAGAGCGTGGACGCCGGCACGTATGGGGAACGGCGGATATAGCGGGGATTTATCTGAAGCAGCAGCTGGGTCATGGTGGTGTTGCCGGCCAGGGTGATGGCGGCGATGTCGTCCGGATCCACTTTGGCACGGCGCACGATCTTGCCGATGATGGTGTTGATGGTTTCCAAAACCATCTTGTGGAGACGCTCCAGTCCACCCTCTTTTTCGGCAAAGACAATCCGGCTGATCACATCTTCCCCGTAACTGATCTGGCCGTTGAACTGACCATGTTCGGACATGACCTCACCACTTTTAAGGTCGATGAGCTGGCCGAAAACCGTGGTGGTTCCGATGTCCATGGCGATGGCATAGTTGCGGTTGGTGGTGTCTCCGGACTGGACGTTGATGATCTCGGTCTTGCCGCTGTCCATTACCGGCCGGGCCAGGGTGGCGGTGACCCGGAATGCGTCCTTTCTCAGGGCGTCGGGAATTTTGCGGATTACCGGCAGGCTCACCGTCAGGTGGTGTTCGTCGTGGTGCAGCTTCAGGTGGCTGACCAACCGGGTGACGTCGGGCAGGTGATCCTGATTGTCGGGTTCGGGCAGTTCTATGTAAACCTTTTCTACTGGCGGGAGAAACAGCCCCTGTTCCTTCAGATCGTTGAGATCCATCTGCCGGATGCTGGCCGTACGCCGCGGGACGTAGTGCTGGCTGAGCACGCTGATGTCGATGGCCGACTCTACAGGCACGCGGACGACCACATTTTCAGTGATCGTCGACCGGCAGGCCAGACGGAAACCTTTTTCCCGGTCGGCCTGGCTCAACTGCTCGCTGAGGCCTCCCTCCACCTCGCCGGTTTCCACGATAACCCGGCATTTGCCGCAGACGCCCTCGCCGCCGCACGAGGCGTTGATGTGCACCCCGGCCTCCATGGCTGCCCGGATCAGGCTTTCGCCGTCGTTTACCTTGATTTCGCGATTGTGGGGTAGAAATTTGATCGTATAGGTGGTCATGAAAAAATCCTTTGATTATGGAATATAGGAATTGGGGGATTGAGGAATAGAAGGAATGTTGTCTTTTTGATATTTTAATTCCCCAATTCCTGAATTCCTCAATCTCTCAATTGGTTTTAATGTCGTCAAACCGGCAACTCAAGGCGGCCATGCCGTCTTCCATGGCGGTGAACACGTGCACCGGCAGGCTGTTGAACAGGCTGATCATGCCCTGGTTGTCCGGTGCCGTATACGCGGTAAAGCCGGCAATGCCGTTGTCCCGGGCCCCTTCGAAGAGCTTTTTCATCAACCGCTTGCCAAGTCCCTTGCCCTGCCAGGTGCCGCTGACGGAGAATGCTACCTCGGCCAGGTTGCAGGACGGATCCAGCAGGTACTCGCCGATGCCCACCACCTTGCCGAAGCCAAACTCGCCGACCACCGCCAAAATGGTGAGATTTTCGATGTAGTCGACCTGGGATACCGCTCCCACATCGTCGGTGACGAAACTGGTCTTCTCATGAAAAAAGCGTGAGACAATATCGTCCTTGTCCAGGGTGTAAAAATGCTCCTGAATCCGCCGCTCGTCGACCGGTTTGGCCGGCCGGATGGTTATCGTTTGGCCCTCGATTTCAAGCGTCTCTTCCAGGCGGAGGGGATAAACGCCGTGCAGGGAGCCTTTCACCGTTCGTTCGGCGCCGATCAGGTTCAGCCGCTTGGCCTGGTGCAACAGTTCATCCCGAAAATCCGGGTGGGCGATGCTGATCATGGCCATGGCCCGCTCCTGGAAACTTTTGCCGAACAGGTTCACGACACCGAATTCGGTGGCCACGTAATGGACGTCGGCCCGGGGCACCACGACGGCAGTGTCGCTCAGCATGGGAACGATGCGGCTTTTTTCCCCACTCTCGGCGGTGGCGGGAAGCATGATGATGCTGCGTCCCCCCTCGGACTGAAAGGCGCCTCGAATGAAATCGAGCATGCCGGTGACACCGGAAAAGTTGTTGAACTCCAGGGCGTCGGCGGCCACCTGGCCGGTCAGGTCCATGGCCATGGCGACGGACAATGAGACCATTTTGTTGTGGGCGGCGATGACAGCCGGCGCGTTGACCACATCCGACGGGTGAAATTCAATCGCCGGGTTATCGTTGATAAATTCGTAAAGGCTGGGCGATCCGATGGCGCTGCTGGCCACCATTTTCCTGTTGTTCAACCCTTTACGGCGATTGGTGATCACCCCCCGGGCAAACAGGTGCATGATTTCGTTGGTCATAAACTGGGTGTGAATGCCCAGATCGCTTTTGTCCGAAAGGGTCATCAAGGTTGCCTGGGGAGCCGTACCCGGACTGATTTGAAGCGTGGAACCATCCTCGATGAGCCGGGCAATCAGCTGTGCGATGGTGTCGGCTGCCTCGGATTCAGGGACGGCCGGCAGGGTTAGGAGGGGCTCATGCTTTTCAACCACGAGGTGGACGTCGTTGACGTGAATGAAACTGCGGCCCAGCACCCGGGGCATTTCCGGGTTCACCTGGACGATGACCAGATCCGCGGAGCTTGCCGCCGCCAGGGTAATGTCCACGGAAACCCCCAGGCTCATCCAGCCGAAATCGTCGGGCGGCGTCGCCTGGATCAGGGCCACGTGGATAGGCATGCGGCGGCTTTTGAACAGCCGGGGCACGGCCGACAGATTCAGCGGCGTAAGAAAGCGGGCCTGTTCGGCCAAGTGGCTTGATTTTGCCGAGCCTGTATAAAATGATCGAATGTTCAGACGTTGGCCCCGGGTGCGGTTGGCGATCAGCGAGAGCGGGGCGGTTTCCAGTGACATGAGCCGGACGATCTCCAGATCGGTGAACCAGGCGGTCGCTTCGGCCAGGGTTTTTACCAGATGCTGGGGTTCCCCGCAGGACGAACCGATAAACACCCGCTGACCGGGTCGGATATGCCCGATGGCATCTTCGGCCGTGCATCGTTTCTGCACGTAGTTGTCCGCCCAGTATAAATTCCCCGCCATCGGCTCCCCTTTGTCGGTCAGACACCTACTTTATGAATGCCTTAACCGAGTCGCTGTTCGAGCGTATATTCATAACGGTTCGTTGAACCTTTATCAAGAAAAAGTCCTTCCGCTGCCCTGACACGGCAACCGTCCTCGACCTGGTATTGACGGGAACTGAATGTGATTCACTTTCTCTGCTTGTTGACATTGTGGCGCATATATTGTAGCGAGTTAAAGCTTTTAGCTATTTATATCCAACGCCGGGAAAGTTGTTGTACAACAGGGTGGTTTAACGCAAACGCAATATTTGGCTGGCATCTTTTCAGGCGGTGTTCATGCTCAATTGGTTGAAGGTCTTCAGCGGCGCCATCGACAGATCCAATGTGGCGTTGGGCCGTTTGGTCTCCTAGGTCACCCTGCTGCTGCTGCTGGTTGTTTTTTTGATGTGGTCATCAATCACGTTTTGGCACCAGACCACACAGAAAATCTGCTACAAGCTCGAACAAATCTGTATCTCTGTGGTTATTGAAATAATGAAAAGGCGCTTTGGGCTGCTGTCAAGATGGCAACTTGAAATTTCCCTGGTAAATTGAAGTGTTGCCGGAAGTCTAATGATTTATCAACCACCCATCAAGGAGGAATACTGTGAAAAGACGAGAATTTATTAAAAAAGCTGGTGCTGGTGCTATTGCTGCTGGAGCCGTGATTGCAGGTGCTCCTGCGGTACATGCAAAAAAGACGATAGACATTACAATGGTTGCTACGTGGGGTCGAGATTTCCCCGGCCTGGGGACGGGGGCGCAACGTTTTGCAAAGCGATTGTCCGATATGACCGATGGTCGTATGAAAGTGAACTATTTTGCCTCTGGTGAACGGGTAAAGGCATTCGATTCCTTCGATGAGGTCGCCTCGGGCAATGCACAGATTTATCATGCCGCCGAATACTATTGGAAAGGCAAGCACCCTGGTTTTCCTTTTTTCTGTTCTGTTCCTTTTGGACTAACCTACACCGAATTTAACGCCTGGATTCGCTTCGGCGGCGGTCAGGAACTATGGGATGAACTGGGTGCCGAATTTGGCGTCAAAGGCTTGATGTGCGGCAATACCGGCTCGCAGATGGGCGGATGGTTTCGCAAGGAAATCAACTCTGTCGATGACCTGAAGGGGCTCAAAATGCGTATTCCCGGCCTTGGCGGCGATGTCATGGCCAAGCTGGGCGCTTCCCCGGTTTCCCTTCCCGGTGGCCAGATTTATGAAAACCTGATTTCCGGATCAATTGATGCGACGGAGTGGGTCGGCCCCTGGAATGATGGATTCATGAAGTTCTACGAAGCCGCCAAGTATTACTACTACCCGGGCATGCATGAGCCGGGGTCAATGCTGTGTATCGGCTTGAATAAAAAATGGTGGGATGGCCTTTCAAAATCCGACCAATTGATTATTGAAGCTGCCTCATCCATGGAAAACGATGTCATGATGGCTGAATTCAATGCGAAAAACGGAGCGTCCCTTGCCAAGCTGGTCACCGATCAAGGCGTACAACTACGTGAATTTAATGATGATATATACGATGCTTTTGGTAAAGCATCTGCGGAAGTATATGCAGAGACAAGAAAACATAGTAAACTGGCAGCAAAAATATATGACAGTTTTGCCGACGCACGCAAAGAGGTGGGAAGCTGGATGAAGATCTCCGATCAGGCCTACCTTAACCAGCGTAACCGTGTGCTTGCTTTCTGATCGATACCTAAACGTCTCTCATTTAAAATATGGTACCCCCTGGGGTACCATATTTTTCGTCTATGGTGGACGTTCCAAATAACCAATTCAGCTGTCCGGTTTCGTACCGCCGCACAATCACATTATATCTACTACCTCACATATGAACAGCCCACAACTTATGAGCTCATCAGACACCATCGATACCAATGATTTATCAACCACAGCTATGGAAAACGATGCTTCAGGCCATAAAGTCATCATTTTGGTGGTACGAACATTTGCAGTATCGATTGTCGCGATCATGCTGCTCTTTCTGTTTAACAACTACCTGAATTTCTGGCGGCAATGGCCTGGATTGCCATCTTTTTTTTCACACCAGGGCTGGTTTGGCATGCAAGCCCTAAGCACCCCTCTCGATAATGGTCAGATTGCAAAAGGGTGGCTTCAGCTTCTGAGCTATGTAGGCGCGGTTGCGCTAGTTGTCCTTTATGTCCTCCGGACTCGCCAACGGCCCTTGCGCGTGGATGCTGCTTTACTGTCCGGATTTGCCGCCTATATCATTCGTGCGGCCTTTTGGGTCGTATTAATTATAGGCTTAGTCGACATACTCATCTCTTTTCTTAGGGTCGAGAACCTGCTGTCACCACTGGTTGGTGATGAGTTAACCGAAGCCCTTGGGCGCCCCCAATTTCGTGGCCTTTATGTGCACTATCCCTTGATCCTTCTATCGTTTGTCATCGCTATTTTTAATCGGTCGCTGGGATTTACCTGGTTGGCCTTTCTGGTCGTACTGGCAGAGTTTCAGATTGTTATTTCCCGATTTGTTTTTTCCTACGAACAGCCGTTCATGGGGGATCTCGTGCGCTTCTGGTATGCGGCATTATTTCTTTTTGCCAGTGCCTATACGTTGGTTCATGAAGGACATGTTCGTGTCGACGTGCTTTATTCTCGTTTCGGTAAACGCAGCAAAGCATGGACCAATACGGTCGGCACATTGCTGTTGGGCCTGCCATTGGGGGGGATTATCCTCATGACCGGCATGTGGGATAAAACGAGCAGTATCAACAGCCCGCTGTACAGTTTCGAAGTTTCACAATCCGGTTATGGATTGTATGTGAAGTACCTGATGGTTGGTTTTCTAGCCGTTTACGCGGTGTCCATGATCATACAATTTTCCAGTTACCTGCTCGACAATATCGCTGACCTCCGTCAGGAACCAGGTGGTGATCAGTTAGCCGGTAAGTCCTAAAACGATACAAAATAATAAGGATCACTACATGGAAGTAGTCTTTATCGCTATTCTCCTTTTAATGATGATGGTTGCGCTTTCTTCCGGTTACCCGGTCGCCTTCTCATTGCCGGGAGCCGCCATTTTGTCGATTGGCTTGGCAGCGTTAGGTGGGTATCTGTTTGCTGGAGACCCCAGCGCCTTCTTCGTAGAAGGCGGCCCCTTAACGTGGCTCAATGCCGGCGTGACCAATTTTCGAAGTCTCTATTGGAATGTCGAACGAGATACGCTGATAGCGGTTCCATTGTTTATCTTCATGGGCATTATGCTGCAGCGTTCCAAGATCGCAGAAGATCTTCTGGTTTCGATGGCCCAACTGTTTGGACCGGTACCCGGAGGGTTGGGAATCTCCGTTGTCCTTGTCGGTGCCTTGCTGGCGGCGACGACCGGAATCGTTGGGGCAACGGTCATTGCCATGGGGTTGATTTCACTTCCGGCAATGTTGCGCAACAATTATTCTAAACCCTTGGCAACGGGCACGATTTGTGCTTCGGGCACGCTCGGCCAGATCATTCCCCCCTCTATTGTTCTGATTATCCTTGCCGACCAGTTGGGCGGTGCTTCCGATCAGGCCAGTACGATCCGCAAAGCCGCTTATAAGGCTGCAACCGGCGAATTCAGTATGCCTTCGGTACTGGATGTCACCTCCACCAGCGCCGGTGAAATGTTTATGGGGGCCCTCGTGCCTGGTTTGGTACTGGTAGGATTGTATATCATGTATATCCTGATGGTCGCCTTGTTTCGGAAAGGGTCCGCGCCGCCGGTACCCTATGAAGGCAATTGGGATCTAACATTCGCCAAACGTGTCGTGTTGGCTTTGGCACCCCCGTTGACCCTCATTCTTCTGGTGCTCGGTTCGATCATACTGGGCGTGGCCACGGTTAACCAGGCCGGTGCGGTGGGCGCCGTTGGCGCCATGATCATGGGGGGGTATCGCCTTGCCGAAGGTCAACGCAACGCCTATTACCCGGCAATTCTGGCCGTCGTCTCAACCATTGTCATTGCGATTGTACTCGCCTTTTATGACCTCAACGTCAAAAGTATCAAGACGGGGGATGCCATCGGTCTCTTCCTGGCCGCGGTTGCTGTTACCGGGCTGTTGATTGCCGTGGCCTGGAGTACCTGGCGAATATATAAAATTGAAGATACCCTCAACTCGGTCATGGTTGAAACGGCCAAAACGACATCCATGGTTTTTATTATTCTGATTGGTGCCGCCATGTTGACCGCTGCCTTTCGTGGTTTTGGCGGGGAAGAATTGGTCAAGCATTTTTTAACCAATCTGGAAGGTGGATTCTGGATCCAATTTATGGTCGTCATGGCGGTGATGTTCGTTCTCGGTTTTTTTATCGATTTTCTCGAAATAGCCGTCGTCGTCGTTCCCATTGTCGCCCCCATTCTGCTGGCCGACCCGGGTGCCAATGTGACCGCCGTGTGGTTTGGCGTGATGGTGGGTCTTAATCTTCAGACTTCATTTCTGACGCCGCCCTTTGGTTTTTCTCTGTTTTACCTTCGTGGCGTCGCCCCCCCCATTGTAAAAACACTGCATATTTATCGTGGATCTATTCCCTTTATTGGATTGCAGGTGGTTGCATTGGTGATAGTTGCGGTTTCGCCTGCGATAGTGAACTACCTGCCCACGCGTATTTCGCTGTCTTCCGATACAGCGCCACCGCCGATCAATCCGCGAATGCAATCCTGCATTGAAGAATATCTCTTTGATCACTATGATGATCAAGGTGAGCAACTGCGCGGCGATGTCAAAACCTTAGGTGCCTTGGAACTCAGTGTTTTACCGGAAAAACGACAGAAAGCGTTGAACGAAAGCCTGGATCGGACCTTGAACACATTCGATTTAGTCGCCACGGTTCGCATGGCTGAAGAACATCGTGTCGGCTATTCATCTGAATACCGCCCACAGCATCAATTTGTTCGCCGTTTGCAGTCAGATATGCGTCTTATCCACTTGAAAGTCGTTAAATTGAAGCAGGTTTTGACGAGGACGTCTCGGAGCGAGTCCCCGGACAGGGATGAAATCACCCGAATTGAAGCAGCAATCGAGAAGGCAGAAGCGGCGATAACAGACCTTCAAAACCAGATTCCCGAGAGCTGGGCTGGCGTCAACAAACGTTATGCGGATTTGGAAAAAGCCGAAAGTCAAGCGCGCCGTGATTACCGCAACAACGTCGACCAGGCGTATAAAACGATTGCGGAATTACGAGAGGTCATCGATGGCGCAGATGAACTGGCCGGTCTTGAACAACAAATGACTGCTCTCGAAAAGGCAGTTGTCAATGAGCCGGCTAAAGTTGCTTTGGAACGGATCAAACAATCAGAATCGGCTCTTGGTAAGGTTGCCGGCACAAGCGCCATCAAGTCCAAGCTTTCCAAAGCGCGCAGGGCGCTTAAAGGAAATCAACCAGATCCGGAAAAGGCAATTCAGCTTCTGAGCGAGGGCTTAACGTTATATGCTGCTGAAGTCGATTGGCGTCGTCGCGCAGCAGTTGAAATCGCCCCAGCGCTTGCTTCCTATGACAATGCCATCAAAGATTCCATTGGTCTTCGATTGCAGCGACGGTTGACGGATGATCAGGTCAAAGCGGTTGCCAGTTGCTTATCGGAACACCGCGATTATTCATTGCAATTCTGATTTCATCCAGCCCAAATTTAGATTGAAGGGGTAGTCGGCATATCCGGGGTTTTGAGCTTCGGGCAGTCAATGCAAATCCACTCCATCGGTTCCGGAAGTATGCCGGAACCGATGTTTTTTTTACGTGTTTGTCCAAAAACAGGATCTTGCGGCCCAGCTCGGCGTTCTCGTGTTCTGGAGCACGTAGTGAAGCTTCAGCGCTATCCTCGACGGTGCGCTGCTACGCCTACGGTCTCCAAAACCCCGTGGCCTTGATTTGAACCGCAAACTACCATTTTTGGACGGACCCGAACCGGAGAGAGATTCGTGCCAATGACCGAATGTGCGGTGGGTCAACGCTGGGCCAGTGAAATGGAGCCCGAACTGGGTGTGGGTATTGTTGACGCCATCTCGGGAAGGCGGATTCACCTGAGGTTTCCGAAAAGTGGCATCACCCGGATATATGCAATCCAAAGCGCCCCTATCAGGCGGATCGTCATTCATCCTGGTGATCGTATTCAAAGCGAGGGTGGCGAGTCCATGACCGTCGATTCGATTGAATCGGAAGAAGGACTGAATGTGTATTGTGGTCCTGGCATGCGCCTGCGCGAAGACCGGCTGACCGACACCATGGTGCTCGACACGCCTAAAGAACGGCTCATGGCCGGGCAGCGCGACCCGTCGACCCTTTTTGACCTGAGGTGTCGTCTCCTCCACTACCGGCACCGCATGGCCCGGTCACCGGTGTCGGGGTTCGTGGGCGGGCGGGTGGCGTTGATTCCCCATCAATTCGCCATTGCCGCCGAGGTCAGCGATCGCCGCCTTCCCGGGTGCTGCTGGCTGACGAAACCGGTTTGGGGAAAACCATCGAAGCGGGTCTCATTCTGCATCGCCTGACGGTCACGGGCCGGGTCAACCGGATCCTGACCATCGTTCCCGATGCCCTGGTGGTGCAGTGGTTTGTGGAACTGGCGCGCCGGTTTAATCTGCGGTGTCGCATTTTCGATGATGCGTTTATGGCGGCGCAGTTTCAACCCGCTGCCGGTGACAATCCCTTTTACGACGAACCGCTGGGGCTTTGCGGCTTCTCTTTTCTGACAACGGCCCCACCCGCGCTGCTGTCCCGATTGATCGACGCCGGCTGGGATATGGTGGTGGTGGATGAAGCCCATCACATGCAGTCGGGCGGCTCCTTGTTCCAACAGGTTCAACAGCTGTCGGAAACCGTTGAGCGGATGATTTTGATTACCGCCACGCCGGGGCACCTGGCGGCACGAAGCCATTTTGCTCGACTGCGCCTGCTGGATCCGGATCGCTATACCGACTACGGGCAATTCAAAACGCAAAGCCGGGCCTTTGGACAGGTCGCCCGGATTGCGCAGACGCTGGCGGATGGCCGCCATGCCGATCCGGACAGCCTGCGGCGCATTTCGCACTTACTCGGCATCCCTGCCCACACAATTAAAGAAAAGCTGACCCAAACCGCCGGACGGCAGGATTTGATCAAGACGCTCATCGATCGGCACGGCACCGGCCGGGTGATGTTTAAAAACACGCGGCGCACCGTTGGCGGGTTTCCGGGTAGGCGGGCGCATTTGGTGCCGCTCGATGTGGATGGCAACGGGGTGTCGACGCGCCGTCGGCTCAACCTGGAAGCCATGCAGGATTTCGGATTGCAGCCGGTAAGCGGGGAGACCACTTTTAAAGATGACCCCCGGGTGGCCTGGTTGGAAAACTATCTGCGCGATCATCGTGAAGAGAAGGCGCTGCTGATCTGCCGAACGTCCGGGAAGGTCAACGCCCTTTATGAAGCGCTGGAAAAGCGCATCAACATTAATGTCGGGCGCTATCACGAAGAGATGACCTTGGTGCAGCGGGATCGTAATGCGGCCTGGTTTGCCGAGGCGGGCGGTGCGGAGCTGCTGCTATGTTCCGAGATCGGCAGCGAGGGGCGCAACTTTCAGTTTGCCCGCCATCTGGTCCTTTTCGATCTGCCGCCCGATCCTGAATTGCTGGAGCAGCGCATCGGCCGTCTGGACCGTATCGGCCAGACCGGGCTCGTCCAGGTGTGGGTGCCATTTGTCCGTGGAACCGGCGGGGAGATCCTGACACGATGGTACCATGAAGCCCTGAACGCATTTGAAGAAAATGGCCCGGCCGCCGGCTGGGTGACCAGCCGGTTTTTTGGCGAACTGGCGGCACTGATCGGTGACCTGGAAAGGAAAGCGACCCATGCCCGTTTGGACAGGCTGATCCGCGGTGGCCGGATATCCGTCATCCGCCAGCAGCGCCGGATCGATTTGGGGCGGGATCGGCTCCTGGAGTTGGATGCGTTGCCGCCGGAGAAGATGGCGGGCTTGATGGAAGCCATTCGGGATATCGACGGCGATCCCAGTTTCCTACAATGGATCGAACCGCTTTTAGACGTCTGGGGAATTGTGATGGAGCCGCTTGCCCCCCATGTCTATCGATTGCGCCCTGATCATCGCTATGCAGACCCGCTACCGGGGTTCCGGCCCTCAGGTCTGACGGTGACCACGGACCGTGCCAGTGCCCTGATTCGTGAAGATCTCGGATTCCTCACCTGGGATCATCCGCTGGTGAGCGGTGCCATGGAGCACTATCTGGGCAGCGGGAAAGGAAGTGCCGGATTCGCCTGCTGGGCGGCAGCCGGGGAACCGGCATTTCTGCTGGAGATGGTATTCTTGATCGAGGCGATCGCCCGGCCGAACCTTACCGTTGAGCGATACCTGCCGCCCACCCCGTTTCGGGTGGTCGTGGATCACCACCTGAATAATCGGGAAAAGGACCTGCCCGAGGGGCTGTCGGACCTACTCACCGACGGTTCAGCCGCCCTTTTCGCTGAAATAATGCCTGTTGTTTCTCACCGGATCCCGGAAATGCTCGAGGCCGGCCGGGTGATGGCCCGGGCCAGGTCCCGGCCGGTCATCGAGGCGGCGCATCAGGCGGCCGGCCGGTCGATGGATGACGCCGTCAGTCGCATTGAGGCGCTTTCCCGGGTAAATGCCGCTATCCGTGATAGGGAAATTAACGCGGCAAAACTGGAACGGAATGCCGTATTGTCGGCAATTTCATCGGCTCGGGTGAGACTCGATGCCATGCGTCTGATTGTGACAGATACTGTCACTCCATAAAAATATCGGGGCTGAATCGTAATTGAAGCCTCCCCTCCATTTAGGTGATTGGTTGATCCTATAACGGAGGAAAATGAAAAAGGTTACATGGGAGCCTTCAATAATACAAAATGGCTTTGGCTTTATTCACGCTTATCCGGTTGATCCCTTTGG
This sequence comes from Desulfosarcina sp., assembly GCA_030145105.1. Taxonomy (GTDB): domain Bacteria; phylum Desulfobacterota; class Desulfobacteria; order Desulfobacterales; family Desulfosarcinaceae; genus Desulfosarcina. Next base: position 23,094 of record JAQYWF010000005.1, read on the forward strand.
GCAATTCATACCAGTCACCGATACCTGACGATTCCGTTCGGTATACCAATGCAGCCGTGTGGATAACGAAGTCCAGCACCTGCGGATCAATGGGTTGGCCGTTGAGCTGCAGGGAGATCAGGTCGATACGGCCAGCCCCATCCCGGGTCAGAAAAACACCCTTGAAATCGAAAACCAGGTTTTCGCCCAGCAGGGTGTCCAGGTTGAGCCGCTGCGCATCAAACCTCATTTTACCGCGGACATGGTTATGATCCAGCAGTTTCACCGTCAGACTGTCGAAAACCGACGCCTTCTCCTGTGCCAGACGATAGGTAATGTAGGCGTTGAGCTCCTTCTCGGTCACTTCAGCGCTAAGCTCTTGGGTGTTGGACCGGGGGGGCTTCTCGGCGATGACCCTGAGGATGTGCCTGACCGTGAGCGCATCCTTGGTGGTCTGATCGATGGCGCCGATCAAAAGCAGGGCACAACCTAAAACGGTGATCAATCCACGCCAGTCCAAATAGTTCCTTGTCATCTCTTGGTTTGTCAACCTCCGCGTGTTGTTGAATCCTGCCTCGATGTCCAAGCGCATCACCAGCAGCGCTAACTCAATGACCAGTTTAGCAGATCGTGCGAACCGGCACAATTAAAGAATCCCCGCGGCTTGCCGCGGAGATTCTTTATCGAAAGAATGAAAACCGATTTCCAGTTCGCTCGCATTGCCCGTCCCACACCGCGGGGAATACCCGATTTGCTGACCTCCGCCGGTAAAAAGGGTTGTTTTCGTTATTGGTCATGGTAGAAAAGGGCGCGACAAGTCCGGCCAAGCAGACGAACAGGACCATCCGTGACCGACAACCAAAAGCAAATTAACCAATTCCGCAACCTGCTTAAAAAGGCCATGCACAGCGACGCCATCGCCCTGCGCCGTGAACTGGACCGGCTGGCCCGGTCTCGGAAAAAGATGGCGGCCGTGGAGATTGCGCGACGCCTGAATGGCCTGGCGCCGAAAATTCGTGAAGCCGTTGCCAGAGGGCAGCGGCGCAGTGAAAGGGTTCCCCGATTTCAGGATCTGACCCATCTGCCGATCACCGCGGCAAAGGCGGCGATCATCGACAGCATCCACAATCATCCGGTGACCATCATCTCCGGTGAGACCGGATCGGGAAAAACCACGCAGATTCCCAAGTTCTGCCTGGCTGCCGGGCGCGGCATCAACGGCAAGATTGCCTGCACCCAGCCCCGGCGCATTGCCGCCACCACGGTGGCCGCCCGTATCGCCGAGGAGTTGGGAGAGGACCTCGGACAATCGGTGGGGTACAAGATCCGCTTTCAGGACAAGAGCGGTCCCGACGCCTACATCAAGGTAGTTACCGACGGCATTCTGCTGGCGGAAACCCAGGGCGATCCGTGGCTCAACGAGTACGATACGATTATCGTCGACGAGGCACACGAGCGCAGCCTGAACATCGATTTTGTGCTCGGCATCCTGAAACAGCTGGTTCGCAAACGAAGGAACCTGAAGTTGATCATTACCTCGGCCACCATAGACACCGAGAAATTCTCAAAGGCATTTGACGATGCACCGGTGATCGAGGTGTCCGGGCGGCTTTATCCGGTAGAGACACGCTATTTCTACCCCGATGCCGACCGGGAAGACAAGGAGGACCACACGCCCGTTGAGTTGGCGGCAACCGCCGTGGATCGGCTGGCGGCCAGCCGCAGCCGAGGGGACATCCTGATTTTCATGCCCACCGAGCAGGATATCCGGGAGACCTGCGAGACACTGGGGGGGCGCCATTTTGCGAGGACCGTGATTCTGCCCCTGTTTGCTCGGCTCAGTGCCGGGGAACAGCGAAGGGTTTTCGCGAGCACCGCGGCCCGTAAGATCATCGTGGCCACCAACGTGGCCGAGACATCCATCACGATTCCGGGGATCAAGTACGTGGTGGACACGGGTTTGGCGCGCATCTCCCAGTATGTTCCCCGATCCCGGACCACCTCGTTGCCGGTGGTGCCGATTTCCAGGAGCAGCGCCGATCAGCGCAAAGGGCGCTGCGGGCGTGTGGAAAACGGGGTGTGCATTCGTCTCTATACCGAGGAAGACTACGCCAACCGGCCCCTGTTCACCCAGCCGGAGATCCTGCGATCAAACCTGGCCGAGGTCATCCTGCGCATGATCGCACTGAAACTCGGAAACATTGCCGATTTCCCATTCATCGACCGGCCGGCTGGAAAGAGCATCCAGGACGGATTCGACCTGCTGCTCGAACTGGGCGCCATTGTTCGCCAGGATAAGAACCGCAGCGAGGCCGGGGGATACCGGTTGACGGAAAACGGCCGCACCATGGCCCGCCTGCCCATTGATCCACGCCTCTCGCGAATGCTCATCGAAGCCCGCGAGGAAGGCTGCCTCGATCCTGTCGTAATCATTGCCGCCGCCCTCAGCATCCAGGATGTGCGTGAGCGGCCGTTGGACAAGGAGGCCCTGGCCGACCAGGCCCACAGGCGGTTTGTGGATCCGCTTTCCGACTTTGCGACCGTGCTCAACATCTGGCACGCGATCCATCACGGCAGCAGCCGGCCCGGCAGCATGAACGAACTGAAAAAGTTCTGCCGACAGCATTTCCTCTCCTTTCGCCGGATCCGAGAATGGCGGGATATTCACGGCCAGATCAAGTCCGTGCTGAAGGAGCAGCGGTTCGGTCCCATGGTAAGCAACGGGCAGGCCTTTAAGGAACTGGCGGCAGGCGGCCAGGCTGCCGACGGGTCGTTCCATCCCCTGTATGCCGCCATTCACCGCGCCATCCTGAGCGGGTTTTTGTCCAATATTGCCATGAAAAAAGAAAAGGTTTTCTTCCGGGCATCCAAGGATCGTGAGGTGATGCTTTTCCCCGGTTCTGGACTGTTCAAGAATCCGGGCAACTGGATCGTGGCGGCGGAGATGGTGGAGACCTCGCGCCTGTTTGCCCGCAAGGCAGCGACCATCGACGTGACCTGGCTGGAGCCGCTGGGCGGAGACCTGTGCCGCACGAGTTGGTCCGATCCGCACTGGGAACGCAGCCGCGAAGCGGTGGTGGCCCGGGAGCAGGTGACCCTGTTCGGCCTGCCGATTGTCCAGGACCGGCGCGTGGCCTTTGGCCGCATCGACCCACTTCAGGCATCGGACATCTTTGTGCGCAGCGCATTGGTGGAAGGCGACGTGAAACAGCCGCTGGATTTCATGCACCACAATACCGAACTGGTCCAAGCCGTGCGCAGCATGGAAGACCGCATTCGACGGCGGGATATCCTCGTAGACGACGATGTGCTGGTGGCGTTTTACAAAGCGCGGCTGCCCGGAGTGTTCGACATCCGGACCCTGAAACATCGCATCCGCAAGAAGGGCGGTGACCGGTTCCTGCGGCTGGATCGAGAGATGCTGATACGCTATGCGCCGGATCCTGATGTGTTGGACCAGTTTCCCCGTCAGTTGGATTTGGGCCACCGGGTCCTGGCCTGTGACTATGCCTTCGAGCCGGGAACGGAGGTTGATGGCGTCACCGTCACTATCCCTGTCGAGACCACCGGGGATCTCCCCCGGCAGCAGCTGGACTGGCTGGTTCCGGGTTTGCTGCCCGAGAAAATCACCGCTCTGATCAAGGGGCTGCCCAAGACCTACCGGGTTAAACTGGTGCCGGTGGCCGACACCGTGCAGACGATTCTCCAGGAAATGCCCCGTGGCCGAGAAAGTCTGCCCACCGCCCTGAGCCGCTTTCTCTTCCAGCGATTGAAGGTGGATATTCCGGCGTCGGCCTGGCCGGTGGACGGGCTGCCAGACCATTTGAAGATGCGCCTGGCCATCACCGATGCCCGGGGCCGGGTGGTGGCCAGCGGCCGTGAGGACGCCTTATTGGATCAAAACGTCTCCGAGTCATCCAGACCCAAAGGCATGCAGGCCTTGACGAGGCGATGGGAGCGCCAGGGAATTACCGCCTGGGATTTCGGTGACCTGCCCGAAGCGGTCAGCGGTGACGATGGAAGGGGCGGGCAGTGGCGGTTCTACCCCAGGCTGGAAACCGATGGCAGCGGGATTCGGATCCGGTTGTTCCTTGATCTGACGGCCGCTGAAGCGGCGCACGTCAACGGGGTCGCGGCCCTGCTGACCCGCCATTTTTCCGACGATCTCAAATTCCTGAAAAAGAGCCTGAAGCTGCCGGTGCTGTTGAAACGCCAGACCGTTTATTTCGGTGGGATGGCCGCTGTCGAAGCGCAGTTGTTCCATTGTATCACCCGAGAGTTGTTCGCTCACCCGATCCTCACCGAAGTGGACTACAAGGCCCGATTGAACGAACTGACTGGTTTACGGGTGCACCAGTGCGGCCAGGACTTGCGTGATCGGGTCATTGCCGTAGTCGAAGCCCATCATGACGCTCATTGCCGGATTGCGGATGTGGAGCGAAAATGCATTGCCTCGCCGGTGGTGGGGCAGTTCCTGCAGACCCTTAAAAACGAACTGACCCGCCTGGTTCCCGATAACTTCGTCCTTCTATACGACCGTAAGCGCCTTTCGCACTTGGTGCGATACCTCAGCGCCCTGTCCATACGGGCCCAGCGGGGATATACCGACCTGGAGAAGGACCGTTCCCGGCAAAACCTGGTTGTGCCGTTTGTCGACCACCTCAACCGCATGCTGCAATCCTTGGATTCATCGACCTCCTCGGAAAAGCGGGCTGCCGTGGAAGCGTTTTTCTGGATGATCGAAGAGTACAAGGTGTCCATTTTTGCTCAGGAGGTGGGCACCGACGGGCCAGTCTCAGTCAAGCGATTGGACCATTTGATTGGTGAGATCAATCGCATAATATGAGAACTGAAATGGCGGGTCCCCGAATCGATCGTTGATAACCGTTATCCTAAATATGACATCATCTATAATCACATTTTGGAGGGGGCTAACGATGGCACCCATCGATATGGAGGCGCCGCCTTACCATTCGGTAACGGTTATTAAAGATTGAAAATTTAAATAAGGTTTGCTAAACGATGCACGGGTTCAAATGATTTAATAGTTTCATATGATTGGAGGATTTTCCCAAGCGGCGTACATATTGTAAATGGTACGGATGCTTATGGCGACGGTGGGCGCGTTGACTATCGACGTCTGGTGAGTGAACCCAGTGCATCACTTCCCTGGTTGGATCGCGTCAGATACCTCTGAACGTGGAGTTGAAAAAGTATGGATGGAATTAGTGGAAAAGTTGCTTTAATTACAGGAAGTTCTCGCGGTATTGGCAAGGCGATCGCGCAGAAGCTGGCTCATACGGGTGCTGATATTGCGATCACTTACAGAAATGATCGCGGCTCCTCAAGAGCCAAAGCCGAAGCACTCCAGGTTGAAATTGAGCGAAATAACTGCAGATCTATATTGATTCAATCGGATATTTCAAAAAAAGATTCGGTAAAGGCAATGATCCAGGCCGTATCGGATGGGCTCGGTAAACTTGACTACCTTATCCTAAATGCCGCCAAGGCGCCCTTCAAACCGATCGAGAAGCTTTTTGAGAGGGAACTGAAACAACTTGTAGAAACGAATTATCTTGGTAATATCTTCTGTATCCAGCAGGCGATCCCGCTGCTGGAGAAAAATCACGGCAAGATAATATTTTTATCAAGTCTGGGGAGCCGTTTTTTCAACCCGTCCTACCCGCTTGGGAGTATGAAGGCTGCTATGGAAGCAGTGGTCAGGGACTGCGCCGAAAGCCTGAGGGAAAAAAATATATCTGTCAATGCGGTATGCGGTGGAATCGTTAAGACTGATTCCTTTAAGGTGTACCGGCAATACTGGGACCATCTCGAGAAACTTCCGGACGACCTTGTTGTAGAAACCTCCGAAATCGCGGACGTGGTTGCCTTTTTGTGTAGCCCTTTAAGCAAGGGAATCAACGGTCAGACGATCATTGTCGACAAGGGGCTCAGCAGCACCCTAATCAGGCAGTGATAAGCCGTATTTGTAGCCTATAACCCATAAATCCAAACTGTTTTAACATCTAAAGGAGCCCTAAAGAATAAAATGAAGAATAATCTTGTATCGGAAGCGACCGTTTTAAATGAGCTCAAAAAAGCCCTCGTTGAAACCCTTCAGGTGGATGAGGGCGTGATCAAGCCGGAATCGTCATTCACCGATGATCTGGGTGCGGAATCACTCGATTTTCTTGATATCAACTACAGGCTTGAACAGGCCTTTGGCATCAAGATGGCGCGCCACTTTTTGCTGGAACACATCGAAGAGATGTTCGGTGAAGGGACGGCCATTGATGACGAGGGTCGCTTGACCGAAAAAGCCGTAACCCTGCTGAATCTGCGCTACGGTGGAAATATTCCTAAGATTGAAGCCGGCATTGATATGGATGAAGTTCCCGCGATGTTAACTGTCGGGCCTTTTGCTAAAGGTGTTTTGGATATACTCAACACGCTGCCGGATCAATGTCCGCAATGCAGCAGCAGTGACTGGAAATCGGAAGATGGTATGAAAGTGAGCTGTGGGTCATGCGGTGAAAGCGCTGCCTACACGAATGGTGACGACCTGATCGTAGCCTGGCTGACTAACGTACAACAAGAGAAAAACATTTTTTAATTTTCGCTTTCATATGAATCCCGATACCAAAAAATCCAGAGTGGTAATAACCGGATATGGAATGATTACCCCATTGGGGAGGAATTGTGAAGAAACCTTCAGCAATTGCAGTCATGGCAGATCCGGTATTGATTATATTCAATCATTCGACACGTCCGGGCTTCCATGCCACATTGGCGGTGAAGTCAGTGATGCGTGGATAGAAAAACTTGAAAACAAGGACGCGCAGAAATATCGAAAATATTCATCCCGCGGCCTCAGGCTGATGCAGATCGCAACTGCCGAGGCGGCTGCACAAGGAGGCCTTTCCAGCATTGAAGACAGGCATGCCATCGGCGTGGCACTGGGTTCGCACGGAGAAAACCCCAAGCCTCAGGATATGCATCATTTGCATCAATTCCTCGATGATAACGGGAATTGGGATATACAGGGGCTGATAAAGGACGGTGGATATCGCTATTGGAATTTTTTTCGTAGGAAACCCGACGTGGCCTCAAGTATACTTGCAACTGCATTTGACTGCAAGGGACCCAACCTGACGATCGTGTCGGCTTGCGCGGCGGGGTCACAGGCGATCGGAGAGGCCCTGAGACTGATAGAAGATCAGCAGTGCAAGGTCATGATCGCCGGCGGTTGTGACGCATTGCTTGATATTATCGGGATGGCCGGGTTTCTGCTTCTAAAAGCCTTATCTGAAAAACATCCAACCCCTCAGGCGGCTTCACGACCCTTTGACCGCCGACGGAATGGTTTTGTCATGTCCGAGGCTGCCGGAGCGCTCATTCTTGAGGAACGTGAACATGCCTTGGAGAGAGGCGCCACGATACTTGGCGAACTGAAAGGGTATGGCGCATCAGCCGATGCTTACCGGATTACCGATCCCCACCCCAAGGGACTGGGTGCAATCATTGCCATGAAATCAGCCCTTGACGATGCCGGTGTGGACATAGCGGATATTGACTATATCAATGCACATGGGACCTCAACCAGCCAGAACGATTTAACAGAAACAAGGGCGATAAGACAAATATTCGGAGAAAGGGCTGACGCGATTCCGGTAAGCTCAAATAAATCCATGCTTGGCCATAGCATAGCGGCTGCCGGCGCTATAGAATGCATCCTGTCACTAATGGGAATCAACAGCTCAACGATCCTACCGACGATCAATCAGGAATTCAAGGACCCAAAATGTAATCTTGATTATGTGCCCAATAAATCAAGAACAAAAGAACACCATACGGTCCTTTCCAATTCCTTTGGGTTCGGCGGGCAAAATGCCAGCCTCTGCATCAGTCGCTATAATGACTAACCCCTTGCTCCGCTGCACCTCCTTTTACGTTCCTGCGCTATCAACAAACGGAATTCGTGCTTTTTTTTAAGATCGGTGGTCATCATTTTGGGATCATGTTATTCGAATGCAAGATAAAGTGGTAATAACAGGTGTCGGTCTGGTCAGCGCTTTAGGCAACGACCTCGATACCACCTGGAAAAACCTGCTCAACGGCCAATCGGGCATCAGCAGGATAGATGAATTCGATGTTGAAGGGTTCCACTGTCAACATGGCGCATTCGTTCGCGGCCTGGATCCTGATGAACTGGGGGTCCGCGGAAAAGGCGGCCGCATCATGGACCGTCACGCGTATATGCTTTTGAAAAGCACACGAGATGCATTTCGATATTCCTCGATTGATCTTGAAGTGACACCGCCGGAACGTGTAGGCTATTTTGCTGCCATGGGGATGGTTGATTATCATGTCGATGATCTTTTGGAGGCGGTGATCAATGCAACCGACGATGATGGAAAACTGAACTACGAAAAGTTCTTTTCCGGCACTTACCAAGATATTCATCCGCTATGGCCGCTTTCCATGCTGAACAATATTCATTTCTGTCAGGTAGCGATAGACTTGGGGATAAAAGGCGAAAGTATCGTATTCTGCCCTCACTCCCCCGCTGCGGTGGATGCAGTGATGGAAGCCTATCATACGGTATTGGGCAATAAAGCTGATTTGGCCCTAGCCGGAGGCGTCAGCGAAAATATATCTCCCATGAGCCTGACTCGTGCATCACTGGTCAATCTTTTAAACAACGGCAGCAGCGGCTGTCACCCCTTTGAGACGCCTGCAACCGGGACCATCCTCGGCGAGGGTGCCGGCGTTTTGGCGCTTGAGCGGCTGTCATCGGCCAAGCAAAGAGACCTGCCAGCACTGGCCTGGATTAAGGGCTATGGAGCCTCCTTTGGACGAGATGGCGAAGACTGCAGCCCATCCGAAAAGGCGATCTCACTGTCGATCAATGACGCCCTGACAAGGTCAGGGCTGGGCCCTGGCGAGATTGATCTCATCATCGCCCATGGGGATGGAACTTTCGACGGGGACCGAAACGAGCTCAAAGCGATCACCGGTGTATTTGAACATTGTATCGACGATCTGCACGTCTATACATCCAAGTCAGCGCTTGGGCATTCACTCTCAGGCGCCTCGGCCATGGACATGGTGCTGGGAACCTGCATGCTGAAGCATTCAATCATCCCTGCAATCGGCCATCGGTATGAGGCTGATAAAAGAATCGCAAAAAACCTCGTCAGAGAAAAACCGGTAAGCAGGGAGATCAAGAACATACTGATCAATTCTCAAAGCTACGAAGGGCAATGCGCCTCAATCATATTGGGGAAGGTGGAGTAGACATATGCGGTTTTTATTTTACGACCGGGTTGACCATATCGAAAAAAACAGCACGATTACAGGCGTCAAGACATTTACGCTTTCAGAGGAGTTTCTAAGAAATCATTTCAGGAAAAAAGCCATCGTTCCAGGAGTAATCTTTATAGAGGCCATGGCCCAGCTTTTAGGCTGGCTCGTCGTTTACTCACACGATTTTAAACTCTCATCTGTCATGTCCCTGGTCCAGGACGTCACGGTCCCTCCAGATCGACGTCCGGGGTTCAGCGCGAAAATCCATGCAGAGCTCATCTCCACATCACAAAGGGACTCGCTGGGAAGGGCATGGATCACGGATAACGGCCAAGAGATCGCCCGCGTGGACCGCATCATTTACAGCCATGTCAGGCACGTAAATACCGAAGCGCTTAAACGTCTTTTCTACTACTATAGCGGAATTGAAATCGAGAAGGACGCATAGATGAGACAAGAAAGAAGGGTTGTGGTTACGGGCCTTGGCCTGGCAACACCGCTTGGGCTTGATCTTGAAGCGTCTTGGCAAAAAGCACTCGCCGGCGTCTCCGGTATAAAGAAACTGTCTTTGCCGTTAAGCGCTAAATCTCCCGTGCAGGCAGTCGGTTCGGTGTCTGCGGATGACTGGGAAGAAATAAAAAAGTATTGCAAGGCCGATCGTATTAAAGAAGGAGAACGCCGCACGCTGTTTGCACTCTGGTCAGCCAAAGAAGCCATCAATGACGCCGGTCTCATGCCCGACGCAGCCCAAAAGGTCAACCGAGACCGTTTCGGTGCCATCATTGGCACCGGGGTCAGCATAAACCAGCTTGAAGATATTCACCGATGGGTTGGGAAAAATAAAGCATTTGACCTGAAGCAGTTCGGTATGGAATCAGAGCGTGTACACAGTGATTCGATCATGCGATATAACACCAACCGGCCGGCAGCACTAATTGCCGAAACGTTTGTATTATCGGGTTATAACGCCAGCATCACCACGGCTTGTGCATCCTCAGCACATTCGATCGGTACAGGATACAGGCTGATAAAAAGAGGCGATGCCGACATGATGTTAGTCGGAGGCGCTGACGCAATGATCAATCCTGTGGGGCTGGTATTCTTCGTTCTGCTGAGAGCAGCGGCAACATCCGCAGATACGCCTGAAGAAGTCAGCCGACCCTTTGATCGAAAGCGTTCAGGGCTTGTAATGGCAGAGGGGGCTGGAATGGCGATACTCGAGGAAGAAAGGCATGCATTGAAAAGAGGCGCCTCGATCTACGCCGAAGTTGCCGGATATGGGTCTTCCATGGATGCCTATAAAGCCACTGCGCCCCACCCCAAAGGAATTGGTGCCCAGCAGTCCATGCAAGCGGCGCTTGTCGATTCAGGGCTTGATCCAGATGAGATTGATTATATCAATGCCCATGGTACCAGCACCAAACTGAATGATACCGCAGAGACAGCGGCAATAAAAAAGGTATTTGGCGACCATGCCTACAGACTTTCGGTAAGTTCAAGCAAATCCATTATCGGTCACCTGTTGGCGGCTTCAGGAGCTGCCGAGTTTGTCTTGACCACGCTGTCGGTAAACCGGGACGAGATTCATCCAACCATCAACCTGAAACATGCCGATCCGAAATGTGATCTCGACTATGTGCCCAATGTTAAAAAACAGACGACGGTGCGGGCGGCATTATCCAACTCCTTTGGATTTGGCGGACAGAATGCAACCGTTATCATAAAAAAATACAAAGAAGATGCCCAATGAAAATCGATCTAGCGGATAAGATTGCACTGGTTACCGGAGGCGCCAGAGGTATCGGCCGTGAAACCAGCCTGGTTCTGGCCGAAGCCGGGGCGACCGTCATCATTAATTATAAAAAATCGTCAGAAAAGGCTGAGGCGGTCAGTAACGCAATCAGCGAACGCGGCGGCGCATGTTGTATCTTCCAAGCGGATGTGTCCGATCCGCAAGAGACCACCCGTTTATTCGACCATATCAGGGACAAATATGGAAAGATCGATATCCTGGTCAACAACGCCGGGGTGATCAAGGACAATTTGCTCCTTTCCATGCGGCTTTCCGAATGGGACGCGGTCATCGATACGAATCTCAAAGGGGCCTTTCTATGTGCCCAAAAGGCTGCTGAGATGATGATTGTCAGGCATTCAGGAAAAATCATCAACATGTCGTCGATCGCATCGCAAAAGGCGGTCAGGGGGCAATCCAACTATGCGGCGTCCAAAGGCGGACTGGTCTCATTTACCCGGGCCTGCGCCGTTGAACTGGCAGGCAAGGGTATCCAGGTAAATGCCGTATTGCCGGGACTGATTCAGACCGACATGACCCGGCGAACGATCAAACGGGCCGGCGACAAAATTGACGGGATGATCCCGGCCGGGAGAATTGGGACACCGTCGGATGTGGCCAATTTAATTGTCTTTTTGGTTTCGGACAAAGCCGACTATATCACCGGTCAAGCGATTCTCGTCGACGGGGGCATGAGCGTCTCATGATAAAGATCCTCCAGGGCGTTGATATCGTAGAAATTGGCAAGTTTCGCAAGGTTTTTAGGAAAAGTGACGCCTTTGTGTCTGAAATATTCACCACCGCCGAGAGGCGCTACTGTGAGTCTAAAAAAGATCCCTTGCTTCATTTTGCGGGTCGATTCGCCTCTAAAGAGGCTACGCTGAAAGCCTTGGGGCTGGGGCTGACCGGGACCGGTATCGACAAGACCTTTCAAGAAATAGAGGTGGTCACCGGGCCATCGGGAAAGCCGTCGCTCTCATTAACCGGATGGGCCGGCAAAATAAGTCAAAAGAAAAAGATTGACCAACATACGATTTCGATCTCCCACTCAGGAAATTATGCCGTCTCGACAGTCATACTGATCGGCAGTGATAACCGATGATCGTTTAGCAGATGAAGGGAAGCTGGCCATGCGCTATTTATTAGTCGATTATATCCATGCATATGAACCAGGGAAATCCATTGAGGGCATCAAGAATGTGGCCATGAGCGAGGACTACCTCGAGTTTCACTTCCCCAATAATCCCATTATGCCCGGGGTGATGATGCTGGAGGCCTTCACCCAGCTTGCCGGATGGCTTGTGGCCGCATCGTCGGATTTCCAAAACTGGTTTCTTGTCAACACGGTTAAAAAATCAAGCTTCTATGGATTGGTTCTGCCTGGCGATCAGTTAAAACTATATGTGCAGCTCGTTGCTGAGGATGGTTCCGGGCAAATAACATTTAACGGGTTGGGATCGGTAAACGGCAAAAAAAAGGTCATGGCAGGATTTTCGGGGAAAGCGGTGCCCTTAGATGCGTTTGATGATCGTGAGGCTCAACAAGACTTTTTCAAAATTTTGACAAGGACTGCGAAAAGATAAAATGTCAAACCGAGATGTTCTGATTACAGGCGTAGGCCTTATTTCACCCTTGGGCAAAAATACAGCGGAGAACTGGGCGAAGCTGAAAAAGCTTGAAACAGGAATCTGCCATTACCCAGGTGACGGTCTGCCTGAATTCATGCAATATATTGGAAAAATAGATGATTATCATCTTCCGGACAGTATTTCCCCCAGGCAGCGGGGTCAGCTAAAGTTTTTAAACCGCGCGGCGCTGTTTGGTTTGAGTTCCGTCGATGAAGCCCTCCCATTGGAATCTACGCATTTAGATCATATTGAACCCGGCAGAAGATCGCTTTTTGTCGCCTCGGGCGAACATAATCAGATTGGCGCGGAGTTTATGTACCCGGCGATCAAGGAAACCCTCGGCAAGGAATGGAAGGATACGGACGGTGATAAATTTAACCGGTCGATGATGGATCGATTCAATCCTTTTTTTCTGCTTGACTCCTTGCACAACAACCTGTTCAGTTTTATATCGGCCTATACGGGATTCATGGGTCCTGGTACCAGTTTGTCCAGTATGCCACCATGCGGTAATCAGGCGTTGGCGCTCGCCTGCAGAGATATTAAACTAAACAAGGCCGATATCGCTGTAGCCTTGGGTTATGGCAGCTGGATCGCGGATATCGCCCGCTATGAGCTGCAAGGCGTTGGCCGGCTGTCTGCCTGCAGCGCAGGCGCAGCTTCATACCGGCCCTTAAATGTGCGCAGAGATGGGTTCATAACAGGCGAAGGTGGCGCCGCAATCGTTTTAGAGTCGGCCGAAAGTGCCAAAAGAAGAGGCGCCCAGGTGTTTGGAAAAGTGCTGGCAACAAGCAATTCATTTGCGTTGAACGAAGATGACAATACGGCCGTGCCGCCCATGGTCAACAACCGGAATATGGCCACAGCCATAAAGCGTTCAGGATGCAGTCAATCTGAGATCGCCTTTCTGATATCTCAGGGGGATGGCACCCAGGCGGGTGACCGTTCAGAGCTGGAATCGATCGGATCCGTATTGAGCGATCCATCTATCCCTGTTTGTGCGTTAAAGCCTTACACCGGCCATATGGGCCCTGCAAGTGATCTTGCCGAGATCATTTTTGGAATCTTGGCCGTGAAGGAGGGGTATATTCCGGCAACCCTTAATTTCACAGAAACGGAAAAAGCGTTCTCCAATCTGAATATTTCAGGTTCTCCTATAATGACTGAAAAAACGATCTTCCTGTCAACAAGCTATGGCGCAAGTGGCCAGGCTTCCACCGTTTTAATCGATGCCCGCAAAAGTTGATGCTTAAATAAGCGAGACCATTCATTGCTATGAAAAAGAAGAGCAAATTCATC
>JAQYWF010000391.1 GCA_030145105.1 Desulfosarcina sp.
GGGGCGGCCCTGCGAACTTCGTTGAAAACCTGCAGCAGCTTCGAATTTTCTCCGACAATGTTGCTGAAGTCGAACATGGCGAAAAGCTGCTTGCGCAACGCCAGGTTTTCTTCGGTCAGGCGCTTGCTGATTAACGCTTTTTCGACAGCGAAAAGCAGTTCGTCATCAGTAAACGGTTTGGCCAGATAATCGGCGGCACCCTGTTTCATGGCCGCGACGGCATTCTGTACCGAGGAATAGCCGGTCATCACGATCACCGCCAGGCGCGGTTTTTCTTCTCGCAGAGCCTTCAACAGATCCATTCCGTCGGCATCGGGCAGCTTCAGGTCCAGCATAAGCAGCTCGTAATCTCCCCGCCGGATGGCGTCCATTCCTTCGCCACCGCCGTTGAAGGTATCCACCGCGTGTCCCTTCTCGGACAGCGCCAGCCGGCAGCCGTCACAGATGACGGACTCGTCGTCGATGACAAGGACTTTCGCCGGTTTCAGGCTGCCGGGGAGATGGGTCGCCAATGTTGATCCTTTCTACTGCCGCAGCGGCAGTGTGATGGTGAAACAGGCACCTTTGCCGGGTTGAGATTTAACGGTCAGTTCTCCCTGGTGGTTTCGGACGATACCATAGCTGACCGCCAGCCCCAATCCGGAACCATCTTTTATGGTGGAAAAGAAAGGTTCGAAAATCTTATCCAGGTTCTCCGGGGGAATCCCGCAGCCGCTGTCCTGAATCTCGATAATCAAATGCTCACCGGCGGAATCGGATCGGGTTCGGATCTCAATGGTCCCTTCCTGGTCGACGGCATGGGCGGCGTTCAGCAACAGATTGACGAAGACCTGCTGCAACTGGCTTCCATCCAGCATAGCGGGCTTCAGATCCTTTGAATATGCTCTTTCAAGTTGAATGTGCCGCAGGCGGAACTCATTTTCCAGCATGCAGACCGCACGATCAATGATCTGGTTGATATCGGTCAGCATCTTTTTCGGTTGCTGTTCTCGGGCGAACTCCAGTAAGCCCTGGATGATGATTTTACAGCGCTGGGTTTCCCGTATGATGATTTCCATTCCCTCTTTGAGCAAGCTGTCATCCGGAATTTTTTTGATGAGATTGGAGCTGTAAAGCAAAACACCGGCCAGCGGATTGTTGATTTCGTGGGCGATGCCGGCCGCCATGCGCCCCAGGGCCGAAAGCTTTTCAGTTTGCAGCGCCAGCTGGTCATAGCGGGCTTGCTGCTCTCCGATCAGCCGCGCCTTGTCGATTGCGCAGGCACACTGCTGCGCCAGCGCTACGGCAAAGTCGACCTCATCTACTTCGAACTGTCTCGATGCCGGAAAGTAGACTCTCAGAAGGCCCGCGATGTGGTCGCGAAAGACGAGAGGCAGATCCAGGACCATGCGAAGGCCTTCCTGGTAGGCCTCCTTGGGGTATTGAATCCGTTTATCTGTCCGCACGTCGTCGATGATGACAAACGGTTTCTGTTTGTAAACATCGGTGATGATGCTTTGCTGTGTCACCGGCCCCTTGGACAGATAGGACTCACTGAGACCGTAGGCGGCACTCAGTTCAAATTCCTTGGTGTCGAGATTCAGTATCCGCAGCAATGCTCCCTTGGCATTCAACGCTTCGGTAACCTTCCATACCATCAGCTCGAGGACTTCGTCTACATTTTCGCTGGAATGCACCAGATTGCTGAGCTCCCGGAAGGTATCGTAGAAAACGGCAATCTTCGAAGATGTGGGCATGGTGATGTCCTTTTTGTTTATATTGAACAATTAATGACGAGGCTTGGCCTGATGCTTTTATTTGTATGCCATTGCGCCCGTTGATGCAGCCCAAACTTATGAGAAATCCACCCAATGGACATAACCGCCTAAATTCGACATTCCGCCGGACTGGATTCTTAAAGAAGATAACCTGCCGCGTAAAAACCTGTTTGAGGCGATACGATCTGCTCCGGTGGACCACTTTGCAAGCTTAAATTTAACTGCTTTTTTCAATTTTCTGCCCGGGTTCCCCTTTCAGCAAAATCGATTCGCGTTGGGCAACCGGCAGGCGGTATTCAGGTTTTTGATGCAGAGATTCTGCCGGACAGATTTCCACACAGATGCCGCAAAAGACGCAGGCGAAAGGATCATAACTCCAGGTGGCTGCTTTTTTATCCACCGCGATGCATTGCGAAGGGCATTTCAGAGCGCAGGCGCTACAGAAGGTGCACTTTTCAATATCGTTCATCAGTGCGCCGCGCACATTTTCAAACGGCGCTCGCACCTCCAGGGGATAACGCCGGGTGGCTTTTGGGAAGAATAAATTTCGAAGTACATTCGGCGTCATTTTAAACATGCTACAATTTCCTGCGTCTCAATTTAGCGCTCGGTGCAACTGATGCACGGATCGATAGACAGCACCGCTACCGGCACATCCGACAGCCACATACCCGGCAATATGCTCAACAGTGCCGGAATGTTGGCAAATGTCGGGGTTCTGATTCGCAACCGCTCCAAATTTTTGGTTCCATCGGCTTTGATATAGTAAAACAGTTCGCCCCGGGGCTGTTCGACCCTGCAGACGGTTTCGCCTTGAGGCCGCCCTTTAACTTTAGTCCGTATCTCGCTTTGATCAATCCTGGATAACGCCTGTCGAATCAAATCGATGCTCTGCAATACTTCGCGAAAGCGGACCTTGCTGCGGGCATAGCAGTCTCCCCCGGTTTCCACCACCGGCTCGAAGTCGAGCTGATCAAAAGCCGCATAGCCCAACATGCGCATATCCTGGCAAACGCCGCTGGCGCGCAGCGTTGGCCCGGCCAGTCCTAATTCAAAGGCCTTGTCTTTGGTGATGACGCCCTTGCCGGCGGTGCGTTTTTTTACGGTATAATCTGTCAGCAGGGTGGATCCGAGTCGGTTGATCTCCTGTTCGACCTCCGCCAGTTCTGCAAGCATCCAACTTATTTGTTCGGGGGCCAAATCCCGCCGCACGCCGCCGATAACATTGACGGAGACAATAATTCTGTTTCCAGCAGTGGCCTCGTTGAGATCCAGGACCTTTTCGCGAATTTTCCATAATTGCATAAAGAGGCTTTCAAAGCCGAAGCTGTCGGCAAACAGTCCGAGCCACAAAAGATGGCTGTGCATCCGGTTCAATTCGGACCAAATGGTGCGCAGAAACGTTGCACGCCGCGGCACCTCAATTCCCATTATCGCTTCAATGCCCTGACAGTAACACATGGCATGGATCATCGAGCAGATCCCGCAAACGCGCTCGACCACCTGGGTCATCTGTTTAAAATCACGGATATTCGCCAGCATTTCAAGCCCCCGGTGAACGAAGCCCAGCGCCGGAATGGCCTCCGTGATGACTTCGTCTTCCACCGTGAGTTTCAAATGCAAGGGTTCCGGCAAAACCGGATGCTGGGGCCCGAACGGTATAACGGTTTTCAGCATTCAACTCCCTCCTGTGCCGGGTAAATCCGCAGATGCCGAAAGCATTTTCGCTTTGTCAGCATTCATTTTTGCCACGGTATACCTGCAAAACGGCGTTACCTTGACGTCCCCCTCTAAATAGAGGGTGCGCTCGTAATCTACGGCCAGGCCACTGAAACGCAGACCGAAAAGATCCTGGATTTCATTTTCCACCAGAAAAGCGGCAAAATATACCGGGGTGATACTCGGCAGCGCGCGATCTGCTGGGACGCTCACCCGCAAATGCTTCAGGACAAGATCTTTATCGAAGTGATAGAGGACAACGACCATGTTCTCATCGCCTTGCATACACGACAGTGTAACGAACCGGTATCCTTCCACTTTTATTTTGGCAACCGCACCCACCAAATTATCAGGATCGACGGATATCACTTCATCTCGCATGGGTTTTCCTTCCTTCTTTGCTCCGCGTGAACACATTTAAGCCCAGCGTCACACCGTCAATGATAGCCTCCGGTTTAGCCGGGCACCCCGGCACATAAACGTCCACCGGAATCACCTTGTCGACGCCGCCGATCACGTTGTAAGCTTCCCTGAAAATGCCGCCCGACAGCGCACAGGAACCGATGGCCACAACCAGCTTGGGATCCGGCATCTGGTCGTGCAAATTGAGCAGCACCTTCCGGTTGCGGTAATTAACCGTACCGGTGACAAGCAGAAGATCGGCATGCATGGGGTTGCCGACATTGATGATGCCGAAGCGTTCAATATCATACACCGGTGTCAGACACGCCAGAACTTCAATATCGCAACCGTTGCAGCTGCTGCAATCATAATGCAGCAGCCAGGGTGACTTGACGCGCGCTTTTTGGATAAGTTTCTTAAACATGCCGTCGCCTCTTAGCCGACATACAGCCAGATAAGATTCACCAGAGACAATGTCAGCCCCATCGCCCAAACATAACCGAGCATCCAGCGCCAGTTCATGCGCGCCGAGACATTGTCAATCAGAACTTCCATAAAATAAGTCGCCACAATCAGAATCATCATCGCGATCCAGTTGTTGGCCCAGAAAAGTGAACAAAACCCCAGCAGCAATATGGTTTCATACCAGTGACCGATCTCGGTGAGGGCCAAAAACGGACCGGAATAATCCGTGAGCAGACCCTTGACGAGTTCTTGATGCGCGTGATGGGAAGTGGATAGATCAAAC
>JAQYWF010000073.1 GCA_030145105.1 Desulfosarcina sp.
ACATGCCAGCATATGCCGCGCGAACGGTGGCTGGAACAAAGAAAACGAGAGATTTTGTCCACCGACTACTTCCATGTCGTCTTTACCCTGCCGCATGCGCTCAATGCCATTGTGCTGAACAATAAGAAGGTGATGCTTGCGATCCTTTTCAAGTCTGCCGCTCAAACACTTTTGACCTTCGGCGAAAACAAACTTGGCGGGAAACTGGGATTTATTGCCACGCTGCACACCTGGGACCAAAAGCTCAACGCACACTTTCATCTGCATTGCCTGGTGGCCGGTGGCGCGGTCTCACCAGACGGTTCACGCTGGACACCCTGTAAAGGCAACTACCTGTTCAACGAGAGGGCTCTGTCATTCGTGTTCCGCGGCAAGTTCATGGACCTGATGAAAATAGCCTGTCAGCGGGAGCGTATCAAGCTTACCGGGGATCAGTATCGCCAGTTGAAAGCCAGGCTGTATGATAAACCCTGGATCATCGACGTGCGTGAACCGGTTAAACAACCGGAGCACGTACTGGAATACCTGGCACGCTATACTCATCGCGTAGCCATTGCCAACAGTCGCATCAAGTCGCTTAGAGACGGGATGGTGACCTTCACCTATAAGAATCGTAAGAAAGCGCGAACGGAAGCGCTCACGATCACGGCCGTGGAGTTCATCAGGCGGTTCTTACTGCACAGCCTGCCCAAGCGCTTTGTCCGCATCCGGCATTACGGGTTTTTAGCCAACCGGAACCGATCGGCAAACCTGACCGCCATCCGTCAATTGATGGGCCTGTCCGAACCTCCAGACAAAACCGTGGCTCCCGTTGAGCCGTGGTGGATAGCATCAGATGTTTGCGCTGTGCTGGAGTTGTCCAATCCTACTGAAGCGATCCGCGGGTTGGATGATGACGAAAAAAGCACCCTAAGAATTTCTGAGGGTGGTCCTGAAAGAAACATCATCAATGAACCCGGCCTGTATTCCCTAATCATCCGTTCTAACAAACCAGAGGCAAAAAAGTTCAAGCGCTGGATCACACACAAAGTGCTGCCGTCAATCCGCAGGACGGGCCAGTACGATGTCGGCAACGTCACCGAACTGGATCTGATAATCAAATCAGCGCATGCGATGAAAAAGATTGAGGTTCGCCAGGTTGAACATGACCAACGGCTTCAAGTGCTGGAGGCAAAGCAACATACCAATTCCGGCGAAACCGGATACTGGACAATAACGGCATGGTGCCGGCTTATCAAATTGCCATTGAGTATGGAAGACGCCATACGGAAAGGCCGAGAGGCGTCTAAGCTATCCAGGGATTGGGGTGTTCCTGTTTCCAGTGTTCTGGATGAGCGCTTTGGATCTGTGAACAGTTACCGGGAAGACGTCCTTGAAGAGGTATTCGATCCCCTGGGGAAGACCGCATGAAACTTTTTAAAACAACCCTTGCCAACCTGCCACAATCCCGCCTGCGATCACTCCACCGGCAGGCGGTCAAAGATGGCGATACGGCAGCGGCCGAAACCATCGCCCGGTTCATGGTGGACAGACTACCGGAAACCGGTTGTCTATTCTGCAACGGCGCAAGTTACTATCCTGTAAAGAGGGGCGTTGATTTTATTTGCCCCCGCTGCGTGGTGATCCTTTCTAATGCCAAGAAAAAAGAACTTCGGGCCGGATACGAAAAGGCTGCCCGGTTGAACATGCCGAGAAAGGCCAAAGCTATCAGAAAATTTATCGAAGGAGAAATTAATGAACGATGCGAAACGGAACATCAACGATCTACTCAACGAATCTCGCCTTTGTACTTGGCTGGGGTTGGAAATCCCTGAAACCGGTAAACGTAGCCGCAAATTGACGAACTGGTGCAAACTGGGGCTTCCTCATATCGAAATATCCGACATGCGGTTCTTTTTCGGTGCCGATGTCGTGGAGTTCATGGAAAAGAGGTTGAAGTCCTGATGCGGAAACACACTGAGGCATGTGCGCGGGATGTGTCCGATGGGTGCCACGGGTATGCTCTTTTTGAGGTGAATACCTGAGTATACCTCAAAAAAGAAACACCCCCCGGAAAGGGTCTGGAATGGTCCGGGAAGAGCTTTAAACCAGATTGGCCGACGCCGGTATGGGCACCGGTGAAAAAATGATCCAGCAATGCCCCGCTGAATCATCGGCCATATCAAATTAGGGGCAACAATGCGGAAATTAGACTCACAGAAATTCGCTGGGTATTTAACATATCAAGTTTTCATGTCCCCGGCGTTTCGGGCATTGAAACCGGCAGCACGGGATATTCTGATGCAACTTTATTTTGAGGTTGAAATGTCTTCCCGTAGTCGGCGTCACAAAAAGTACACCCCGACGGTGACCAATCGATACGATATCAAGCTGACTTACGCTGAGATTCAGAAACGTTTGTCGACCTGAAGGTTTTCAAGGACTTCATGTGGCATCATCTCTTTTGCCACATTGTTTGCCCAGACCACTTCAAAATCTGAATAATCCCATTGACCGACTATATCTTCAAGAATAACGCAAGCTGATGGTGTTGACTCCATGATGTCCAGTATGTGCGTTGTCACTAAACTCATTATTCTTTGATCCATGGTGATCCCCTCAGTTCCAATCGCGTAAATGATTCTCGGAATTACTGTTTGGTCTTAGACTTATCGTATTTTTTTAAAATATCGTTGATCGCTTCTAAAAATAGATCTGTAAGGGATCTGTCCTGTTCGACGGCAAGGAATTTCATCTTTTTAACTGTGGCTGGTTCAATTCTGAACGATACTTGTTTCTTATCCATGTCCACCTCCTGATCCTATATACCCGCTACAAAGCTACACTGCAAGAAATAAAGCTTGACGTAGTATAGCAAGCTATATAATAACCAAGATAGTTATATAACTTAAATGTTAAATAGCATGATGGACGCTTTGGGGAACGTTCATAGAGGTATTAACACTAGGCCCGTGATAGGCAATGAGTCAGGGCAGCCAATGAATTACAGCAACATGGTTCAGCGTTATTACTTGCCGGCTCTAAAGAAAGCCAAGATAAAGCGGATCAAATTTCACTGCCTGAGGCACACTTTCGCATCTCTGCTGATTCATCAAGGTGAAAACATCAAATACATACAATCTCAACTTGGCCACTCATCGCCAACGGTAACTTTGAACGTGTATTCTCACCTGATGAATCCGGTCAATCAGGAGTCGGCTTGTCGGCTGGAAAAGACTATTTTTGAGGGCACTGGTCACAAAATGGTCACAAATAATTGAAAAAGTAAGATGACTCTTTTATTAAGATCATATCAAACAGGCATTCACACGCCTCTCTCCTTGCAAAAGCCCATAAAAAAAGGGCTGACAAGCCTTAGCGCTTGTAAACCCTTATCAAATCTGGTGGGCGATACTGGATTTGAACCAGTGACTTCCACCGTGTGAAGGTGGCACTCTCCCGCTGAGTTAATCGCCCGAAAGTGACCCTACATATAAAAGGGCAGGGCTCGTGAAGTCAAGCGTTTTTTCTTTCGTTTGATAGCCGGTGAAGATGCTTTGATTTAAGGCCGTTTGACGATGAACCAGGGGTTGAGCAGGTTCTCTTTGTTGTAGTCCAGGGCGTCGCCATCATCATGGCGAACCACCTGCGCGCCGCTGGCAACGGCGATGGCCTGACCGGCGGCCGTATCCCACTCCATCGTGGGGCCCAGCCGGGGGTAAATGTCCGCCCGGCCTTCGGCCACCAGGCATATTTTCAGGGAGCTGCCCGACGAAATGAACGCCACCTGGCCATGTTTTTGCCGCATGGTTTCCACGTATGCTTCCAGTTCTGGTGTGGCGTGGGAGCGGCTCCCCATGATCGTAAAGGGTCGGCCCTTCTCCTGTTGCAGGGGCATCCGAACCGATTTTTTCATTATCGATTCCATACCGCCATCCCCGGAGGGTGGCCTGCCGCCGACCCCAGCCTGTTGACGGGCATCGATCTTGAAAGCGCCGCGTTCACGATCGGCAAAGTATAGGGTGTCGGTCACCGGAACATAAATGACCCCCATGGTGGGTGCACCCCCTTCCACAAGGGCAATATTCACCGTAAATTCTCCATTGCGCTTGATGAATTCCTTGGTGCCGTCCAGTGGATCGACGATCCACATGCGCTGCCATTGCTTGCGCTCGGCAAAAGGGATGTCGCGCCCCTCCTCGCTGAGCACGGGGATGCCGAAGCCGCTGATGTCCGCCTTGATGATGGCGTGGGCACGGCGATCAGCCAGTGTGAGGGGCGAATCGTCCGCTTTCTTTTCAATGCCCATGTCGGCTGAATTATACACCTCGAGGATGGCCTCGCCTGCCTTGACGGCGCTGACAATCGCGGTTTGCAGCCACAACGTTCGGTTTTCTGTCACTGAATTACCTTTCTGGTTTTTCGTCCGAATGGACGACGTACAGCTTCACCTGAGTCGATACACCTTTGAGCGTGGCTGAGAATGAACGGACCACCGAGACCCAGGACCTGACCTTGGCGATTACCGGCTCGGAGACGACCGTCTCCCCTACTCCCGCCTCTCCCTGAATGCGCTGGGTGATATTTACCGATGCGCCGACGATACCATATTTTTTCCGTGCCTGCGATCCGATATTGCCCACCACCACCGGCCCGCTGTGGACACCGATGCCCATCCTCAGCACAGGCAGATCAATATCGACCAGCTCACGGTTAAGCCGGTCCATTGCCGCCTGCATGTCGAAGGCGCACTGAACACACCGATGGGCCGTGGCCTCGATGGATTGGTCAACCGGTTCAAAAAAAGCCAGGATGGCATCGCCGATAAAATCGACGATGATGCCCCTGTGTTCCTGGACCAGTGGGATGATGGCTGAAAAATACCGGTTGAGTATGTCGATGGTTTCTTCCGGAGAGAGGCGTTCGGCCATGGGTGTGAACCCGCGAATATCGGCCATCAGGATAGCCACCTCCTGCAGCCTGCCCCCCAGCCGACCGGCTTCTGGCTGCTCCAGCAGAACACGGGCAAAATCCGGGTCCACATAGCGTCCAAATGTGTTGCGGATCGTGTCCCTTTCCCGCAGCCCGTCGATCATGGTGTTGAAGCTGGTGGCCAGCCGGCCGATTTCATCATGGGATTTCACCTCGATTTTCTCTTCGTACTCACCGGTGGCAACTGTTCCGGCGCGCAGGGAAAGATGCCTGATGATGCCGGACATGCGGTCGACGTTAAGGCGAATGACACCGTAGATGACCAGAATCAGGAGCGCTGCACCGATGACAAATCCATTTCTGAAATTGATAATGGGGGCTAAAATGGCTTGGCCGTCGGCAAACACCACCAGCGCCCAGGGGAAGGTGTCGAGGCTGTGAAAGCCCGCTATGCGTTCCGGTGGCATGCCGGGCCCCCAGATCGTCCCCGCAGATGCCGCATCGATCTCTTCCAGAAGCTTTCCCTCCAGTGCATCGCCGGTTTCGCCCAACGTCTTCCTGCCCTGCATCAGGCCGCTGGCCAACATGATCCTGCCTGATGTCCGATCCGCAATGCAGGCCATGGCATTCTGCCACCAGACGTTGGCGGTGATGTCCGCCACCAGGTAGTCAAACTTGATGATGATCTCCAGGTTGCCAACCGGTGTATCGTAGGTGTCCATCAGGACCATCGTGACGCTGACGGTCTGTGCACCAAGTTGCTCATCGATTTTTGGGGGTGCAATTTTCGTAAACGCGCCCCGATGAAAGCGCATAAACCGTCCACGTCCCCCGTTGCTGCGCATACCACCGCGACGCTGCCCGGGGGGTGCCGAAAAATGCGAGTTCAGATTGACCTGGATCACACCAGGCAAGGTTTCCAGTTGGCGCACGATGGCCTCCATTAGACCGGTTTCCGGAGAATCTGCACCGCTTTGCGAGAACATTTCCATCAACTCCACCGGACGCGAAAGTCGCATTTCGATCTCGTGTGCTGCCCGCTCAAGCTGCAGCATGACGCTTTCGTTCCATTGGTCGAGCATGACGTCACGGGCATAAATGAAACCTGAAATACCGGCGACCAGCAGGATAAGTACTACCGGTGATACCATCAGGGCCGTCAATCGTGCGCGAAGGGTTTTGAAATGGTAGGGGCGCATAGGTAAACAACTCGTTAAGCGTAATACGTTTCCAGCTCCGACTCCCTGATTTTCTGCATGCGGATGGCCTCCTGGGGGCAGCCAGTGGCGCACACCCCGCACCCCCGGCACAGGTTTTTCTCAATTGCGGGCGGTGATGGCGGCACACCTTTTTTTTTCTTCGCCTGGGTGATGGCGTCAAAGGGGCAGCGGCGTACACAGCGTCCGCAGCCATTGCATGGTTCCGGCGACAATTGAGCCAGATAGCGGCTCAGGGGCCAGAATTTCTCCGCTTCGAGAATCCTGGCCAGCTGGTGGGGGAAGCAGCAGTCATTGCAGCAGTTGCACAGGGCGCCATCGAGCCGGCTCTGACTGTCCACGGCCAATTCGGCGCTTTGCATGAGGCCCTGCCGGTTGGCCTCCTTCACGACGGACAGGGCCCGTTCCCGTGAAATCTCCCAACCGATGCCGCGTGCGTTGGAAAAGCGGATGCAGGTCAGCTGTGATTGGCTGCATCCGCGGACCATGGCCCTGCAGTTGCACGGCCACAGGTAGAAGTGCCCGATGCGTGCAAACAGGCGGACCACTTCTTCCAGCAGCAGGTATTCGGGGCAGGCTTCGGCCGCGGGTCTCGGCTGGCCGGCCTTGAGCGATGCCACCGTGCCGCGGTGTCTCTCCGCATAGTAGGCCAACTCCCATCGGTTCAACCGGTCTTTGATGTCGTCCGGCAGGTCCTGCCATCCCTCGAACAGGGCCCAACTTTCAAAGCGCACGTGGAAATCCGCCGGGGCGACCCGGCCGTCGTCCAGGCGCCGCAACACCCCGCGCCGCCAGGCACGCTCGAGAAGGCTGTCACTTGATTCAGGTCCAAGCGCTTGACGGGCATCATCGGCCGCCATCGCCTTCCCGTTCAGGTTGGTCAGCAGGTCGATTTCCAACGGCGTGTAGAACCGGTTGATCCACGGTTCGAGAAATGCCGGTATTCCACAGATGTCAAACAGTTTGGTCATGGTTATTGCGGTTCCGTTGTTGACGGTGGTGATGAATTGGAGGCCGGCTGAGAATAAGCACCCCTCAATTGGCTTCACTTTTAGCACAATCCGTAATAAGATGTCACCTTAACGGCCACCGACGGATATCCACCATGATCGAAATTGTGCCAGCTACCACCCCATCCCAGATCCAGACCATTCGCAATCTGTTTCGCGAATACGAAGCGTTTCTCCAGGTGGATCTATGCTTTCAACGCTTCGAGGAGGAACTGGCAAGCCTGCCCGGTCGGTATGCGCCCCCGCAGGGTGCCTTGCTGCTGGCATCAGTGGCCGGACAGGCGGCCGGGTGCGTGGCCATGCGGCCATCGGCGCAAGGGATCTGCGAGATGAAACGGCTGTATGTCCGACCCTCCCATTTGGGTCGGGGCGTGGGCAAAAAACTGGCTTTGCGGGTGATCGAAAGTGCCAGGACAGCCGGATATGTCAATATGCGCCTGGATACCCTGGATAAATTGCGGCCGGCCCTTTCCCTTTACACCGGCCTCGGTTTTCAAGCGTGTGGGCCGTATTACAAGAATCCGCTTTCCGGTGTCATATATATGGAAATGGCACTTTGATGCGTCTTGTCCATCAGCGACGGTATCTTTATGGGTTGGCCTTTTCGTATCGTCGGCGCCCGGCCTCCCGGGCCGCCTGAACGTCCTGGCGGCAGATGTCGGCTTTTCGGCCGGACCAGAACATGGCCTCCTCCAGATCCTTGCCGTAAACCCCGCACCACATCAGACCGGACATGGCCCCGGTACCCGCCGGATTGATTCTCAGCGCAGTCAGAAAGGCGCGCTTTGCCGCCGTATAGTCCTTGTTGCGGTAAAGTGCCCAGCCGTGAAGATCATGAGCCATGAACGATTCCGGTGCCTCGGCAACCGCCTTTTTAAACGGTGACGCATCCAGAGGGCCGTCGTCCCCATAGGCCGAATAGATATAAAACCCTTCCAGCGCTCGACCCACGGCATCCATGCCTTCATGGCCGACAGTTTCGGGCCACAACGCTGCTTGGACCTGCGCTTTCGGCATGGGCCGACCCATGGATTCCAGCCATTTCAACAATTGGGTGCGGAAACCGATCAGGCCGTCGTCAATGGAGACCGACAAATCAACGGGCGCATGGCGGACATCCGGTTCCTGCCCGTCGAAAAAATGAAGGCTTACCGTTTGGTCCGAAAAATTGCCGTAGAGCCACAAACGCACCTTCTGAGATCGGCTGACCTGAGGCAAATCCAATTTGGCTGCCGCATCGCGGCAGTATTCCTGCAGGGCCGCCTTATCCGGAAAGATTTTTTTTACCCGCCAGCCGAACCACATTTCCTTGAGGCCAGTGTGCAGGGCCAGGACGTTTCCCACAAGAAAATGAAGGGCCAGGCCGGTGCCGTCAAACGGATGCCGGTTCTCAGCTTGAAAAGGCAGTACGATACATTGGTCGGTTGGGGATTGGGCCATGGAGAACCTCCTATTTGATCTATCTACCACATCCGCCGGGCCATTGAAATAGCGGGTCTATGGCCGGATCCGGTTTTTTCACATAGGTACCTTTACCCCGGATCCGCTCCACCAACCCTTCATTTTCAAGTTCCACCAGCGCTTTGCGGGCAGTCATCCGGCTCACCCCGAACATCACCGCCAGCTGGTTTTCCGAAGGTAGGGTGTCGGTAAAGCGCTTGGCACGCATCCCCTGGATCAGCTGTTGCTTGATGAACAGGCACTTGGACGTGGACGGCGGTCGTAGTGGCGCTCGAGGTGACATTGTTGTATAGTGAACTTATCTAAATGTATATACAAGCTAACTGGCTTTTAAAAACGAGGAGTTGCCATGCCGACCCATATTGATGTCTCCGAGGCCATGAAAATTCATCTGGACGGCCCATTGCCTCAGATGCCAGAGTTCCGCCCCGGTGTTCGCCGTGCGCCGGACCGGGGCTTCCGGCTCAGCCGGAACCAGACCGCGGTGGCCCTGAAAAACGCCCTTCGCTACGTGCCCGTCAAGCATCATGCCGACTTGATTCCCGAGTTTCTGGCAGAGCTGAAAACCCGCGGGCGTATCTATGGCTACCGCTTTCGCCCCCACGACGAGATCCGAGCCCTGCCCATCGAGCACTATCGGGGCAACTGCCTGGCCGGCCGCGCCTTCCAGCTGATGATGGACAACAACCTGGATGCCGACGTGGCCCTTTACCCATACGAGCTGGTCACCTACGGTGAGACCGGCAGCGTCTGCCAGAACTGGATGCAGTTCCGGCTGATTAAAAAATACCTCGAGGCGCTCACCGACGATCAGACGCTGGTGGTCCAGTCTGGCCACCCCTTGGGGCTCTTCCGCTCCGGTCCGGAAACTCCCCGGGCCATCATCACCAATGGCCTGATGGTGGGGCTTTATGACAACCCGGACGACTGGGAGATCGCCGCCCAGATGGGTGTTTCCGCCTACGGACAGATGACCGCCGGCGGCTGGATGTATATCGGCCCCCAGGGCATCGTCCACGGTACTTACAATACCCTGCTGGGGGCCGGCCGCAAGATGTGCGGTGTCCCGGCTGACGGCGATCTATCCGGTCTGCTTTTCGTTTCCTCGGGGCTGGGGGGCATGAGCGGTGCCCAGCCCAAGGCCGCCGAGATTGCCGGGGCCGTGTCCGTGATTGCCGAGGTGGACGGATCACGTATAGAGACCCGCCACCGGCAAGGGTGGGTGAGCATGGTTTCTGCCGACTTGGCCGAGATTTTCAAAGCGGCCCTTACGGCAAGAAAAGAAAAGCGGGTTCTCTCTATCGCCTACCACGGCAACGTGGTGGACCTACTGCAATACATGGTTGACAATCACATTCCTGTTGATCTGCTCTCGGATCAGACCTCCTGCCATGTGGTCTACGACGGCGGCTATTGCCCCCAGGGTATCAGTTTCGAGGAGCGCACCCGTCTGCTGGCCGAGGATCGTCAATCGTTTCGCCGACTGGTGGATGCCAGCCTCAACACACACATGGCACTCATCCGGACGCTGGCCCAACGGGGCACCTATTTCTTCGACTACGGCAACGCCTTTTTGAAAGCCGTCTTCGACGCCGGGGTCACGGATGTGGCCCGCAACGGCAAGGATGTGAAAGATGGTTTCGTGTTCCCATCCTATTTCGAAGACATCATGGGCCCCATCTTCGATTACGGCTACGGGCCTTTCCGCTGGGTCTGCCTCAACGGTGACCCGCAGGACCTTGAAAAAACCGACCGGGCGGCCATGGCCTGCATCGACCCAGACCGTCGGCCCGAAGATCGCGACAACTATGTGTGGATCCGTGATGCCGGCAAGAACCGGTTGGTGGTAGGTAGCCAGGCCAGAATTCTCTACCAGGATGCAAAAGGACGCATGCAAATCGCCCTGGCCTTCAATGCCATGGTGAGAAATAAGGAGGTGGGGCCGATCATGCTGGGTCGTGACCACCACGATCCCGGCGGCACCGATTCGCCGTTCCGGGAGACCGCCAACATCACCGACGGCAGTAACGTCACCGCAGACATGGCCACCCATTGCTTTGCGGGAAACGCCGCCCGGGGAATGTCCCTGGTGGCGCTGCACAACGGCGGGGGTACCGGCATCGGCAAGGCCATCAACGGCGGTTTCGGCCTGGTTTTAGACGGCAGCCGGCGGGTGGACGGTATTATCCGCTCGGCCATGAACTGGGACGTCATGGGCGGGGTGGCCCGGCGCAACTGGGCCAGAAATCCCAATGCCATCAGCGTGGCTGCTGCCTACAACAGGGACAATGACAACGGCGATCAGATAACGCTCCCTTTCCTGGCCGACGACAATGCGGTGGATTCGGCGGTGGATAAGTTGTTTGCAAAAAAACATGGAGAAAATCAATGACCATGAAGCCCTTGCTCCTGGATAAGGAGAAAATAACGATAGACGACCTGGTGACGGTGGCCCGATCAACCCGCGAAGTCGGAGTATCCGCGGCCGGAGAAGGTCGCGTAGCCAGAACCAGCGCCCTGATCGAGCGCTGGGTGAAGGAAAAACGGGTAATCTACGGCATCACCACCGGGTTCGGAGCCCTGTGCAACGTCATCATTTCCGAGAAAGACACGCGCCGGCTGCAGGAGAATATTCTGATGAGTCATGCCGCCGGCGTAGGCAACCCGCTCCCCGAGGCGGTGGTCCGGGCCATCATGGCGCTTCGGGTTCACGACCTGTGCCTGGGCTATTCCGGCTGCCGCATGGAGACCATTCGATATCTGCTCACTTTTCTCAATCATGGGGTGACACCGGTGGTGCCGGAGAAGGGTTCGGTGGGGGCCAGCGGAGATCTGGCGCCCACAGCCCACCTGGGCCTGGTGCTCATCGGTAAAGGTGAGGCGTTTTATCGGGGAAACCGCATACCCGGCGCGGCGGCACTGGATCAGATCGGGCTGGCCCCGTTGGCTCTTGCTGCAGGAGAGGGGCTGGCCCTGATCAACGGCACCCAGGTGATGACCGCCATCGGCGCCCTGGTGGTGAACGACGCGGTACGCCTGTCCAAAATGGCGGACATCGCCTGCGCCATGACCCTCGAGGTGCTCATGGGCTCAAACAGCGAGTTTGACCCGCGCATCCACCAAATTCGGCCCCATCCGGGCCAAATAGTTACCGCGGAGAACATGCTGCGACTGACCGAAGCCAGCGAGATCATCACTTCTCACGATGGTTGTGCCCGGGTTCAGGACGCCTACACGCTGCGCTGTGCGCCCCAGATCCATGGGGCCAGCAAGGATGCGGTGGCCCACGCCCGCCGGGTCATCGACATTGAAATCAATTCGACCACCACCAATCCGCTGATATTCCCGGATACCGAGGAGGTGCGGCTGGGCGGCAATTTCCACGGCCAACCCGTTGCCATGGCCGCCGACTATCTCTCCATGGGACTGGCGGAGCTGGGCAGCGTTTCCGAGCGACGCATCGAGCGGCTGGTCAACCCTCAGCTCAGCGAGTTGCCCGCCTTTCTGATCAACCAAGGAGGGATCAACTCCGGTTTCATGATCGGTCAGTATGCCGCCGCCGCCCTGGTTTCGGAGAACAAAGTACTGGCCCACCCGGCCTGCGTGGACTCCATACCCACCTCCGCCAACAAAGAGGATCATGTGAGCATGGGCACCATCGCCATTCGCCAGAGCCGAGAAATTCTCAGCAACGTAGAGAATGTCATCGCCATCGAACTGCTCTGCGCGGCCCAAGCCTATGACCTGGTCACCGAATCGCGCAAGTTGACTGCCGGCAGGGGCACCCGTGAGGCCTACCGGGTGATCCGTCGTCACGTGCCCTACATGGCTCAAGACCGTGAGTTGTACAAGGATATGGAAACCATGCTGAACGTCTTGCGATCCGGCGAGGTTCTCGATGCGGTGGAAGCAGCTGCGGGGCGGATCAAGGTCGTGGGGTGAAAAATAAGTGATTTAGGGTTAAGATAGAGGGTCAATGAAACAGAGACCGCTATAGGCGCTGCCAGTGATCGCTGATCTATCCCCCATATTTGAAGCACTAAAGGCAGGATCGGGAACCGGGTCCATGCCGGTTCTGTTTGTCGGCCACGGCAACCCCATGAACGCCATCCAGGACACGGTGTTCAGCACCGTCTGGGATGCGCTGGGCCCCCGATTGCCAAAACCGAAAGCCATCCTTTGCGTCTCCGCCCACTGGTTGACGCCGGGAGAGACCAGAGTTAGCGTGACCGCTCAACCCAAGACCATCCACGATTTCAGCGGGTTTCCCTTCCCACTCTTCGAACAGCAATACCCTGCGCCCGGTGCCCCGGGCATCGCCCGGCAGGTCCTGGACATGGTGGATGCCCGCCGGATTATTGCCGATGACGAAAGGGGCCTTGACCACGGGGCGTGGTGTGTACTGGGCCGACTGCTTCCCGCAGCCGATATCCCCATCTTCCAGCTGAGTCTGGATTACCGGTTGGCACCCCGGGACCACTACCAGGTGGCCCGCCAGTTGAAACCATTGAGGAAACAGGGCGTTTTAATCATGGGCAGCGGCAATATCGTGCACAATCTGAGGGCCATGCGCAGCGATGCACCACCTTACGACTGGGCGGTGGCCTTTGACGGAAAAATGGCCGAATTCATCGACCGGGGAGAAGACGCAGCGGTCGTCAATTTTAAGAACTTGGGTGAACAGGCAAACACTGCGCATCCGACCTGGGACCACTTACTGCCATTGATTTATGTCCTGGCCCAGCGTGATGAAGCGGATCGTGTGCATTTTTTCAACACGGGGTTTGATCTGGCGTCCATCTCCATGCGTTCTTTGATCCTAACAGGGTGTTGAACAAACGTCTAAGAGGCACGGATGACCGTTCAGGGGGAATGATAAACGATTGTGGCATTGATTGACATCCGCGACCCAAAATAGCCAGGTGCAGCGGCGTGGCCATCATCATTAGGAGCGAT
This sequence comes from Desulfosarcina sp., assembly GCA_030145105.1. Taxonomy (GTDB): domain Bacteria; phylum Desulfobacterota; class Desulfobacteria; order Desulfobacterales; family Desulfosarcinaceae; genus Desulfosarcina. The sequence goes on from JAQYWF010000073.1 coordinate 13,556, forward strand.
TCATGAATGTATCGTTTTATATCAAACTTTATCTGCTGACGATCCCCGTCTTTTTTCTCATCGACATCATTTGGCTGGGATACCTGGGTCGTAGTTTTTACAAGAAACAAATCGGTTTTATTCTCAGCGACCAGGTCAACTGGACAGCGGCCATGGCCTTTTACCTGATCTATATCGTCGGCATTCTGGTGTTTGCGGTGGTACCGGCCCTGGCCCAAGGATCCATCAGGCGTGCTGTCGTCTGGGGTGCCCTGTTCGGCTTTTTCACCTACGCCACCTATAACCTGACCAACATGGCCACCATCAGGGGGTGGCCCCTGGCCATGGTGGTCGTGGACATCCTTTGGGGGACCCTTTTATGCACCCTCGTGGCCGCAGGCAGTTTTTATGCGGGGCGCTGGCTTATGGGCTGATCGCGCTGCACATCCATCTGGTCCGTGCAGCGGCAGTCGATATGCGTGATGGATATCCAGACTGAAAAACACCTTCGGCGGATGATGCCTGATGTTGCCATTCATAAGGTACTTTTTGATGCATCATCCGTTTTCATTGAGTAGAAAGGTAATGATCGCTTCCAGCGGAGTTAAAAAACCCACTGTCGTGGTTCCCCGATAGCGTCCTTTGACCATTGCCACCAACTGGCCCCGGGCATCAAATACCGGGCTGCCGCTGCTTCCGGGATAGATGTTCATCTCCACCTGCCACAAGGGTTGATCATTCACCAGCCTGGGCGGTCCGTTGATGATGCCGGGCGACAGAGTACCCTGCAGATTGTTGGGGCATCCAATGGAAAATACGCGTTCGCCCATGCCCAGCAGGATCCGACCCGAATAAAGAGATACGGACGCCCGGACGCTTGCCGAACACTCGATCAGCGCCAGGTCCCGGTCAAGATCCAGACGGGCGACGGTCCCCGGTAGGCTCACCGCATCGTGAAAGGTCACCGTAACCTGCTGATGGTGGGTCAGATCGTGGGCCGTGCATAGTACCAGGCCTCCCGGATTGACGACGAAACCGGTAAACTGGACATCACGCCCCCTGGATCGGGCCCGGATGCAGACCACCGTTTCGATTCTATCCAGTACTGCCGTGGGAACGAATTGTCGTCGACGGTGTTCTCGAGGTGGCAGGTTCGGCGACGTTCCAAGCAGATATCCATCAAGATATTCCTGCAGGCGCCGGCAGGCGTGTATGGCATTTATCTCGCCATCATGAATGACGGTGGCCACTGAGGCCAGGGCAGATTGGGGCCTGACGGTGATGTCCCATCCATCCTTTGCATTCCACGCCGTCAGATGAATGGTTCCGGGACGTGGAAAATCGCGCCGGACCACATACCCCTGATCGGTAAACCAGCCGGAAAGTATTTCCACCACTTCACTGACCGGGGCGGCAAGCTGGTTTTCCATGTTTGGGCAGAGGGTGACGCCCCAGGCAACGCCGACGCCTAAAAAGAACACGGCCAGGTGGCAGGCAAGGATCAGGCGAATCATGATCTTTCGAGCGTCCCCATGCTATCGATCTCCGGTACGTGTTCCGGTATGCGGGTATCGGTCGCTTCGGGCAGGGTCTAAATGCTCATCGGGTCGGTTAGATTGGCCATGGACCGGCCCGATAATAAGAGACAGCATTATGTCTACCTGCAATTTCTTTAAAAATCAAACAAGAATAGATGTTTTCGAGATTGCATAGGATCTATATCCAAGGCGAGAATCAACGGTGAGTCACGGAAGCGCCTTCAAATTGTCCTTCTCAAGCATAGAAAACTTAATAAACAATTAAAATAATTTATTTTTGAAGTAATCTGGGACCATCTATGGGGGAGCGAACGCCGTGGTGGTAGACCATTAACCTGTTGACCCTACCTGCGGTGATTGTTATGGATGGATAGCTCACTGATGACTCGCAACACTGGGTTTTATCTTAGCGCAGGATAATTTCCGGACATGGAAGATACCGATCAAGTGCCCTTTGTGGTGGAAAACGTTACCCTCAAGCCGGATGCCACCGGGCACGTTTTCCCTGATCGCTATGCGATCAAAGAAATCGGAGCAGATCGGGTGTTGACCTGTTTAGAAGCCCCCAACCTGCAGGTTATCATCAAGGCCGGCCTGACCGTCACCGCCTCGGCTGCGCGCAAAGCTCCTCCGGGAACCATTTATTTGGACGGGGTCGCCCAGGCGGAACCCTTCTTGGATCACGACAAACAAGTCTACAACCTGGACCATCATGAGGGTTGCGTCCGGACCTTCACCCTGGCCACTTGCGAGCAAGCCCTGATCGTGTGTGTCAAGGGACTGGACCTGCGGGACCGGGAATGGAAGATTTTTGCCAATGAACCAGATCTTGACACCATCCTGGCCATCTGGATCATTCTCAATCACCAGCGAATCAACAACCGGGACGCAATCCACCGGCGCTCCCTTTTCGCCCTGGTCAGGCTGGAAGGAATTATCGATGCCCTTGGCCTGGAGCTCAGGGAACTCAGCGGCTTACCGGCGGATCTGCTCAATAAACTGATGCGGATCATCGACCGCCTGCGCGCGGAAGAACTGGAACTGAAGAAAGCCGGGGATTGGATCAAGACCGATTTCCTCGATTATACCGTCGGCGTGCTGCGTAAATTAGATCAGTTTCTGATCAAATTGGGCGAACTGGAAAATTTCAAAGGTGTCGAAGAACTGGCCCGAATCGAACTGACCAACAATCGCATCGCCGTGGTAGTGGCCTCGGACCTTGGCATCTACGAGTTGGAACCCCACCTAACGAAACTCTACGGCAACCGGCTGGGATGGGTGGCCCTGCGCAAGGGTAGAAACGACTACACCCTGCGGCAAATGGACCTGTTCATGCCGGTCAACCTGGGTGATGTGTATCAACGTTTGAACTTCATGGACCCGGCGGTCAAGGGGCGCATAAACGTTAGCCGCTGGGGCGGATCTGGAGATATTGGCGGGTCGCCGCGGGATTGCGGCACCCGGCTTCACCCCGGAGAGATTGTTTCGGCCTGCCGCGATATCATTGAAAAACGCAGCGACATTCGCCATGTGAAACGGTTTTTAGCCAGCGCTGCATATTCGATGTTGATCGTAATCGCCGCCATTGCCACCGCTCAGAACTGGGAGCCGGCCCGGTGGCTGGACCGGGAAGCGCTCGGCGAGGTTTATCGGAGTCCGGTCGTCGGATTCCACACCGCGCTCTTGTTTTTTACCTTCATTTTGCTCGGCATCGTGGCCTGGCGCCGGCCATGGCAGTTTGGAATGATGTTGCCGGTCGGAAAAGACTGGTGGCGCCTTCTGCCCATGGCGATCATCTGCGGATTTACCGGTGACATCCTGGTGCCCGCCAAGATGATTTTTGCCGCCGACCCCGTGGTGGCTTGGACGATTGCCCTGGTTTTGATCCCCCTTTCCCTGGAATTGTTGTTCAGGAGTCTGGTGCACGGCATGATGGCCCAGCTGGCAACCATCCAGGACTGTGAAAGCCGGTGGTTCTTCTCCGGCCCCACCATTGGATCGGCGCTGCTCTACGCGGCCACCATCGGTTTCCAGATGGCGATGATGGCAGACCAACCTATGGTGATCCTGACCAACGGCATCCTGATCAAGTATATCACTGTGGCCGCGATATTCGGCTTGGCTGCCGGAATGATCCGGGAACGGTCACACAGCATCCTGCCGGCCTGGCTGTTTCACGCAGCAGCCGTGGCGACGTCGCTTGTGGCCTATGGACCGGCTTGACAGATACTGAAGCATTGGCGCCAACCCACGGCAATACGTTGCGGAGACATTTTTTTAATTCGCGCACCTCAACATGTCCTCTCCACTAGCATACCCATCACCAATGACTTGAGGCGATTTGACGGCCAGTGTCCGATGTGTGGATGCAGGGCAGATTTGAACGATTCCGTCGGCAAGCTGTTTTACCGTTTCTTTTACCAGGAGTCGACAAGATGAAGTTGAAAGAGATGCCCATTGACCTTGACGGTAAAGAAGGGCACATCCATATGCTGAGAAATAGTCACGGCATTCCGGAAATTAGCGCAAGTACAGTATCGGATTTGATGAGGGGGTTGGGGTGGGTCCACGCCAACGACCGCCAGATGCAGACCCTGCTCACCCGCATCCTTCTCCAGGGCCGTGCCGCCGAACTGCTCAAGGCCGATGAAGGCCTGATCGAGATCGACACCTATATGCGGCGGATGAATTTTCTCCCGGATCCGCA
>JAQYWF010000416.1 GCA_030145105.1 Desulfosarcina sp.
ATTGCATTCTACAAAGCTATTTCCATCCACCCCTGCTGCAATTTTTCGTTAACCGGGAAGATTTGGACGCGGAACTGACCGGACTTTTTAAAAAAAAGACCGTCAGTCGAGTGGGAACCGGGGAGTTTACCGACAGCCTTATCTGGGAAAGATGGACGGATCTGACCGATTACCTGGTATCTCGATTTGCCCTCCAGGATAAATCCGTGCTGGAGCTGAAAACCAAAACGGTCAACATTGAAAGGCTCGAGGGGCTGGACCACCGGCGAAAAACCATTCTCTCCTGGTCATTGAACACACCGGCTGTTATGGAAAGCGAGGAGCGGCGCACCGCTTCACTGGATGCACGATTGACGGCAGCGGCACGTTGCCAGGAATGGGGATACCCGCTGGCATTTCACTTCGATCCCATGATTATTTACCATGGCTGCGAAACCGACTACCGGTCAGTGGTAAAAAAGCTGTTTCAGAGGATCTCTGCCGAAAATATCGTTTGGATCAGCCTCGGCACCTTCCGCTTCATGCCAGCGCTCAAGCCGGTCATTGCCCGGCGCTTTCCAGACTCAAAAATTGCCTACGGTGAATTTGTCACCGGTTTGGACAACAAAATGCGCTACTTCAAACCGCTGCGCATCGCCCTATACCGACAGATGGTAGGTTGGATACGAGACGCAGCAGCGGATGTAACCGTCTATTTTTGTATGGAAGACGATGAGGTCTGGAAAAAAACCATGGGATTGGTTCCCTCACCTCACGGAGGCTTGGGTCGGATGCTGGACAAGAGCGCCGTCAAGATTTGTGATTTGACCCCGTGAATGCTTTTGATGTCATACTAAAAAATCGCATCCAATGCTGCATTGGCCTGATTGTATTGATCCTTGCCGCCTCGGTTGGCTTCTGTGAGGCTGAACCGCGAAAGCGAGCGCATTCCCCGTCGCTTGCGGCGGGGAATCTTCAATCATGGGCCATGGCCAAGTGGATCGCTGATGGGGACACCATTATCTTACACGACGGCCGACACGTGCGTTACATCGGTATCGACAGCCCTGAGATCGATCATAAAAACCATCGGGCCGAACCGATGGGCAACGCGGCCCGATCGATGAATCGCAGACTGGTCGATGGTTGGAAACTCCGACTAGCTTACGACCGGGAAAAAAAGGATCGCTATGGCCGAACCCTGGCCTATGTTTATCGCAGTGACGGGCTTTTGGTAAACGCCGAATTGCTTAAACAGGGGTACGCCCACGCCTTGTATTGTTTCCCCAACATCAGCAAAGAGAAGATTCTGCTTTCCGCCCAGCGCATTGCCATGGAGAATGGCAGAGGCATCTGGCGACACGTGGATAAAGATCACAAACCCCATGCTTATTTGGGGAATCGGCGATCAAGGCGATTTCATGCCCACGACTGCCCCATGGGGAAAAGCATCTCTGAAAAGAATCAAATAAGCTTGAAAAATCAATGGACTGGATTTTGGTCCGGCTATGCACCGGCCAGCGAATGCATTGACTTCCCGCCGCCTTAGTGGGGGTCTATCGATGCAGAAAAAAAAAGGAGGGCAGGGGCCCTCCTTTTTCAGATCATAGATTGTAAAGCGGTGCGGTCTACTCTTCTTTTTCTGCGTTGATCTGTTCGATCACCTTGGCAGCAATCTGAGCAGGTACCTCGTCGTAACGCAAAAATTCCATGGTGTACATACCGCGACCGCCGGTCATGGATCGCAGGTCCGGCGCATAGGTCTGGAATTCGGCCAAGGGCACTTCCGCGTTGATCACCTGGTTCTTTCCCGCCGTATCCATTCCGAGAACGCGCCCCCGCCGGCTGTTCATATCACCCATAATGTCGCCCATATAATCGTCCGGAGTGGTCACGGTCACTTTCATGATCGGCTCCAGCAACACGGGTTTGGCCTCCTCACAGGCCTTTTTATAGGCCAGGGAGCCTGCGACCTTAAAAGCCATTTCCGAAGAATCTACGGCATGATAGCTACCATAGTCAACGGTGGCGCGGAAATCCACACAGGGGGCACCGATCAGGGTTCCCTTCTGGCAGGCTTCGACGATTCCTTTTTCAACGGCCGGAATGTAGTTCTTGGGGATGACCCCGCCGACAATGGCATCCACAAATTCAAAACCGGCACCCCTCGGAAGGGGCTCCATCACGACCCAGCAGTCGCCATACTGACCATGCCCGCCGGACTGTTTCTTGTGTTTGCCCTGGACACGGACTTTTTTCTTGATGGTCTCCCGATAGGGGATTTTTGGAGTTTTGAGCAGGACTTCAACATTAAATTTGCGTTTGAGCTTTTCGATGGTGCTCTCGATGTGAACCTGCCCCAGGCCGGAAAGCAGGATCTCCTTGGTTTCCGCATTGCGCTCCAGTTTTAATGCCGTGTCTTCCTCCAAAAGCTTGGTCAACGATATATAGATTTTATCCTCATCGCCGGTGGCTTTGGATTCAAGGGCAAATGAAATCAGCGTGGGCATGGGCTGGGCACAGGAATAGCGGATTTTATTGCTCTCATCGCACAGTGTGTCCCCGGTTTTGGTTTCCTTGAGTTTCGCCACTGCCACGATGGATCCGGGACCGGCTTCCGTTGCCGGTTTCTGCTCTTTGCCTGCAATGGTGAGCAGCTGGTTGAATCGCTCCCGGGTCTCTTTGATCGAATTGTAGAAATTGCCGTCACTGCCCAGCTTTCCGGAAACTACTTTGAAAATAGTCAGTCTGCCGGCATAGGGATCGGCCACGGTCTTGAAGACGATGGCGGAAAAGGGGGCATTTGGATCCGATGCCCGCTCAATGACGTCATCACTGGCCGGATTCACACCTTGTTTGGGCGCTTTATCCAAAGGCGAAGGCAGGCAGGTGGCAATGAAATCCAGAAGCAGGTCCACACCGATATTTTGAGCGGCAGACCCACAGAGCACCGGCGCAAAGGTTCGGGAAAGGATGCCTTTTTTCAAGGTATCGCGGAGTTCCTGGTTGGTAATGGTCTCTCCTTCCAGATAACGTTCGATGATTTCATCGTCCGCCTCGGCCACATTCTCGATGAGCGTTTCCCGTTCTATTTCCACCGTGTCCTTCATATCGGCGGGTATCTCTATCTCTGTTGCATTGCCGCTCTCATCGTAGCTGTAAGCTTTCAGGCCGATCAGGTCGACGATGCCATTAAAGTCAGCTTCGGCCCCAATGGGAAGTTGAACGATAATGGGTTTGGGGGACAGGCACTGCACCGCATCCTCAAAGGTACGGATAAAATCGGCACGCTCGCGGTCCAGCTTGTTGATGAAAATCGCGCAGGGCAGTTCGTATTCGGATGCAAAATCAGCCACCTGTTCGGTTTGTACCTTGACGCCGTCAACGGCGTCCACGAGGATGAGGGCAGTATCGGCTGCCTGCATGCATAGTTTGGCATCGGAGATAAAGTTCTGATCGCCGGGCGTATCAATCAGACTGATGGTGTGCTTTTTCCATGGCAGTTGAATGAAACCACTGGAAAGACTGGCCTGACGCTTGAGTTCTTCCGGTTCGAAATCCATTACCGTATTGCCGTCTTCCACGCGTCCGACGCGGGTGGTCATGCCGGCTTTGTTAATCATGATTTCAGCGAGCGAGGTTTTTCCAGCCCCACCATGGGCAATCAGTGCTACATTTCTTAAGGATTCATTCATTTGGGCCACTCAAGCTCCTCTCTCCATTGTATTTTCTGCCCTTTTGGCAGCTTTTTGGTTAAGCAGATATTATTAAATCGACGACTAAAAAAAATCAAGTTTAAAAACCTGATTATAAATCAAAATCTGATGACCGCAGCAGGATAATGAATTCCCGATTTCCCTTGGGTCCCAATACAGGGGAGGGGATTACCGGTCCGCAAAAAAGCGACTGCCGGGAAAAGAAAACCTGAAGATCGTCGATGATTTCAGCGTGAAGGGCCGGATCCCTGACCACACCGCCCTTGCCCACCCTGCCTTTACC
>JAQYWF010000096.1 GCA_030145105.1 Desulfosarcina sp.
GCTTTCGCAGATGGGACCCACCACGTCCACGACAATCTTCTCACGTTCTTTTGGCGTTACTTCTCCGATGCGATGATAGGCGCCGTAGAGAGAGGGACGTACCAGGTCGTTCATGGCGGCATCCACGATAACGAAATTCTTGGCGCTGGTTTTTTTGGTGTATAGGACCCGGGCGGCCAGAATACCGGCATTTCCGGCAATGGCCCGGCCCGGCTCCAGGATGACGGTGAGCGTCCGGCCAGCGATGGTCTCGGCAATGGCCTGGCCCAGTTCCGCTGGCAGGGGTGGAGCTTCTTCGTTGTAGGTGATGCCCAGTCCCCCGCCCAAGTCGAGGTAGCGGATCTCAACGCCCGATGACTGAAGCCGGTCCGCAAAGGCGAGCAGTTTTTTCAGGGCTTCCACAAAGGGGCCGATCTGGGTAAGCTGGGATCCGATATGGCAATCCAAGCCTACCGGTTCCACATAAGGCGTCTCCTTGGCCAGCAGATAGGCACCGGTAGCCTCGAGCATATCCAGACCGAACTTGTTTTTCTTGAGCCCGGTGGAAATGTAGGGATGGGTCTTGGGATCCACATCGGGGTTGATACGCATACTGATCCGCGCCGGCCTGTTCATCTCTGCGGCGATGCGCCCGATGTGTTTGAGCTCCTGGGCGGACTCCACGTTGAACATGAGAATGTCGGCATTCAGGGCTTCCCGGATTTCGTGCTCCTGCTTGCCCACTCCGGAGAAGACGATTTTGCATGGATCGATGCCGGCCGCCAGGGCCCGGTGCAGTTCTCCCCCGGAGACGATATCCACCCCGGCACCAAGGCCGCCCAGCAGGCGAAGGAGATTGACATTGCTGTTGGCCTTGACCGAAAAACAGGTCAGGTGGTCCAAATCCCCCAAGGCTGTGTCGAAGGCGTGGTAATGCCGCCGCAGGGTTTTGGCGGAATAGACATACAAGGGCGTGCCGAATTGTTCCACCAGATCGCTGACACGAATCGCCTCTGCCCAGAGTTCTCCGTCGCGGTACTCGAAATAGTCCATGGTTCTTACCTTTCGCTATGGGAACCCATTGATTCGGGTGATGGTCCTTATATTAACACAGCGTTCACCGGGAAAACAGAGTGAAGCGGCCAGAAAGGGCAGCAAAGGTGTGAGCCGGTTGTTTGAGGAATCGATTATATAGCATGGATCTGATTCCCCCGATGCTTACACCCGCGGCAGATCACAACACCCTTTCTCCGGCAGGTCGGTGCGGTCCATAAGAAACCGGTCCACGGCACGGGCCGCTTCGCGGCCTTCGGAGATGGCCCAGACAATCAGGGATTGGCCGCGACGAGCGTCTCCGGCGGCAAAGACGCCGGCCCGTGAGGTCATGTAGTCGTTGCCGGTGCTTAGATTGCCCCGCGCGTCCAGGGCCAGATCAAGTTGGGCCACAAGGGTGCCCGGTTCCGGGCCGGCGAATCCCATTGCCAGGAGCACCAGGTCCACCGGCCAGGTTTTTTCCGATCCGGGAATTTCTTCGAATCGCACCGGCTGGCCGGCCTCCTCGGCCCATTGCACCTGGACCGTCTCTATAGCCCGCACCCGGCCGGTTTCGCCGATGAATCGTTTGGTGAGTATATTCCAGTTACGGCTGCCGCCTTCCTCGTGGCTGCTGCTGGTGCGCAGGCGCATGGGCCAGAAAGGCCAGGGTTGGGATTCCGGACGGTCTTCCGCCGGCATCGGCAGCAGTTCGAAATTGACCACGGAGGCGGCGCCCTGGCGGTGGCTGGTGCCGATGCAGTCGCTGCCCGTGTCCCCCCCGCCGATGACGATGACGTGTTTACCGGCGGCATTGACCGAAACCGTCGGTGCTTCGCCGGAGACCACGCGATTCTGGCCGGTAAGAAAATTCATGGCATAGTGGATACCGTCAAGCTCGCGGCCGGGGATGGGCAGGTCCCGGGGACGGGTGGCGCCGCAGCAGACGACCAATGCATCGAAGTCGGCGCAAAGGGTCTCCCCGCTGAGGTCCACACCGGCCTGGATGCCGGTTTTGAATGTGATGCCTTCCTTCTCCATCAGTACCAATCGCCGATCGACGATCTGTTTTTCCAGCTTGAAATCGGGGATACCATAGCGCAGAATCCCGCCTGGCCTGGCGTCCCGTTCAAACACGACCACCGTGTGACCGGCGCTGTTGAGCTGTTGGGCGCAGGCCAGGCCGGCAGGACCGGAACCGACAACCGCCACCGTTTTGCCCGTGCGTCGAGAGGGCGGTTGCGGACGGACCCATCCCTGAGCGAAGGCGCGTTCGATGATGGTCTTTTCGATCTGTTCAATGGTCACCGCCGGTGCGTTGATGGCCAGGACGCAGGCCTCTTCGCAGGGGGCAGGGCAGAGGCGGCCAGTAAACTCGGGAAAGTTGTTGGTGGCCATGAGCTGTTTGTAGGCCGCCTCCCAGCGACCCTGGTAAACCTCGTCATTCCAGTCTGGTATGCGGTTGCCCAAGGGGCAGCCGGCATTGCAGGTGGGAACCCCGCAGTCCATGCAGCGGGAGGCCTGGTCGCGCAGTGACGCTTCAGAAAAGGGCCGGTAGATTTCCTTAAAATCTCCCACCCGTTCTTCCACCGGGCGCCTGTCGGGCAGCTGCCGGTCGTGTTCCATGAATCCTGTGGGTTTGCCCATGGTATTTATTCCTCCTCTTCAGCCAGCCGGACCAGGGCCTGTTTGTACTCCCTTGGTATCACCTTGACGAATTGTTCTATCACGGCTTCCCGTGCTTCGAGAATCCTCCGGGCCCTTGCGCTGCCGGTGAGCGTCCAGTGGGCTTCGATGAGGCTGAATAGTTCAGCTTCATCGTCGCCTGCCACGGGCTCAAGGTCCACCGATTCCTGGTTGCAGCCAAACTGCCGGAAATACCCGTCCGCGTCGTCCAGCACGTAGGCGACACCGCCACTCATGCCGGCAGCGAAGTTCCGGCCCGTGGGGCCCAGCACCACCACCCGGCCGCCGGTCATGTACTCGCAGCCGTGATCTCCTACTCCCTCCACCACGGCCGCGGCACCGCTGTTTCTTACACAGAACCGCTCGCCGGCCCGGCCGCAGATGAAAGCCCGGCCTGCCGTGGCGCCGTAAAGGGCCACATTGCCGATGATGATGTTCTCTTCGGCGACAAAAGCGGCACCGTCCGGCGGCCGGATGGCCAGCACGGCACCGGAAAGGCCTTTGCCGAAGTAATCGTTGGCATCCCCCTTGACACGAACGGTTATGCCTGGGGCGCCGAAGGCAAAAAAGCTTTGGCCGGCGCTGCCGGCTGCGCTGATTACGATGGTATTGTCGGGCAGTCCTTTTTCGCCATAGCGTATGGCGATTTCATGGCTGAGGCGGGTTCCCAGGGTGCGCCGGACGTTGGTAACGGTCAGGTCGATGTTGACCGGCAGGCCGTTTTCCAGGGCCGGCATGGCTTTTTGAATCAGATCGGCATCGGGCGGTGTTTGTGTCTCCTTCATCAACCCCTTGGGGATGCACAGCCGCAGGATGTGTTCCGGTGGAACGGGCAAGTGCAGGATGGGGCTCAGGTCCAGGCCGCGAACTTTCCAGTGATCCAGGGCAGGATTGATCTCAAGCCGGTCCACCCGACCGGACATCTGATCGAGGGTGCGAAAGCCCAGCCGGGCCATGATGGCGCGCAGGTCTTCAGCGATGAAGCGCATCAGCCGGATCAGGTGCTCGGGTCTGCCGGTAAACTTTTTTCTCAGCTCAGGGTCTTGGGTGGCGATACCCACCGGGCAGGTGTTCAGGTGGCACACGCGCATCATGACGCAGCCCAGAGCCACCAGAGAGATGGTGCCGAAGCCGAACTCCTGGGCGCCCAGCAGACAGGCCACGGCCACGTCATGGGCGGTCTTGAGCTGGCCGTCGCACTCCAGCACCACCCGGTCGCGCAGTCCGTTTTGAATCAAGGTCTGCTGCGCTTCGCTTATTCCCAGCTCCCATGGCAGGCCGCCATAGCGGATGGAGGTGAGCCCCGAAGCGCCAGTGCCGCCCACTTCACCGCTGATCAGGATTACGTCGGCACCGGCCTTGGCCACGCCGGCGGCAACTGTGCCCACCCCCACCTCGGAGACCAGTTTGACGTTGACGCGGGCCTTGGGGTTGGCGCACTTGAGATCGTAGATCAGCTGGGCCAGATCCTCAATTGAGTAGATGTCGTGGTGGGGTGGCGGCGAAATCAAACCCACGTAGGGTGTGCTGTGCCTGGTGGCAGCGATCCATGGGAAAACTTTCTCTCCGGGCAGCTGGCCGCCTTCGCCGGGTTTGGCTCCCTGGGCCATCTTGATCTGGAGTTCCACGGCGTTGGAGAGGTAAGAAATGGTGACGCCGAAACGGCCCGAAGCGATCTGCTTGATTGCACTGTTGCGCCAGTCGCCGTTGGGGTCGGGGGTGAAGCGGTCGGCGTCTTCGCCGCCTTCGCCGCTGTTGCTCTTTCCACCAATGCGGTTCATGGCGATAGCCTGGGTTTCGTGGGCTTCCCGACTGATGGAACCGTAAGACATGGCACCGGTCTTGAACCGTTTGACGATCTCGGTCCAGGGTTCCACCTCGTCTAAAAACAAGGGTGTATCGGCCGGCTTGAATTCAAACCGGCCGCGGATCAACCCTTCCTCCCGGTTGAGTTCGTGCACCGCCTTCCGGTACTTCCGCCAGGCCGTTGCATCATCCTGGCGTACGGCCTGCTGGAGCAGGGGGATGGTGGCGGGATTGTACTGGTGGGTCTCGCCGTCCCGGCGCCACTTGTAGCGACCGCCGGGGGTAAGGCTAATGTCTGCTGCTGCCGTTCCTGATTCAGTGATTGTCCAACGGGCATCGATTTCCCTGGTGATCGTTTGCATGTCCGCACCGCCGATGCGTGAGACGGTGCCGGGGAACCAGCGGTCCGTTACCGATGGATCCAAGCCCACGCACTCAAAAATCTGGGCGCCGCGGTAGCTTTGAAGGGTAGAAATGCCCATTTTTGACAGGACTTTGAGGATCCCTTTGTTAACGGCGTCGATATAGCGTGTGCGAGCTGTCTGCGGCTCGGTGCCGCCTATCCGACCCTCATCGGCCAGCTTGCCAATAGTGGCCAGGGCCAGCCAGGGAGCGACGGCTCCGGCACCGTAGCCCAGCAGGCAGCAGAAGTGGTGAATCTCCCGGGCCTCGCCGGTTTCGACGATAAGGCCACATCCGGCGCGCATGCCTGCTGAGATGAGACCGTGGTGCACTGCGGCGGTAGCCATCAGGGCGGGCATGGGCGCATGGCTATCGGGAATGTCCCGGTCAGACAGGATCAGCAGTCGAGCCCCCGCTTCCACCTGCCGGACGGCATAGCGGCACAGGGCCTCCAGGGCACGCGTTAATCCCGGTCCACCGTCGATCTGGGGCCAGCAGATGGACAGGTTTGCCGACTTCAGATCATCGTGTTCTGATGTACGGATGGCGGCCAGATCTGCCGGTGTGAGGACGGGCTGCGCCAGGCTCAGTTGGCGGCAGTGCAAGGGTGTTTCGGCGAAGAGGTTGCGTTCTCGCCCAATGGTGCTGGATAAGGACGTGACCAATTTCTCGCGGATGGCGTCCAGGGGCGGGTTGGTCACTTGGGCGAACAGTTGGCGGAAGTAGTCGTATAGCAGGCGCGGCTGCTTTGAAAGAATTGCCAGGGGGATGTCGTCGCCCATGGACCCGGTAGGCTCCACTCCTTTTTGGGCCATGGGGCCCAGGATCAGCTTGAGGTCTTCGGCCGTGTAGCCGAAGCGCTGCTGTTCGAGCCGAAGGTCTTCACCAGACGGTGCAGGTGCCGGTTCTCCGGGAGGCAGGTCGGCCAAGTGCAGCTGGTTCTCCTTCAGCCACCGGCCATAGGGCCGCCTGGCAGCGATGGCTTCCTTGATTTCGTCGTCATGGATGATACGGCCCTGTTCCAGGTCCACCAGGAACATGCGGCCGGGCTCCAGGCGTCCTTTGACGGCCACGTTGGCCGGGTCTACCGGCAGCACGCCGGTTTCCGAAGCCATAATCACCCGACCGTCCCGGGTGACGGTGTAGCGGCTGGGCCGTAGGCCGTTTCTGTCCAATACGGCCCCTACACTCACACCGTCAGTAAAGGGAATGGCTGCCGGGCCGTCCCAGGGCTCCATGAGGCAGGCGTGGTAGGCATAAAAATCTTTCTTTGTCCGGCTCATGGTGCGGTGGTGCTGCCAGGCCTCGGGAATCAGCATCATCATGCACTGGGCCAGAGGGCGGCCCGTGTGCAAGAGCAGCTCCAGGGCGTTGTCCAGAGTGGCCGAATCGCTGCCGCCGGGAGTCGAGACCGGAACGAGGTCGGCCATGTCATCCCCGAAAGCGCCAGCGCGAAACAGGGGCTCCCTGGCCCGCATCCAGTTGATATTGCCCTGCACCGTGTTGATCTCCCCGTTGTGGCACAAGTAGCGGAAGGGTTGGGCCAGGTCCCATGAGGGAAAGGTGTTGGTGCTATAGCGCTGGTGGACCAGGGCCAGGGCGCTGGCCATGGCCGTGTCACTCAGGTCTGGAAAAAACGAGGTCATCTGGTCCGCCAGCAGCATGCCCTTGTACACCAGCGTTCGCGAAGAGAGGCTGGCAATGTGAAACATGGACGCTCCCGGGTCAAACATCCTGCGGATTCGGTTTTCAGCAGCTTTGCGTGTGAGAAAAAGCCTGCGTTCGAAGGTTAAGGTATCCCCGCCGGCGTCATCCCTGCCCACGAAAGCCATTTGGATCACCGGCATCACGCGTCGAGCCAGGTCGCCGGCCGCATCCGGATTTACAGGCACGCGTCGCCATCCTAAAAAGATCAGTCCTTTCTCTTCAGCAGCAGCCGACAGCGCCGCCCGGAATGCCTCGCGCAGGTTCTTGTCCGACGGCAGAAACACCAGGCCGGCGGCATAATCCGTTTCGGCCGGGAGGTGAATGCCTGCCTCCCGGGCCGCTTGCTGCAAAAAGAGGTGAGGCTTCTGGATGAGGATTCCGGCGCCGTCACCGGTGGTTTCGTCGCAGCCGCATGCACCACGGTGGGTGAGATTCACCAGTATCTGCAGGGCATCTTGGACCAGTGCGTGGCTTTTACGGTTGTTAATGTCGCAGACCATGCCCACGCCACAGGCGTCATGCTCGAATGCCGGGCGGTATAAGCCTTTAAACGATGGTCCTTTTACTGTCTTGGTGCATGTGGTCATCTGCTTCTACCATACTTTCTTTTAAGTCATGATCGAATGGAAATAACGCCTGGGTAAAGTCCTGTAATGGATATACCAGTTATTGTCGATACGTGGCTTGCTTGGTAAGGTGTTTAATTGATTGGTCGGGCATGCGGATCCAAAGTTGGATCGGTTTGCCTAAAATGGATATTGTTTACAATATTGTAGAGATTTTCGATGACAAAACACATTTTTGTCAATATCGGTGAAAAATGATTAAAGTCTATTTTTAGTTCGCTCGCTAACCCCGCCGCAAGTGGCGAGGAATGCGCTCGCTGTCGCGGTTCAATAATAGCTGGTTTCATGCCTGATACTGGACCCGGTACAGCACATGCATTATGTTATCCACTCAAACCGAACATCTCAAGATATGAAAGGCCCGAAATACCCATGAGCGACAACCGGCAGGATCTGCTGAATATGCTCTGCGACCTAAGTGACCTGTCCGCACTGGTCACCGGCAGTGAAAATATCGAAAATATTCTCCAGCGCACCGTGGCGCTGGTTTCTGGGCATCTGAGAACGCCGGTGTGTTCCATCTACTTTACGATGAGACGGCCAACGAACTGGTGCTCAAGGCCACGGTTGGGTTGAATCCGGAAGCGGTGGACCGGGTGCGCATGGGCTCCGGCCAAGGGCTGGTGGGTACGGTGATGGCGACCCGCCAACCGATCTGCGAGGGACACGCCAGCGACAACCCGCGGTTTCGCTATTTTCCGGAAACCGATGAGCTGTCCTACGAATCCTTTCTGGCCGTACCCATTCAAAAGGGGGTGGTCAAAATTGGTGTGCTGGTGGTCCAGCACACCTTAGCGGACTATTTCGAGACCAGTGACGTCATGGCCCTGAAAGCCACCGGTGCCCAGCTGGCCGCGGTTTTGGAGAATGCCCGGCTGCTGATGGACCTACAGCGCATGTGCAGCATTCCCGAAAAACCGATCTGTAACCTGGGTTTCATCAAGGGAAAGCATGCCGCTGGCGGTTTTGCCTTGGCCAGGATGCGGATCTGGGGCAAGAGCCATGGATTGCTGGTGGCTGAAACCGATACCAACGATGGCGGAAGCATGGCTGACTTTTTGCGGGCGGTGAAACAGACCGGGGAACAGCTTAACGTCCTCCAACAACGTTGTGCCCAACAGCTGCCGGAGAGTGCGGCCCTGATTTTCGCCGCTCACTTCATGATGCTCAAGGATCCCAAATTTATAGACCGCATGCAGGCACAGATCGAGAATGGGGATCCTGCCACCCGGGCGGTGCGCGAAGTGGCCCGGCATTACCTGGCGCTGTTTGCCGACAGCCCCCACCCATACATTCGTGAAAAGGTCAGTGATATAGAAGACCTTGCCGGCCGGTTGCTGACCAACCTGGTACCGTCATCGCCGGATGACAGCGGAGACAGCAGCGGCAGGGTGGTGGTTGCCCAGGCGCTGTACCCGTCTGAACTGCTCAAGCTGGCCGCTGAATCAGTGGCGGGCATCGTGCTGGCCAACGGCGGTGTCACCTCGCATGTGGCTATCATCGCCCGCTCCCTGAAGATTCCCATGGTGGTGGTTCAGTGCCCGGAATTGATGCACCTGCCCGAAACGACACCCGTGCTGGTAGACGGTGAGGTGGGCAATGTTTACGTGGACCCGTCACCGGATATCATTGCCCGGTTTAAGGCGCGCAACCGGACCGGCGAGCAGGTGGTGGCACAGAAGGCACCGGCCCATGCGGGCATCGTCTATACGACGGATGGAACGCGGGTTGATTTGCTGGCCAATAGCAACCTGCTTGGAGAACTGCCCCTGGCCAGGGAGATGGGAGCGGAGGGCATCGGCCTGTACCGCACCGAATTTCCTTTTCTCATCCGGCCGTCGTTTCCATCGGAAACCGAGCAGTATCTGATCTACCGCCGGGTGGTGGAATCCATGGACGAGAAGCCGGTGGTGTTTCGTACCCTGGACATCGGTGGTGAGAAAACGTTAGCTTACACAGATACGACCAGGGAGCCAAACCCGGATTTGGGTCTACGGTCCATTCGTTTCACACTGGCCTATCGAGATATTTTCGAGCAGCAGGTCCGTGCCATCCTGCGGGCTGCCGCCGGAAGCGAGTCAGTGGGAATCATGTTCCCCCTGATCTCCTCCGTGGACGAGTTCTTGCGGGCCAGCCAGGTGGTGCGCGACTGCCTGGATCGGTTGGAGGCAGAAGGCCATGATTCCTTTTTTGCTGGGCATCGGCATCCGCCGGCTGAGCATCGATCCCCAGTTCATGCCTGCCACATACCGGCGCATCGCCGGTCTGAACATCGATGCCTGCCGTGAACAAGCGCGGTTGCTGACGGCTGCGGGACACATCGATTCGGTTCGGAAAATTTTGGCGAATTGATCGCTATGGTGTCGGATGCCTTTCACTTATACGGCGTTGATTCCCCCTGACGGCTGGTATATTATCCAACTGGATTGCAGTCATCGCCGTTTGCTTAAGCTAAATCATACTATCAGGCCTTTTTTTTGAAAAGGGGTCCAGGAATTTCTATTCATGAGATTGTCTACCCGTGTTCCCAAGCGCATTTTTTACGCCTGGCTTGTTATTGGCTTGTTGGCTGCCAGCTGGGCCATTCCTGTATGGGGCGAGGAGGCCAAGGCGCCCCAAACGGCTGTGGCACCGTCTGAACCCATTTTAAGCCTGGCCGACGTGGTATACCAGGCCGGCACCTTGGAGCAGGGCCTGTCTGCACTGAAAAGCGAGCCTGAGGCCACCGCTAAATTGAAAATCTTAGAGCTGCGGCTCAAACAGGCTGATGCCGAGGTGGACTTGCTATTAAGCCGCTTGAGCCTGATTAAGGATCAAGATCTGCAGAGTTACCAGAAGCTGGCTACGTTGATTGGTGACGTCCGCAACGAAGCTGAAACCGTTGCCAAGGTATTGGCCACCTCTACGGAAACCATCAAGGACGTCGAATTCCAACGCAGGCATTGGCTGTCGGAAAGAGATCGGTGGGACCGGTGGCGCACCGAATTGGGTGCCGATCTGACCATCAAGAGCGTTGCCGAGGCCTTCGCAAAGGCCACCAGGGACATTGAAGGGGCATTGGCGCTTACGTCGCAGAAACTGGAACCCCTGCTGGCTGTTCAGCAACAAGCCGGTGACGTTCATGCCAAAATTGGTCGTCTCAAGGATCAGATTGCGGCCAAGATGTTGCAGGAGCGCGGGGTCAACCTGCGCGGCCGTATGCCAAGCATGTTTTCCATTGCCTACCTTCAGCAATTGATCGATCTGGTCTTTGAACCTGCCCGCTTGATCACTGCGCCACCTCTCCCTGAGGCAACCTTCTTCAAGGAGCAGGGTTGGGTGGTTGCCCTGCAGGGCCTGGTTTTCCTGTTATTGCTTGCAGTGATCCGCCGATACCGATCGCAACTGCTCGAAAAAAAGGCCTATCGACTATTGGGTCAGCGACCGATTTCCCTGTCGTTGATCGTGGCCATTTTTACCCTTTCCTTTCTTTACGATTCCCCACCGGACCTGTGGCGGGTGCTCCTGCAGGCCGTTGCCGGGGTGGTCACGGCCAGGCTCGTGGCCACCTTTGTCGAGGACTCCTGGATCAGGCGTTCCATTTATGTCATGGTGCTGGTGATGATCGGCTTCCAGACCTTGCTGATCCTGGGCGCTCCCCTTAGCCTGGTGCGCCTGTTCATTCTGATCTGGTCTGTGGCCGGCCTTGTTTTTTTCCTCTGGTGGGCCCGCAGGATGGCAGCAGCTGAGCGATCGGCTGCACAGCTGTGGCTGCTTCGGCTGGTTGCCGCCGTTTTTGCGGTCATCACCCTATCCGACGTCATCGGTTTTGGCAATCTTGCAGCCCAGGTCATGGACGGCGCCTTTCGAACGTCCAACATCATGATCATGGGAGCAGTCATGATCCGGCTAGTCCGAGCAAGCCTTGAACTGGGTGCAGCCGGCCTGCCGGCCGGCAGGCTTGCCCTCGTTCGCCGCAACGCCGACAGTATCCTAAAGCGGGCCATTATCGTTGCCAACATCCTTATCGTACTATTCGTGGCCGCCTACCTGCTGGTGATCTGGAAACGCTTCGCCCTTCCATCTGATGCCCTGCAGGCATTTTTTGCTTTCGGTGTAACCGTCGGCCAGCAGCGAATTACCATCGGCCTGGTGGTGACGGCTGTCCTGATACTCTATGGTGCCTTTGTCCTCTCCTGGACGCTGCAGGCCCTGCTCATGGAAAATGTATTAAACCGCCGCCAGATGGATGCCGGCGCGCGGCTCTCCATCACCCGGTTGGTTCACTATGCCCTGGTGACGGTTGGTTTTCTGATCGCCCTGTCGGCCCTGGGTTTCGAACTGAAAAACGTCACCATTATCGGTGGCGCCCTGGGTGTCGGCATTGGTTTCGGCATGCAGGCCATCGTCAACAATTTTGTATCCGGTTTGATCATGCTGTTCGAGCGGCCCATCAAGGTGGGGGACGTCATCCAACTCAGCGATGGTCAGCAGGGACGGGTGCTCAATCTGGGGATGCGGGCCACGACGGTACAGACCTTTGACCGCGCCGAGATTGTGGTGCCCAACGGTGATCTCATTTCCAACCAGGTAACCAACTGGACCTTGGGAGATCGTGGCATGCGCCTGTCCATACCGGTGGGTGTGGCCTACGGCTCCGATGTGGAAACGGTGATGCGTGTGTTGACGACAGTGGCCACGCAAAACGAGCGGGTGCTCAAAGACCCGCAGCCCGTGGTGCTTTTTCTGACTTTTGGCGCCAGTTCCCTGGATTTCGAACTGCGGGTATGGATATCCGACTTTAATGACCGGCGCATTATCCAGAGCGCGCTGATCTGCGAAATCGACCGACGCTTCCGGGACAAAGGCATCGAGATTCCCTTTCCCCAGCAGGATCTGCACCTGCGCAGCGTGGACGATAGTGCCGCAAAGGGGTTGACGGGCAAGGCGCCTATGCCGGCAGAGGAGGCCAATCCTAAATGAATGCCACCATCGACCTGATGAAGGCCCACCGCTCGATCCGTAAATTCAGCGATCGTGAGGTGGACGAGAAGACCTTGAAATCGATCATCGCGGCGGCCCAGTGTGCGGCCACCTCCCATTTTGTCCAGGCCACCACGGTTATCCGGGTGCGCGACAGGCAGAAGCGGCAGGCCATTGCCGAGCTGGCCGGCCCTCAGGTCTGGGTGGCCCGGGCACCGGTGTTTCTGGTTTTCTGTGCCGATTTCAACCGGCTGGCCAGCGCCTGCAGCATTCATGATTCGGTGGTGGAAAAAGGGTGGGCCGAGCAGTTCGTTACCGCCACCATCGACGTGGCTCTGTTGGCCCAGAATGTGATACTTGCCGCCGAATCGCTGGGCATGGGTGGTGTCTTTATCGGCGGTATCCGCAACGATCCCCAGACGGTGTGCGATCTGCTGGAGATTCCCGACCAGGCCTATCCGGTTTTCGGCATGTGCCTGGGCTGGCCGGCCCATGATCCACCCCCCAAACCGCGGCTGCCGGTCGAGGCGGTGTTGTTCACAGATCGCTACCCGAAATCGCACGATCAAACCATGCTCGATGAATATGATCAAACCACCAACCATTACTACCTGAACCGCGACAGCAAATTAAAAGACGAGACCTGGACCCGGCAGATGGCCGACTTCATGAGCCGGGCGATCCGACCCCACATGAAGGTCTTTTTAGAGAGCAAGGGTTTTTTTCTACAGTAAAGAGAGGTGATCAGACGATGAAACTCAATGATGCCGAATTGCTGCACTGGCAGGCCTGGGTCAACGGACAATGGGTCGATTCCCGGTCTGGGGAGACCATCGCGGTGACCAATCCCGCTGACGGCAATACCATCGGTAGTGTTCCTGCCGTTTCGGCAGAACAGGTTCGCCAAACCATCGAATCGGCCGATGCGGCGTTGCCGGATTGGCGACACTGTACAGCCAAAGCGCGGTCAGAAATACTCAACCGGTGGTATCAGCTGATCATGGCGCACCAGGATGATTTGGCGCTGATTCTTACCACTGAGCAGGGCAAACCCCTGGCCGAGGCCAAGGGCGAGATCGCCTATGCGGCTGAATTTATCCAGTGGTTCGCCGAGGAGGCCAAGCGCGTATACGGGGATACCATTCCGGCTGCATCACCGGATCAGCGCATCATCGTCATTCGGCAGCCCGTTGGGGTCTGTGCGGCAATCACCCCCTGGAATTTTCCGGCGGCCATGATTACCCGCAAGGTGGCTCCAGCCCTGGCCGCCGGTTGTACGACCGTGGTCAAGCCAGCCAGCCTGACGCCATTGACCGCCCTGGCCCTGGCCGAGTTGTCTCACCGTGCCGGTCTTCCCGCAGGAATATTCAATGTGGTCACCGGATCGGCAGGAGAAATCGGCGCCGAACTCACGGCCAATCCTATAGTGAGAAAACTCAGTTTCACCGGCTCCACCGAGGTGGGTCGGACACTTATGGCCCAGTGTGCCGGCAGCATAAAAAAGGTGTCATTGGAACTGGGCGGTAACGCCCCCTTTATCGTTTTCAATGATGCCGACCTGGACAAGGCGGTCCAGGGGGCCATGATCTCCAAATTCCGCAATTCAGGCCAGACCTGTGTGTGCGCCAACCGACTCTTCGTGCAGGCGGAGGTTTATGCGGACTTCTCACAGCGGCTGGTGGCGGAAGTGGAAAGACTGAACGTGGGTAGCGGCCTGGAGCACGGTGTGCAGCAGGGACCACTCATCGACGCCGCGGCCTTGGCCAAGGTCTCTGGCCACATCGAGGAGGCCCTCTCCCGGGGGGCCAAGTTGCTAACCGGAGGCCACCCCCACGCCCTGGGCGGCACTTTTTTCCAACCCACGGTGCTGGCGGATGTGGCAGCCAACATGTCGGTGGCTGTCGACGAAACTTTCGGTCCGGTGGCGCCACTGATCCAGTTCAACGCGGAAGACGAAGTGATCGGCTTGGCCAACGACACGCCATACGGCCTGGCGGCTTACTTTTATGCCCGGGATGTAGGTCGGATCTTCCGGGTGTCCGAGGCCTTGGAGTATGGTATGGTGGGCATCAACACCGGGCTGATCTCGACCGAGGTGGCGCCTTTCGGCGGCGTGAAACAATCGGGTATCGGCAGGGAAGGGTCGCGCTACGGCATGGATGAGTACTTGGAGATGAAGTATATCTGCCTGGCCGGCATCGAAAGCTGACGGCATCCTAAAAAGCACAATATCTGCGTTACGCGAATCCCTCGTCGCTGCGGCGTACTTCATGTACAGCCTCTCTCCTCGGGATCCGCAGGCCTTGATCTTGTGCTTTTTACGATGGTTTGTGGAGCAAGTATTCCGAGGCTTTAAACCGTCAGACAACGACGGTATCGGCCACAATGGGATGGTTTTATTTGATTTCTCTTTCTTCGGTTACGCAGTAGATCCCCTTGCCGCTCATGCCGGGCCGGAAGCAC
>JAQYWF010000001.1 GCA_030145105.1 Desulfosarcina sp.
AATCAATCATCAATAATAGATTCTTCTATCGCACGAAAAAATGCCTTGGGGAAATTGCAGATAGCTTGCCAGTATGTCGCCAAGTTGTTAGATTGTAGACCAATTACAAGTACCACTACATAATGTGGCGGCTGAATTGCCAGTTCAGTGCAGATTACATTTGGGAAAAAAATCTATCACAGAAATGTAGCGACCTGAGATTTATTGAGATCATCTTACCAACAAGAATCATAGCATTTATTTCCGATATGCTTTGATGATCTTGAACGTACCACGGGAACGGTTATCGGCGCATGATTTGGTCCGCTGTGATTATTTTTCGGAATCGCATGAATTTTCAAAACTGATATCTGCATGGTCGTTGGAGATAATTTGATTTCGTAACGCTCTCTTGCTTGTTCTTGTTACGGGCAAATACGCCCCGATGGTAAGCAATTGCTTCAACATTGTTAAGACGACGAGTAAATAAAGTCCATATCTGGTTTCTCCGTCGAATAGAAATGCACCCAAATGTAAGCGTGGCTAAACGCTGCGACAGCAAGTGCCGCAGAAGAATTAAAACCAATGGCAATGGCCCAAAACAAAAGAAAAGCATAAAGATACATGCCGTTACTCGTAAATCGAAAAATTCCCTGCCTAACAAAAGGCATGTCGCGGTATCGTATGTCAAAATGATCAGCACCCGCCGCTCGCTTTAATCCAAAGTACCGCAAGACGCTGTACATAGCGTAGATACCGAGAACGGCAAAAATTCCGGCAATAGAAATTCGCTGAAAAACCCCAAGATGCAAACTTCCGCGGTCCTCCCAAGCCAACGCAAACAAGGAAACGAATCGACCACCAAATAGCAGAAAAAAGAACACGAGATATCCTCGGAAGCCAATGATCTTGCTCGTTACTGCTGATCCTAATTCAAACCTCCACGCCAACCATACGAAAACTTGGTGCACGATTGGAAAAGATACCGCGATCCAAAAAAAGCTTGGATACGGCTTGCCCAGACAAAACCAAATTACAGAAATACCAGCAAGTAGAGCCAGTAAGCAAAAAGTGTTCAGTCCCTGGCCACTCCATATACTAGGGGGTATTGCGGGTTTTTCTTTGTTCTCCATACACAGGCCCCGTAACACAAATAAATATACAGTTCTGGATATCATCACAATTTTAATGTTATCTAATTGAGATACCGATCGTGTCGCAATAAGGATATATTGAGGTATCACTGCTTTCCATTAAGCTCTTGAGAGCTGCAATATCTTGCAGTAATCCTAAAAAATAGAAAAACTCGTGAACGTTGGATTCTACCTTTTGGATTTTTTTTCCTTCATGACAGATTTAACAAATTTTCCAAACTTTTTATCTTTTCGCTTTTTCTCTAAATATGACATTTCATAAAAAGCAGATTCTTTATTTAATTTTAGAAAATTTTGATAACGTTCCTGTGAAATTATTCCGTTCTTTAATGCAGCCACTATTGAACAGCCTTGCTCTTGTGTATGGGAACAATCACTAAAACGGCATTGATTTGATAACTTTTCTATTTCATCGAATGTGCTATGAATACCAGTAGTAACAGCAAAATTGCCGATTTCTCGCATACCTGGTGTATCTATGATCATTGCCTCGTTTTTCAAGTTTATTAATTGACGGCGGGTCGTTATATGTCTTCCTTTTCCATCTTTTTCTCTAACACTATGCGTTTTAAGTCGCACTTCATCCAGAAGGTTATTTATTAAGGTGGTTTTACCAACCCCCGATGATCCAAGCAAACAATACGTTTTCCGAGGAACCAATAATTCTTTAACAAGTTTCAGCCTCGCATTGTCTTTATTGCTAAAAGGAACTACTCGAATGTCAGGAAATAGAGCATGAATTTCAGTAATTTTTTTATCTATCTCATTAATGGGCAGCAGATCACTTTTACTCAATAATACAACAGGCTGGATATCGCTCTCATTTATCATGACCAAATAGCGTTCTAATCGTCTGAGGTTATAATTGGTGTCAAGTGACTGAACGATTAAACCGGTGTCGATATTAGTGGCTATTAATTGAAACTCAATTTTCTTACCGGATGTTTTTCGTTTTAGTACAGATTTTCTTGGAACAATCTCATTAATGATGGCTAAAGAATTTTTATCATAATATCGGGCAATTACCCAATCTCCTGTGGCTGGGAAGTCTAACGGAGAATTAGCACTGAACATCAGTTTACCAGTTGCTTCGGCCGATACATCGCCTTTGCCGTTGTTAACCGTATAACTATCCTTATTTACAGCAGTGATTCTTGCAATTTGGTGATCAATTAATTTTGTAGGATCAATTCTATCAAGAAACCACTTATCGAAACCTAATTGTTCTATCTTCATTGGCACATTTTTCATAAATATTGCTCAATTTCATAAACCACGGTTGGTGCCGCCTGTTGTGGCTGGGCTCAACATTAAAAATTTTCAGATTGATAAAATTTCCAGTTCTTTACAATTTCAGATAGCATCGTTTTTGGATCTCAAATAGACTTAGATTATGCATCCAATTCCTTATGGTGACTTCAGTAGTATCCCCATTTCCACTTTTTTGGACTCAAGTGATCATCAGCCAATGACCCGATGTTCAAGTTGTCAGACCGAGCCCGAATGACATCCCTGTCGGCTCTATTTGTTGTTTTAATTTGATTCCAGTTCCATTACACTACTTTTTTTTAAAATGACCCACTTGGACTTTTATATTGTCAAACCTGTTGCTGCCGCAATAACGACGTGGTGCTTAGCCAACTATTTTATAGCAAAGGACGCCAGTTATGCAACGTATCGTGGCGATTGTTTTGCTCTTCCTATTGGTGATCACAGGGTCAGCGTGGGCCCAGCCAGTCCAGACGCCCCAGCTGATGGCCCAAATTAAATGGACCGGCACCTCCTGGTTTGCTGCGCCGATTATTCATGATCTGGGGACAGGCATTCCCAAGTTGATCGGCACGTTTTACAGCATTTATGTGTGGGACAAAAATTTTACCGAACTAGCGAAGATCTCACGCAACGGACGCATTTACGCCCCCGTGGTATGCGCCGACCTGGAGGGTGACGGGATCTACGAGATCATTTACGGCAGCACCAACGGGGAGGTCGGGGCCTACGAGTGGCGCGCCAACACGGTAGTCCTCAAAAGCGGCTGGCCCGCCTCTTCTTGCGATGCCGACCAGTGCCCCGAGGTACGCGGTTTAGCCGCGGGTGACCTGGACGGCAACGGCACCATCGAAGTGGTGGCCACCACCACGCAGACCAATGGCGGCGCCCAGGTTTTTGTCTTCAATCCCGACGGCACACGCTATCAACCACCCGGCATCAGTTGGCCCGCCTGGCCGCGCTACAACACCCTCACCGGCACCGGCAATGATGCCGACGCCAACGGCCAGGGCAACCTCGGCTACGGCTGCTATGGCTTAAATGTGGGCATCGGCGATCTGGACGACGACCCGGAACTGGAGATCCTGGTCACCTTCGACAACCACCAGATCAACGCCTTCGAACACACCGGAGTGAGTTTGCTAGCCAGTGATTATTTCACCAACCGCTCAAGCCAATACTATAATTACCGGCTTAATTGGGGGCAGTTCATCCGCTGGTTCGATCCGCAGGTGGAGGAGAATCACTACGATTTGCACATCAACGACTGACCCCATCCCAGCAACGACAAATGGATGCAGTGGACCGCCTCGCCGCCGTCGGTGGCGGACATCGATGGCGACGGAAAAAATGAAGCCGTGGGCGTGTCCAACGTGGAAATGGATGTACCTTACGATACCAAGCACCACGCCATCATGGTGCTGGAGGGAAATTACGGCGACGGGAGCCGCAGCGCCCGGCGGCTGGCTGGCTGGGAAAATCTGCCCTCATCGGGTTATCCATTGAGCAAAACGATAAATTATTACCCGCCGTCAAACCCGCCGGCCCCCACCATCGTAAACCTGATAGGCGACGCGCGACCCGAAATCCTCTATGGTGCGCATGACGGCTACGTCTACTGCACCGGCCCCACCGCCACCCAGTTGTGGCGCCTCGATATCAGGCACGGCCGCAGCCTGATGTACGCGTCGGAAATCCTGGCGGCCGACCTCAACCGGGACGATATACCGGAATTGATCCTCACCACCTACGGTGAACCGGATGGTGTCGCGCCCGATGAGGCCCATGGCTATTTAATGATCTTAGACCGCAGCGGTAACATACTTTATGATATCGAACTGCCTGAGCAAGGCACCAATGGCAACGGCAAAGGGGCGCCGGCCGCACCAACGCTGGGAGATCTGGACGCCGACGGCGATCTTGAAATCGCCGTGCAAACCTTTGGTGCAGGCTGTTTCGTCTATACGGTTCCCGGCTCCGCCGGAAATATGCCCCTCTGGCCGACGGCCCGCGGCAACTACCTGCGCGACGGAAGGCCTTGGCCTGCGGTCATGCCGGCCTGCAATGCAGATACCGATGATGACAACGATGTGGACGGTTCAGATCTGGTGGCGGTTGCCGCCGATATGGGAGTGACCGGTTGTGTTTCACCGTCTGACTGCCCCGGTGACATCACCGGTGACGGCAATGTGAACAATGATGACATCGCCGCCATCGCTACGAATTTCGGACGGGCGCACTGTCCTTAACATCATCGATAGTCCAATTGTTGACGACTTCGCTAAATCACCGAGAACCTGATATGATAGATGGTCTGATGAAAACCCCTCTAAGAGGTCCGAAAAAACGGGAATCGACGTCTATACATCAAAAGGTGTAACGGACAGCGACTGACCATAAACCGATGAATGTCCAACATCGAATGTTGCATATTGACATACCAGTGCCATCCACGCATTCGCTCTTGGTTTCGCGCCCCTATCGCCATATCCTTATCCTGGCCGATATCGAGGGCAGCAGCGGATGCGGCAGCTACCGAGCCTCGTCGTTCCTGACAAAGCCTTGGGCGAGCGCCTGCGCATCCATGTCCCGGGACGTGGACGCCGTGGTGAAGGGTCTCTTCGATGCCGGTGTCGACCGAGTGACAGTCAAGGACTTTCACCGCACCGGCTACAACCTGATGCCGGAGTTGATCGACCGTCGCGCCCGACTCGTCTGCGGCTACCACCAAGGCCCCGTACCAGGTTTGGGCGATCCTGAAGACGCCGATGCGGTGATGATGATCGGCATGCACGCGGCAGCGGGCACCAGCGGTTTTCTGGCCCACACACTGACATCGCGCCTGACATCTCTGGTTGTCAACAGCCGCCCCCTGGCCGAAGTGGAATTGTTCGCTGCATCCCTGGCCCCTTTCGGCATTCCGGTGGTGTTCTTTTCCGGCTGCCCGGTGGCCTGCGCCCAGGCAGACGAACGTATCGCGGGCATTCAAACTTTTCCCATCGACAAAAGCATTCCCCCGGAAGCGCTTGACGCAGGCCAATGGCGAAGCGATCTCGCACGGGCAGCGATCGACTCCTTGTCCAACATATCGGCGGCACCCTATTGTCCCGACGGTCCCTTCCGCGCAGAGATCACCATCCGTGAAGGGACAGCGGCTGCCGCAAAAATGGCCGACCCGTGGAGATTCAAACGCTGCGGCGCCACCGTGCGTATCGATGCGGATGATATTCACGCGCTGTACACCAGCCTGATCCGTCTTTGCTACCTGCCCCCGCTGGCCGAAAAGACCCTTCCCTTCAGCCTTGGCATTTACAATCTGGTCGGTCGCCTGGGCCGTCTGTGGGCCCGCCGACAGTTGAAGATCGAGTCCTGACATTGACACCTGGACCGCCTTCATCTATACCTCCACCCGTGTATAATAACTAGGCCAGCTATCTGTGTTGGACGGAATGGTTTGGACCAGCAGGCCTGTGCCGGTGCCGATCCACAAATGGTAGGTTGCGTTTCAGGCCAAGACCGAATTGAGGCGTTAAGGCATAGTTAACGTCAACTGATTAATACTTCAGGAAAATACAGATTCAGACGGCTTTGTAAAAAGTTCGAGATCAAGGCTTGCGAACACCGAGGAGCGAGGTGTATCGGGAATACTCCGCAGTGACGAGGGATGAAGCGTAACGCAGATATCGAGCTTTTTTACGAAGCCGTCCAATATAAAATATGATTAGTATCGACAATCTATACAAGAGCTTTGGCGGCCGCGTGCTTTTCGACGGCGTCAGCTTCAAGATCAACGCAAAAGAGCGCATCGGCCTGGTGGGGCGCAACGGCCACGGCAAGTCGACCCTGTTTCGCATCATCGTCGGCGAGGAAAGTTGCGATGACGGCGCCGTCACCATGCCCAAAAGCTATCGCATCGGTTACGTTCAGCAGCACATCCAGTTTACCGAAACCACCGTACTGGCCGAGGGCATGAAAGGCCTGATCGCATCCGAAAAAGATCACCACTGGAAGGTGGAGAAAATCCTGGCCGGCCTGGGATTCTCCGACGGAGACATGGTCAGAAGCCCCCATGATTTCTCCGGCGGCTTCCAGGTGCGGCTCAACCTGGCCAAAGTGCTGGTCTCGGAACCGGATCTGCTGCTGCTGGACGAGCCCACCAACTATCTTGACATCACCTCCATCCGCTGGATTGAAAATTTTCTGCTCTCCTGGCCCCATGAACTGGTGCTGATCACCCACGACCGCGGATTCATGGACAAGCTAGTGACCCACACCGTGGGTATTCACCGCAAAAAGGCCAGAAAGATCGAAGGCAATACGGAAAAGTACTACGACCGAATCGCCCAGGATGAGGAAATTTACGAAAAGACCCGGCTAAACGACGAGAGACGCGAAAAGGAGATCCACCTCTTCATCTCGCGGTTTCGAGCCAAAGCCCGGCTGGCCAACATGGTCCAATCCCGGGTCAAAACCCTGGCCAAGATGGAAAAAAAGGACAAACTGGAGCAGGCCAAAAACCTGGAATTCTCCTTTCGCTACAAGCCTTTCAAGGCCAAGCAGGTGTCTACCGTTGAAGGTCTCTCCTTTGCCTGGGGGTCGCACCGGCCGCTTTTCGAAAATATGAACTTCTCCATTCTGGCCGGGGAACGCATCTGCGTCGTGGGCAAGAACGGCAAGGGTAAGACTACCCTGCTCAAAGTACTGGCCGGCAGTCTGCCCTCGGCATCGGGCCAGGTCACCTATAACCCGCAGGTCGAGTCCGGCGTGTTCGAGCAGACCAACGTCCAGAGCCTTGTGGATAGCCGGACCGTTGAGGAGGAGCTTCTTTACGCCCAACCGGACGTGGACCGCCAGAAGGCCCGCAACATCTGCGGCGCCATGATGTTCGAGGGTGACAACGCCTTGAAGAAGATCAGCGTACTCTCCGGCGGCGAAAAAAGCCGGGTGATGCTGGGCAAACTACTGGTCACCCCGGTGAACCTGCTGATGCTGGACGAACCCACCAACCATCTGGATATGGACGCCTGCGACGCCCTGTTGGCCGCCATCGACAATTTTGACGGTGCGGTGATCATGGTCACCCACAATGAGATGTTTCTGCACGCCCTGGCCGACCGGTTGATTGTCTTCGATGACGTCGGTGCCTACATGTTCGACGGCAGTTACCAGGAGTTCCTGGAAAAGGGCGGCTGGGGGGACACGCCGGCAATGACCCGGCGGCAGGATGATTCGGAGGTCGATCGATCACCCGACCCTCCCCGTCTCACGAAAAAGGAACTCAGGCGCCTGCGATCGGAAATCATCACCGAAAAGTCAAAGGTGCTGAAGCCCATGGAAGATGCAATCGCAGTGGCCGAAAACAGTATTGAAAAAAATGAGGCCCTGCTCGACCAGTTGAACCGGGAGATGGTCGAAGCGTCCGAGCAAGGCGATGGTGCCCGGATCGGCCCCCTCTCCCAGAAAATCCGCACCTGCCAGGAAATCATCGAAACCCGTTTCGCCGACATGGAGCAAATGGACGAACAGCGGCAGCGGCTGGAAAAGAAATTTGAAAGGCGTTTGGCTGGGCTGGAAGCCTGATTTCAGGGGTCGTCGGTCTGGTCACAGAAGTTTAAAAACATATCGCGGCTGGAAGCCGCTCCAATACCTTAATCCCTGAATCCCTCAATTCGGTATTCTGCATTCGAATGGCAGCTGTGTCGATGACGATGGTCAGCCCGCTGTCACAAACGCATTCTGGGAGTAATTGTTTCAATGGCAGACCGATCCATCCTGCTGATCAATCCACCGGTCACCAAACCCTGCGAACCCCCGGCAGGAATGGCCAAACTGGCCTGGGCGCTGCGTGCCCAAGGGGTCGACTGCCGAATCTATGATGCCAGTATCGATGGCATCCTGGGCCTGCTCCACCAACCGATTGCGGCCGACGACACCTGGTCCCGGCGGGCACTGGCAGGCAGGGCGGCCAACCTCCATGCCCTGCGGTCCCTGGACCTGTATCGCAACCGGGACCGCTACAAACGGGCCGTCATGGACACCAACCGGGCCCTTCACAAGGCTGGCCTTGAATTCGATGTCACCCTCTCCCTGTCCAACTATGGATCGCCAGCCCTTTCACCGGTTCGCAGCGCGGATTTATTGCGGGCGGCCGAACAATTCGAATCCAATCCGTTTTATTCAATTTTTTCTGCAACGCTGTTGGATCTTTTCGATCAACGGGAACCGGCGTTCGTCGGCGTGTCGATCAATTTCATGAGCCAGGCCCTTTCTGCCTTTGCCATGATGGGTTTTATCCGCAAGCGATTGCCCCGGATTACGATCGTCTGCGGAGGCGGCCTGGTGACATCCTGGATGAACATTCCGAAACTTGGCAACCCATTTGCGGGACTGGTCGACCAAATGGTTTGCGGACCGGGTGAAAGCCGGCTGACCGAGATGTGCACGGGCAGAAAAGGCATTGAACCCACGATCACCGGCTATGATTTTTCTTGCGATGAGCCGGACCGCTATTTATCACCGGTGCACCTGCTGCCCTACAGCACCTCAAGGGGATGCTACTGGAAAAAATGCGCCTTCTGCCCGGAAACCGCTGAGGATGCGTCGTACTCGACCGGCACCCCACAGGCGCTGGTAGAAGATCTGAGACAGGTGGCCGCCCACAACTCAACCGGACTGATCCATTTTCTGGACAATGCCCTCTCACCACGGCTGCTGGGACACCTGATCGACCATCCGCCCGGCGTTCCCTGGTACGGATTCGCCCGGGTCACCCGGCACCTCACAGACCCCGGCTTTGTGAGCGGATTGAAAACATCCGGATGTGTCATGCTGAAGATGGGGGTGGAGTCCGGAGATCAGGATGTGCTGGATGCCCTTGGCAAAGGCATCCATATCGATACCGTATCCCGTGCACTGGAAACCATTCACCAGGCGGGCATCGCCACGTACGTGTATCTTCTCTTCGGCACACCGCCGGAGGACGAGCACAGCGCCGCTAAAACGCTTAATTTTACCCTTGGCCATGCATCCTTCATCGATTTTCTCAATCTGGCCATATTCAACCTTCCGGCATACAGCGACGAGGCCGACAGCCTGGATACGGTGGACTTTTATGAAGGTGACCTTTCCTTGTACCGCGAGTTTATCCATCCCATGGGGTGGAGCCGGGAACGGGTGAGGCGTTTTTTGTCCAAGGCGTTTAAACGGCCTGCCGCCATCCGAGCGATCCTGAACAACGATCCGCCTTTTTTCACCTCCAACCACGCCCCTTTTTTCAATATGAAGAACGGTTGAGGCAATCGTTAAGCGGATCAGTATGTAATCGACATTCCGATGACAAATTGGTTGGACACAAGATGTTGGGCTGCCATTAATTCGGTTCTGATTCAATATTGGTTGACCAAATTCCATCTAACTGGGTATAATACATCTATAGCTACCCTGATTCTCCAATACCATCTGATTTGAAGCGGTTTTATATTGGCAGAATTGAATCTTCTATTTCCCATCGAAATCTGCGGTCCTGCGAATAATCAAATACTGAGTTCTGTAGTTTAAAACCTTAAAAAAAGAATGCCATGATGGCAGAAAAAGGTTTTAAACATTAGCTCGCCGCCATCATCAGCACCGACGCCAAACGTTACGGTCACCTCGTGTATGATGCTGAGGAACGATGCCCCCCAATCTGACGCCTTATGATGTTTGGTGTCAAGGCCATTACCAAACCTTTTTTTTAACGCGAAGCTTATTGCCAAGGTAAAACTGCTTTTGAAAATACATAAGAAGATGCCAGACGATAAATTCAGAGAGATTGAAGTGCTTTTCATGGCTTTAATGTGGTTGCGATACCATCAGGAAAAACAGGAAATACCAGATCAACTTAAAATCGATCTCAAAAAAAAGGAGAAACATCATGGAAAAACAAATCATCAATTATGAGACAATGCTTAAGGTTGCAAAGGCAATCTCTCACTCCAAAGACCCGGAAGAAGTTGCTTTAATTACTGTAGAAAGCATTAAGACAGCATTGAATGTCAAGGGGTGCTCTTTGTTTCTGTTCAATCGGAAAACAAAAGAACTGGAGCTGGCCACTTCATTCGGGTTGAGTGATGGGTATATAAGTAAAGGCCCTGTTAGTGCATTGCGCTCCATTGCCCAATCCTTGGAGGATGGGCCAGTGGCGATATATGATGTGATGGATGATCCTAGAATCCAGTATCCTGAAGAAGCTCAAAAAGAAGGAATCTCCTCCATACTCTCGGTGCCCATCATTGTCGGGGGCAATTTGTTGGGGGCTGTGCGCGTTTATACCTCTGAACCCTGGGAGTTCACGCTGGATGATGTGAATTTTGTTGAGGCGCTGGCCCAAATAGCCGGAGGGGCAATAAATATGGCCAGGTATGTCAAAGGATTAAAAAGCAGCATCGAAGTCTTGAAAACGATGAAGGAAATTCAGACCCAGCGATTAACAAGCAAGACCCCCTTATAAGGTAGTTCCCATAAGTGTTTATATATCTTAAGGAGCAAGAATATGGAATTTATATCTGACAAACTGATCAAGCTAATTGAACGCGATGCTCACCAACTGACAAAAAACTGGTTAAATAATGTACAGAACCATTCTACAACGCCGACTTATCATACCTATGATCAGGATAAGCTCTATCAACGAGCGTTTCGAGTCTACAGCCAACTTGGTAAATGGATATCAAGGGAAACATCCAAAGAAGATATTGAAAAATACTACACAACGATAGGCAAGCAACGACGCAAGGAAGGATTCGCACTTTCGGAAGTGATCCAGGCGCTCATTATCACCAGACGGCATGTGTGGCTCAAGGTGCTGTCGGAAGGATTGTTGGACACGGTTCTGGACCACCATCAGGCATTGGAACTGAACAATCGGGTCATCCTTTTTTTCGATCGGGCCATCTTTTACGCAGCCCTCGGATACGAACAGACAGAATGATTTTAAGCTAAAACGGATCGATTCATTTTATCTTGTTTAAGACAACGTCTTTTAACCCGGCATGCGAATATAGCTGATTCAGCTGATGGCAGGAATAGGTCAGCTTTAGGGTATGGACGTCCTTGGATGCCGACCCTTTTCTTAACAATGCGTCCCAGGAATGCGCCTTTGCATCGTAAACCCGGTCGAACCGGTTCCGGGGCATTACGGCCAGGATATGGGTCGTGATGCATGCGGTCAGAATATCCAGTGCATGCTCGAAATCCAGGAAATGTTCCTTAAGCATGAAAGCCGCATGCAGGCCGGTGATGCAGTGAAGGACCACAATGTCATGCGTCCGGTTGAACAAGGGAATCAAATGGTCCAACAATCCGCGGGCCTTTTCTCCTTCATCACCGTTGACGACAAAACCCGTCTGCAGATATTCATCCGAACTGTACAACGCCCTTAACCGTTGACCCAGTGAGGATTTGGATTGGATGATCCGCTGGACCGGCGCTGAGGCGGTCAGGTTTTCCATCTCCCCGGAAAATGCGGCAGCATCCACGTGGCGGCTGAACGTTTTGGCTTCCCGATAGCCCGTCAGGTAATATGCCAGGGCCCTTGCGACCTCATCCGTGGATTCCGGTTCCAGTCGATACCCTTCCATGGCATATCCGAGCCTGATCAATGTATGAAACACCCCCGAAGAGATGCCCGAGGGATAAGTCTTCAGCGTTTGTTTAACCATTTGTTCCACGCCCTGGGAAACCATCGCTTCTTTGACGAGGTCCAGACAGGGTTCGTACAAATCACGCTGTCCGATGCATGTATCGATACTGTCCACTGCCGGGTAGTTGGATTGGAGGGGATCGGCACTGAAATGGTTTGCAAAATAAGCCGAGTATGTCTCAACCCGGTCCAGATCACTGGTCATCCGGTAAACCGCCAGTTGTGCCATCGGCAGGTGATTGATGAAGCTGCCCATGTATGGCCGGCATGATTCTGCATATCGATTGATGATTTCATGTAGCATCGTTCCTCTTCCCTTCTCCGCTCTGCACACGCACAACACTGCACCGCGAGCACCCGCTGTATGTTTTGGAATTGAAGCCTCAAACCAACGGGTTCACTAATGCTCTGGTTTTACCTTGGCCTTCCTCGGCGATGGCTCATCGCTGCCGTAGACCTCAACATAAGCATTATGCGAGGGGCATCCGCGCTTCCAATGATTCCTTACTTGTTTACCGATAAAAGAATCCGGATATTTCCGCCCGATCTTGCATCCGGGGCAGACCTTATTCCATCTGGCCAGTATTTTTTTCATTTCCATGATCGACTCCTTTCTTCATGGGCTTTTCACCCGAAGGATAAATACCTTTAAGCGATTGACAAATCGTAGGATCGTTACCGCAATTCACGGCTCAATAAACGATAGGCCAGAAAGAAGGGGCAACCAAAATGAACACTCAACCTGAAAATTTAGGACATATCTATTATGATGTCACAATCGGCTCTGAATCTGCCAACAATTAACCTGGGGAAACAAGTAACAAAATATAATATATCAAAAACAACTTTGTACTTAAAGCCAAGTGCAAGTAGCTGCTACATCTTTGTAATATATAGAAAATTACAGTAATCACGAAAACTTGTGGTTTGCCTATGCAATTGATGACCATACTCAAATTGCATGTTTATTTTGACTAAAACAGGCCCGATGTGGGTTTGGCTGGTAAATAGTACTCCAACGTAGGTGAAAATTCCATCTTCAATCTTTTGGTTGGATCCGTGGCAAGCTATCACACGAATCAATGGGGTCCATTTTTATGGGATCGCCATAGCGTACTTGAATCGCTTCATCTCACCAAAACGGTATGTCCTTTCCAACCGGTGGTAAAGGAGATCACCCTTCCATCTAACGGTACATCCGTTTTTACACTTATATGTACTGTATCTCCCTAATATTCTACATTAGTATACTTTTAGTAACTACATAATTTTAATGTGCCTACTTGATTATGTTTAAAGTACTATCTACATTAATATCTCATTAACGAGAAAGGTTGTTTATGGCACGATAAATCAACTGTGACAAGACAGCCCAAAGATTATCGATAATAAATTGCCTATAAAATAATAAGGTCTATTAAGTAGCGGATGGTTTTAAATTCCAATACAAGCTACAGGCCAAAATGGTTCCGTCCCCAATCACGCATCATCATCATGACATCCCTAAAGCTTTCTCCAACATCGGTAAGCGAGTATTCAACCTTTGGCGGCACCTCAGCATAAACCTTACGGTGGATAATCCCATCTTTTTCCAGTTCACGAAGCTGCTTGGTCAACATGCGCTGGGTTACGCCCGGCATCGCCCGCTTAAGTTCCCCAAAACGGTAGGTTTTCTCCATCAGATGATAGAGGATGACCCCCTTCCATTTTCCGCCGATAAGTTCCAACGTCGCCTCTACAGGGCATCCATTGTTACATTTATAAGTGCTGTGACGCATTGATTTTCCTCATTTGTATACTTTTTGTTACTACAACAATAAAAAGTGCCTACTTGCGTAATCAGATTGTACGAACTATTATACCAACACGTTGCTGAGGTCAATCGAAATGATGAATATTTTGTTAAGACGAAAACAAAAGGAGACAGCTATGGATTACCAAGGCTACACAACATTCAAGGCAGAGACAAACGAAGCAGTTCTTACGGTTACCTTTGATTAGCTGATGAAAAAGGTTTCGAGAATGACATTGAAAACAAGCGTAACTGGAACGATGCCGTGATCGGCATTCAGGAGATCAAATAATGAGCAACAAACAAAAAACCATTCTTATTACCGGCTCCACCGACGGCATCGGGTTGGAAACCGCCAAGATGTTGGTCTCGTTGGGCCACAACGTCTTGTTGCACGGCCGAAGTACCGCAAAACTGGAAAACGTGGTAAGCGCGCTCTCAGCGATATCGGATGGCGGGCAGGTTGAAAGCTACGTGGCCGATCTATCACCTATGGCCGATGTCGAGGCACTGTCGAAGGCTGTCGCTGAAAAGCACGTTAAACTCGATGTGCTGATCAACAACGCCGGTATCTATCGCGTAGCGGAGATTATCTCGCAGGACGGACTCGATACCCGGTTTGCAGTCAATACGTTTGCTCCCTATCTGCTGACGCAGCGTCTTCTGCCGCAGCTTGGCGCGTCCGGACGGGTAATCAACCTGTCCTCCGCAGCTCAAGCTCCGGTCGATCCGGAAGCGTTGGTCGGACGCGTCAAGCTGCCCGACGGTATGGCTTATGCACAAAGTAAGCTGGCGCTTACCATGTGGTCACGCAGTATGGCGCTTTCGCTCAAGGATGACGGCCCGGCCATCATTGCTGTTAATCCCAGGTCAATGCTCGGCAGCAAGATGGTGAAACAGGCCTATGGGGTGGCCGGCGGTGATCTCCGCATCGGTGCGGAAATACTTGCCCGCGCAGCCCTGTCAGATGAATTCGCAACTGCTTCCGGCCAGTATTTTGACAATGACATCGGTCGGTTTGCCTCGCCCCATCCCGATGCACTGAACACACAAAAATGTGAAGCAATTGTTCGTGTTATCGAGGCGGTTCTGGCTGAAATACTACAATAGTATGATAAATAGGAAATAGCTATGTATTACGAAGGAAAAGTATACCGTCCCTGGATAGAGGCCAACAGCCTGCTGATACAGACAACCCTGGGCTGTACCCATAACAAATGCACTTTCTGCGACATGTTCAGGGAGAAACGATTTCGCATCAGAAAGATCGAGGAGATTTTCAAGGATATCGATGAAGCAAGGCAGATTTATCCTCATGTCAGATCGATCTTTCTCATTGATGGAAACGTACTGGCCCTGAAAACAGTGTTTCTTCTAAAAATTCTCGGAAAAATCACCTCAACTTTTCCGGAATGTTCAAAAATTGCCCTCTACGCCGGATTCAATGATCTCAGACGGAAATCCGTGGAAGATCTCAAGGAACTGAAGCGGGAAGGGTTAACGCTGGCCTATACCGGATTGGAGTCCGGCGATCCCGTCACACTCGAGCGGATAAAGAAAGGCCTGACACCGGAACAGGCCGAGAAGGGAATGGCAAAGGCTAAAGCCGCAGGCATCGACATCCTTGTGTCCATCATCTTTGGGATCGGCGGTAAGGAACGTTCCCGGGAACATATTGTTGAAACCACAAGACTGCTCAACATTTTGAAGCCTGAACAAATCGCTCCCATGGCCCTGGCG
The DNA here is from genome assembly GCA_030145105.1 of Desulfosarcina sp. GTDB lineage: Bacteria > Desulfobacterota > Desulfobacteria > Desulfobacterales > Desulfosarcinaceae > Desulfosarcina. The sequence continues at coordinate 15,614 of JAQYWF010000001.1, forward strand.
GTCCAGTCGGGCACTGAGCTGGCAAAGCAGGTTGAAGCCGGAGAGTTCATCCAGGCAACCCCGTTGCAGATCCTTGAGGAGGAAAAGTACCTCCTTAAAAATCTGGTGGGTTTTGAGACCATTTACTGGGGCGATCACGGCAACAATATCGTATCTTCGAGGGGTAATCTGCCGGAATCCAGAGAGCTTTTTCTGGGAAAGATTGACCATGCAATTGCCAATCATCCGGTTACGAAACAGGAAGTACTCGTGACATCACCATGGTAGGCATGAACCAAGATCTCTACAAAGAGAGGTAAATGGAAATCTCTATAACGTACTGTGCACAGTGAATCTACAAACCTCAGGCAGTCAGTTTGGCTGCCAAAATAAAAAAAGCCTTGGGCACCGAGCCTAAACTTATTCCTGATGGGCGGGGAATATTTGATGTAGTAGTTGAAGATGAGCTTGGCCATCCGAGCAATCCTGGACGATGATCCGCCTCTTTTCACCTCCAACCACACCCTTTTTTTCATAAATCGTTGACAAATTGAATGATTTAAACCAAATTGGTTCAACCAATTTATATTGGTACGTTCATCAATCCTGAATTAGTATGAGTTGTCGATATGGTTGATATATTTTTCGTTAAATGGATTTTTGCTTTCTCTCCGATTTTGACCGTTCTCGTTTTAATGATTTTCAAGAACTGGAGCGGCTCACGCGCCGGCGCCGCCGGCTGGTTCGTCTCACTGGTCACGGCAACGTTTGTTTTTGGGGCCCACCCCTTGCTTATCGCCTATTCCCAGGCCAAAGGCGCCTTGTTGTCCCTCAACGTCCTTTACATTATCTGGGCGGCGCTTTTATTGTATAACGTGGTCAACGAAACTGGGGCAATCAAGGCAATCGGCATCGGTATACAACGATTCAGCGGTGACAAATCTATTCAGATTCTCATCTTCGGATGGATTTTTGCCTCATTCCTTCAAGGTGTTGCCGGTTACGGTGTACCGATTGCGGTAGTGGCACCGCTCTTGGTGGGTCTTGGTTTTTCACCCGTTGTTGCCGTTGCCGTCCCGGCCATCGGACATTCATGGTCGGTCACCTTTGGTTCAATGGGAGCTTCTTTTCAGGCGCTCATGTCCGTATCCGGTTTGGGTGCGCAATATCTTGCACCGTGGTCTGCCATTCTCCTTGGAATAACCACCTTCCTATGCGGAATATGTGCCGTTCATGTGTATGGTGGCTGGAAAATGACGAAGCACAGTTTTTTAGCGATTCTTGTCATTGGCACGGCAATGGCTGGCACCCAGTATATTCTTGCCATTTCCGGAATGTGGACGCTGGGTGGTTTCGGGGCTAGCCTGGTGGGGTTGGGCAGCGGCCTTGCGGTTGCAAAATTAAAAATCTACAATCAGGTGCCACCGTCACAAACGCAATCGGAGATGGGACTGGGGTGGGCATTGTCAGCCTATTTAATTCTCATCGTGATTGTCTCTTCCGGCGTTATGATTCCCCCCGTCAAGGCCTTTCTCGGGCAGATCAAGCTAACGTTGGCCTTTCCGGAAATAGTGTCATTTAAGGGATGGATAACCCAAGCGGGAGAAGGCAAGGCCATCAATATATTCGGCCATGGTGGTGCCCTGCTCTTATATGCGACCATTATCGGTTTTTTGGTTTATCGTTCCAAGGGTTTTTATCGTTCGCATGCCTTGAACACAATCGTCCAAAAAACGATCAAGAGCGGTGTTCCGACCAGTCTGGGTATCGTCAGCATGGTATGTTTTGCCATGATCATGGATCACTGCCAGATGATAATCATCCTCGCTGAAGGCATAAGCCGGGTTTTCGGTTCCTTTTACCCCTTGGTTTCTCCATGGATCGGTTTGCTCGGTGCCTTTATGACCGGCAGCAACACAAACTCCAATGTTGTTTTCGGGGTTCTCCAGCAGGAGACTGCGCAACTGGCGGGTCTCAGTGCGAGTTTGATACTCGCTGCCCAGACAACTGGCGGCGCGCTTGGAAGCATGATTGCACCGGCAAAAATTCTTGTGGGATGTTCTACCGTCGGCCTTTCGGGGAAAGAGGGTCCGGTTCTTAAGGCCACCCTTCAATACGGGCTGATTATAACCGGTAGCGTTGGAATGATTACCATGCTGTTTTCCTTTATCCGATAAACGGGAATGACACTTATGGACAGTTTGTTAAAAAAACACAGTACCATCCTGAAAACCACGGCGTTAATCTTGATGCTTGTAATCCCCTTTTTGCTTTATGCGGCTGCATGGCATGGTTCGATCCTCCAGGTAAAACTACTTATAGCAATTTTTGTCGTCAATATGCTGTTTGTCATGAAAAACGGTTAACCGTAGATTTCGTCGAGAGGCGCCCAATGATTAAAAAACCGGGGAAAAGCTTGACCAACACCCTGAAAGCGGTTACCAAAACCAAACTTCATGAGCAGATCGTCATCCAGATACAGGCTCTGATCGATAAAGGACGATTGAAACATGGCGATCAGCTTCCGCCTGAAAGAGAGCTGGCAACAATCTTCAAGGTGTCTCGCCATTCTGTGCGGGAAGCCATACGGACACTGGAACAAAAAAAAATTCTAAAGAGCAGGCCGGGGAGCGGAACCTATATTATCCTGGAAGGCGAGTCGTCTGTTGTCGAATTTCTGGCCAGAGCGATTAACCAGGAGAAACACACACTTTCTGAAATTTTTCAATTCAGAGAACTGCTTGAACCGCAAATCGCCGGATTGGCAGCACAAAACGCGACCGAAGCAGATCTCTCTTCCTTGCAGGAGATCCTTCACAGCCAACAAAAAGAACTGGATAACAACGCGACGTCAAAAGATCTAGATCAGGATTTTCATCGTGCGCTGGCCAAGGCTACCGGCAACGCCGTCCTGTTGCAGGTGGTAGAGCTGCTGGACCACATTTTCCTGAAAAGCCGGCATGCGTATTGGCAACGTCCACAGAGAAATCGACTATCTCTAAAAGGCCACCAAGAAATTTTTAAGGCAGTCAAAAATGAAGATTCAAAGACTGCAAGGGAGTTGATGACCGGCCATCTTAATGCAATCCGGGAACTGTTAATCCCGTCCAACTGCCACAAAAAGACATAGATGAGGCCCGCATGTCAATAGAAATGGAGACAGACCTGATCACTTCCGAAGCAGTTAATCAGGTTGCTGTCGGCGCCCAAAGCAACGATCATTCAGCTCACCTTGCCGGGGTTTCGACCAACCGCTTTTTCACGGACGCCGCCACGTTCGTTCAGGTTCAACTCTTGGTCACCGAATACTATAAGCTCGATGTTCTCAGCAATTTCTGGGACGTGTATAATATTGAGGCCGAAGCGTTGGGACAAAAGGTTGTTTACCATCCTGGCGGGATACCCGATACGGATCGCACCCGCCCACTTATCGGCACGCCGTCGGATCTGGATCGCCTTTCACCTCCGAATCCATACCGTTCCGGTCGAATGCCATGGGTCCTGCAGATCAACAAGAATTACCTGGAGATGGCAGGCAAGCTCGAACGTGTCTATTTTACCGCCCCATTCAGCCTGGCCGTTAATATCCGTGGATATGAGAATCTCGTAACCGATATGTTTGAGAGGCCCAGATTTGCGCACCGGCTTTTTAGATTTCTTTGCGATGACGTCCTCGGCCCGTACCTTGAAACCATGCGAGAAGAAGTCGACATCCCCGACCTGCTCATGGACGGGCGCGATGCATGGGCCTCTCCGCCGATGATCAACCTGGATATGATGGATGAATATATTGTCGCCTATACGGAAAGGTTGAGAAATAATCTGGGTGGCAATCTGATAACCAGAGGAAACTGGGGAGACGCCAAAAGTCGTGATCCGGAACGGTTCTTTTCCCAAAAATGCAGATGCAGTCCCGGCTCCTTGAGTGCATTGGACCCTGACCTGTGTGAAGTCGGACCCGAACGGGTGAAAAAGTATGCCCGGCAACACAATCTATCGGTCGCCGCAGGGATCGATGCAACACTGCTCAAGGATGGACCGATTGAGGCAATCGTGCAACGGATCAAGCGCTATATCGACAAAATGGCGCGAGATGGCCGCTGCATGATCCATTTGAACCAGATTGCCGCCGAGACCCCGCCGGAACATGTTCACGCTGCCGTGGCCGCATGCCACACCTTCGGCCGCTTACCTATCCCTGAGAACATAGACGATGTCCAATTCGACATACCCAGGAGCCCGCGCTTTTCAGAATTTGTGCGCGAAAAAATGGGAACGGCAGGCGTTTGACAGTTTAGTCGTTCTTTCCATTTTTTCAGTCATCGCGGTTCCAACAGCGGCAGGATTTCCAGCGGGTGGTCTACCAGCGTCTGACAACCGTTCTCGCGGAGTTCTTTCGGTCCCTTGAAGCCCCAGGCCACACCCACGGCATGCATGCCAGCAGCTGTGGCCGTTTTCATATCCACGCTGCTGTCTCCCACAAACAAAAATGTGTCAGGCGATAGCCCCATCCGCCGGGCGATGTCAAGCGCCGACGCCGGATCAGGCTTGACCGGGAAATGGTCGTTCTGTCCCATGACGACCTTGAAATCCCACTTGCCAAAATAGGCGTTCACATACCGGACAGTAAAATCATGAGGCTTGTTGGAGAGCACCGCCAGTGGCAAACCCTTTGTTTTCAGGTGGTGCAACAGCTCCGTGATACCCTCGTACGGCCGGGTCTTGCAGTTCCAGTTCTCCCAGTAAAGTTCCCGTGCCCGACGGACACATGCATCGACCATCTCTTCCGAACGGCCTTCGATGGGCAGCGCCCGGGTGACCAACATCTGGATGCCGTTGCCGATAAAACGCCGGTAGTCATCCGTGGTGTGGCCGGGAAAGCCGTATTCCGCCAGCATCAGGTTAACCGAATCTCCGATGTCCGCCAGCGTATCCAGCAGTGTGCCGTCCAGATCAAAAATGATTGCCTGGAGGCCGTTGGTATGATGATCGTTCATGTTCAGCCCATTCTCCCTCAAACCGCCCTGTCCACGATGTCAATCGTTGCGCCTGCTTTTCCTCAACCTCGCCAAGGCACGGCAGGCAGATAAATGCACACGCGAGTTCCCCGGTCTATCTGCGATTCTACGGATATCCAACCGCCATAGTTTTTCACAATTCCATAAACCGCAGCTAAACCGAGCCCCCGGCCAACACCTTTAGTCGTGAAGAAAGGTTCGAACACCCGTTTTTGGGTTGCTTCATCCATGCCTCGCCCGCTATCCACGAGCGTCAAGGTGACATATGGACCGGGAAACAATCCCGGGAAAGCCGCTGCATCTTTTTTGGTGATCAATTCATTCCTGCAGGCGATCTTAATACGACCTTTGTCTTCGATTGCCTCCGCTGCATTGGAAAGAACAGCCGACAAAACCATTAGAAACTGGGATGGGTCCCCCCTGGTTTTCAAGATGACATCGGGCAAGCTGGTCTCTAACACAATCGATGGATCAAGGGTGTGTTGAAGCAGGGGCAATGTGTTGCGCACAAAATCACTTAGTGAGATATCGCTGCCCTCATAATTACCTTTCCGGGCGTATGCCAGCAACTGGGTCGTCAGCTGCTCCATGCGTTCCGCCGATTTCCGTATCGAGGCAATATACTGCGACGTTTTCTCATCCTTGGGCACATCTATTTCAAGCATGTCCAGGGTTCCCACGATCACGAACAGCCCGTTATTGAACTGGTGGGCGATACCACCTGCCAGTTTGGCGATGGCTTCCATCTTTTGCGCTTGCTGCTGCTGCCATTCTAGTTTCTTCTGTTCGGTGATGTTACTGACGATGATTCGGGAATGCTTGAGGTTGCCGTCGCTATGGCTGACCAGCGTGCATTCAAGGTTCGCGTAAAAGTCGCTGCCGTCATTTCTCACCAACCTTATTCTGAAGGACTGCAAATTTCCGGATTCCAAAAGGTACTTGTGACGAAGGTAGTACACATCCTGGTCCTTGCGTTGGATAAAACGACTCAGCGGTCTTCCCACGAATGCTGATCGCTCCATCCCCATCAGGGTGGCGAAAGTGAGATTGGCCTCTATGATGGAACCTCTTTGATCGATTGTCAGGTAGCCGACCGGTGCAAAGTCATACAAATTGGAATATCGATCCCGGGCCGCTTCAAGCTCCTCTTGGATGCTGCGGAGCTCTTCGTTCTGCATGCGCAACTCGATCTGGTGCACACGAAGCTCATGGATCATCTTGGCCAAGTCACTGGCCGACATCCCTTCAATGTCCTCGGCATCTGCGGACATGGTTTTCCTCTGCCTTTCGGCACGCACCCTGAGTTCCGAGCGGTCTATTTTTTCTTCGCCATTTTCCATTTTCGCCCTAATTACCAGATGGCAACCACGCCAGATCCCGCTCCGTCGTCGCAATGCTCAATCGGTTGCCACTGACGTCCTTCACCAAAGGTGCAGAATAGGTTCGTTCCCTATTCAATTTAATGCGCGTACCTGACAGGATGCTTAAAAACGCCATGAACGCATGCGGAACAAATCAAGATTTGGCGAATAAGCGGAGTTTATGGGTGAAAAATCAGAACCGGACCTTAGCACGAATGCCGGCCATTTAACAGGCTGTGAAAAAGCGGTGTCAACGGTACAGGGAATCACTTGCCTTACGTTTGAGCCGGAACGGCCAGTACCTGTTGTTCGGTGGCTGCCGGCGGTTTAAAAGCGTTATTGGCGATCACCCCCCGGACCGTCTGACCGTATATCCCATGCCTTTAAGTTCGACCACCAATACATCCCGGTGATCCCCTTGAATTTCGATGGTGCCGGCCTTGATCGTGCCGCCGCTGCCGCATTTCTGCTTGAGTGTTTTGGCCACCTGCTTCAATGTCCCGTCATCCACAGGGATGCCGGTGATCACGGTCACGCCTTTGCCTTTGCGGCCTTTGGTGGCCCTTCCGATTCTTACTATACCATCCCCTGCCGGCTGTGCCGGCGTTTTCCGGCAGCTACAGCGGTCCAGCTGTTTATTGCATGACGGGCAGGTTCGGCCATGCTCGGTGGAATATACCAGACGGGCATTCCGGTTTTCGTTTCGCGTCATATCCATCCTTTCCACGGGTCTTGCAGGAGGTTCAGAAGCCGACCTTGCGCCGTAACGCCTTCTGCTTTCCGCGCCGGGTCTTGCTGTCCACGCGCCGCCGCTCTGAACCACGGGTGGGGCGGGTGGGCTTTCGTTTTTTGACAGGTACCAGGGTGCTGCGGATGAGTTGCACCAGACGCATCAGCGCCGCATCCCGATTCTTTTCCAGAGTGCGATATTGTTGGGCCTTGATCACGATGACGCCGCTTTTGGTGATACGCTGGTCCCGGCAACGCAGCACCTGCGCCTTGACGAATTCCGGCAGAGACGACGCACCGATGTCAAAGCGCAGATGCACCGCCGACGCCACCTTATTCACATTCTGACCACCGGCACCCTGGGCACGGATGGCGGCGATTTCAATTTCATTGTCCGGTATGGCCAATTGGTTGGATATCGATAGCATTTGTTATCATCCGTCGTTGGCACTAAATGGTGAACGATCTTGCTACGGATCATATCAGAGCGGTTTCCCGGTTTGCAAGTCAGGCGGGATACAATCGATACAAGCACCATGCGAGCGCATCGCTACTGGCCAGTTAAGAGGCTGCCCACAGATATGAACCATTATCTACTGGTAAATTTTTGGGAAAAATATTTCATAGTTCATATTTCATTTGAGTGATATTTTATGATGTTGGCCACCATTTTCACATATTTTATATAACATATCAAATAGTTATGAAATTTTGTGGCGGCGGCCTGATCTTTGCTATCTATTTTTCATAGGATTAGCCTTCGATGTAAAAGGGGAGAAATTCAGAATGTATGTAAGTGCAATAGGTTCCGCCACAGCCGGGGCATGGATATCTTCTGTACCAAGTATTAGGAATAATAAAAGAACGGAAGGTTCATGTATAAACCCTTTCTCTCCCGATGGTACCTGCGCCAATCCGCTATTAGATCTCGTTACCTTGTCTTTGGAATCAATGCAATATACCGGCGAGGTGGCCACCCCTTCGTTTTTTTATAATTCATTGTATTTCATGTATCCAAACCAATCCATTCGTGATTTTGCTTTGCATGTGATTGGTGTGAAGGCAGCTGATAGCAATGACGAAAAAATAGGTAAGATCGCCAGGTGGGTTCAAAGACATATACAATATAAGGAAGATATCGAAAATTATGGCTATGATGAATTTTGGGCACCTCCTATATTTACATTAACCAAAAGGTCCGGTGATTGCGAAGATGGTGCTTTTTTAATCGTTAGCTTGGCGCTCAATTCAGGTGTGCCGGGAAGCCGATTAAGAATGTATGGGGGCGAGGTGAAAGCGGGTAAAGGCGCTGCAACCGGCGGACACGGATGGGTTGGATATTTACGCGAATCGGATGATGAGTGGATCCCTGTTGATTTTTCCTACTATCCCAATCCGAATATTGCTTCTATCAAGCCAATGTCTGAAGATGATCGGTATATTGATGATTTCTTTTTCATGAATGTGTTTGAATTTGTTGAAACGCCGGGAACCAATCGCGTTCGTGATCCCGAAGGTTATGATAATATGGCAAGGATTAAAAACCAATTGTGGATCGGTCATCTTATCGACAACTTCGTTTAAAAATAATAACCCCCCTCCAGGCCCCTTATAATCCTGAATCGTGTTGCCGCCGTCGATGACGATCATCTGGCCGGTAATGTAAGTGGCTTCATCGGATGCAAGAAAAGCAATCAAGTCGGCGACCTCCTGCGGTGTCCCGGACCGTCCAATGGGGGTATGCTCCCCCGCCGTTTTCTCTTCTTCGGTGGAAGAGGCCGTCTCGATCCATCCCGGGGCCACACTGTTGACGGTGATGCCTTCACGGGCCACTTCCATGGCCAGACTGCGGCCCATGCCGACCATGGCTGCCTTGGACGCACTGTACGCTGCCTCTCCCGGGTTGATCACCAGGGGACCGGTGACCGATGAAATGTTGACGATGCGCCCGTACTTGTTTTTCAGCATGTGGGGCAGCACCGCGTGGGTGACATTGAAGCAGGTGGTCAGATTGCGGTCGATGGATTTGTGCCACTCCCGCGGCGAAAGCTGCGCCAGGTGAATCATGGCCTCGGGATCGCCCACCTGGGACATGCCGGCATTATTGACCAGGATGTCGATGCGGCCAAACTGGCTGATCACATCATCCACCAGGGCGCGGGTCTGATCCATACAGGTCGCACTGCTGGATATTGCGCCAACGCCCCTGTCAGAAAAGGCTCAAACAAGGCGGCAAGGTTCGTGGCGGGATGAGGTCGATCACCCCAGTATCAAGCGTTGGGGATCGCACTTGTCTCTTAAGATGGATAGTTCTTCCGCGGATGGCGGCTTGATCTGTGTGGCCTGCGACGTGTCCACGGCAAAGCCCATGTTGTCGAGAATATCTTCTTTTCTCACGCCCTGGAAGCATCCATTCAGAACCATCCGCTTGGTTTCCGGATCGAATCCCATGATGGCCATGTTGGTAATCACGCAGGAAGGTCCCCCGTCCGGCAAGCCGGCCTTTTTTCGGCCGTCAGGCCCGTCGAGCCACCCGGGACTGGTCAGGTAATCCAGTTTGGGAACAAATTTTCGCTTGGCGTGCTGCATGAAGATGATCGTCCGGCTGACAAAGGATGCCACATCACAGGCACCGCCGCTGCCGGAAAACCGCACCGTCGGATGATGATAGTCGCCGATCACGGTGGAATTCAGGTTGCCGTATATGTCGATCTGGGCGGCACCCATGATGCCCACCACCTGGCGGCCGGTAAAGCGATTCTGCATGGTGGCGAAGGCATCCGCCAGGCCCCCGTTGACCGACGTGGCGAACATCACCCTTGGATCGCCCACCGCCAGGGGAACCTCCTCCAGTTGGGAGTCGATGGCGCCGGTTTCGAAAAAGATCACGCTGTTGGGTGCGCTGATATGCTTGGCCGCCATGGCGGCCAACATGGAAATGCCCGTGCCGCAGAACACGATATCGCCATCGCGGATTTCCCTGGCGGCGGCGACGGCCATCATCTCTCGGCTGGTATACTCAATTTCAGTGGACATGGGTCTATTAATCTCCGCGATGGTCGAACGTCGAATGATGAACTCGCTTTGCTCGACCCGTTTGTAAAAAGTGAGTCTACAGTTGACAGCATGCCAATCCAGTGTCGATTCGGAAATGGTAGATTGTGTTCCAGATCAAGGCCGCAGTGTTTTTGAAACCGGAGGCGTAGCTGGGCTACGTTGAGGATTTCAAAAACACGAGAACGCAGAGCTGGGACGCAAGATACCGTTTCCGGATTGACACTTCAGCGGCGATCCAGCCCTACCGCATACCCCGTGCGCGGATCGGCCTTGATTTTCTCCAGCTGACGGTCGTCGATTCGCGCCAGCATCTCTTCATGGTTATGTGATGAGAAGACTTCCTTTTCCAGATAGGCCTGATATCGGTCATCGTCCAAGGCCGCGTCGCGATATTGGTACAACCGTGTCGGGTCATAGTCGTAATACCGGTAGCAGGCGGTGGGCCAGGCTCCCATGGGGACATGCACCACGGCATCCACATTAAAAAAGGGAATTTGGTTGCGTTCCGGTGCCCCGCGCAGGAGGTCGTCGTCGACCAGGGTCTCACAAGTGACGATGAGGTGCCTGGCAGCCTTGGCCTGTTCCACGTCGGCAAAGGGAAGGCCGCTGATGCGGGCGGTTCCCTGTCGGTCGGCTGCCTGTACATGAATGATGGTGACATCCGGGTTGATGGCTGGCACCAGCACCACCCGCTCGGTATCGCACCAACCATCGAAGGGGTTGTCCATGACGACCAGTTTGCGATCGGGAACACGCGCATTCGCCTGACGCGCCGTTTGCGAAAAACCCCACCGGTTGACGAGGTCTGATCCCAGCGATGAGCGCGTCGGCAGGAACGGTACGCCCATGGCACCGGCCATGAACCGCAGGGTCATCTGGTAGTTGGAGTAGTCCTCGACCGGCAGTTGCCCGGATTCGACCGCTTTGCGGAAGCGGATGCAGGTGGACGCGAACCGCCCGCTGCCGGCATAGGCAATCTCGAGCTGGTCCACGCAGCCGGCCCCGATCAGTTCGTCGACCCCCTGGCCGTTGGAGTGGGCGTAGAGATGCAGGTGGCGTTTTTTCTGGCGGATGATTTCATACACCGCCGCCATGGGATTCCGATTAATGGTAAATCCGCCGATGGAGATGTGGGCGCCGTCGGAGACGAATCGGGAAACGGCATCCGACAGGGACATCCGTTTGTTGCTGTTTACATTCATGGGTGATTTTTTCCTGAACTATTCGCTGGGATTGTCAACTTCGGACTAAGGGCATTGACTGACAAATCTTGCACCGTATTCCTGGTTTTTTTGTTACCCACGGAGTTTGCCGAGACCGCAGAGAAACCTTTTTTGTGCCCCTTTTCATTTCTCTGCGCCCTCCGCGCGCTCAGCGGTGAAACCTTAACCGTCATCGATTTAATGCCACCGTATTACTGAGGGTCCGCATCCGGAAGCTGACCCGTGTCGAGCCATCCTCTCAGGCGGTAATAGTCGTCAACCAGCTGTCTCAGATCTTCGGTAGCGATGCGGCGCCCGTCAGGCAGGGCCTCGTTCAACAGCCGCTTGGGCAGCCAGTCGTCCGTGGCACGCAGGCCCTCTCTCAAATTGAAGCGGCGGGCACTGTCGGTAACACGGGCAGCCAGCGCTTGAAGATCCTGCTTGTGCATGGTTTCACCGGTGGTCAGGGCGATCAAGTCGCCGATCTCTTCCCAGGGGTACAAATCACGATAAAAGCGGCAGACAATCAAGGTGTCGAAAAGCGTGCAGCGGTCCTCAAAATCGATGAACATGGCGGCTTTGTCTTCAATCTGGTCCGGATCAATGAGACCGCTCAACTCGGGCTTGTAAAAGGTGGTCCGCAAATGGCAGGCGCCACGGTCGGCCACGGCGTAGGCCAGGCCCATGCCCTTGAGTACGCGGGGATCGTAGCCCGACGGCTCTAGCCCCTTGACATGAACGGCGATATCTTCCAGGCCCAGTTCTTCGCTGGCCGGACGGATGCCATCGGCCAGCAGTCCGCCCACATCCTGCCGCAGCACAATTTTTTTGAGCAGTGCGGCGATCTGATCAGGCTGGTTGTAGTCGATTTCCAGATCGATTTTACCCCGTCGCCGGGCTTCAATGGCAAAAGCGGCCAGGTTTCCCGAACTCATGGTGTCCAACCCCATACGGTCGCACAGATCGTTCAGATAGACGATCTCCTCGATCTGGTCGACCATGCACAGCCCGCCGAAAGCGTAGATGGTTTCATACTCCGGCCCTTCCAAGGTCAATCCCTGGTGGCGCCCCTGTTGGACACGGACCGATTTGCCACACGCCAGAAAACAGGTCCGGCAGGCCTTGGGTTTTGGCTGGCAGCGCTGCTGCATGCTCTGGGCATTGATGGCTTCAACATGCTGCACCGATCCCTGCGACCAGTACCGGCTGGGAAATCCCCCGGCCTTGTTGAGAATATCCACCATCATGGGTGTACCGTTATTGCGGTAGGCCTGGGTGACGGCGTGATCCTTGTAGAGCGCCAATTTCTCTTTGGCGTAGGCCCTTAAGCCTTCCGGATCGGCAAAGGGGCGCTTCTGGCTGCCGTGGAAAACGACGGCCTTGATTTTCTTGGAACCCAATACCGCCCCCATCCCCGTGCGCCCGCATACCCGCCATCCGTCATTTTTGACAACTGCAAAACGGACACAGTTCTCACCGGCCGGGCCAATCACCATAATTCACGGCGACTTGGCAACCACCCGTTTGCGGACGGCCGCCTCGGTCTCGAAGGTGTCCAGTCCCCACAGGTCATCCGCCTCGTGAAAAAAGACCCCCTGGTCGGAGATCTCCAGCCACAACGGGCGTTCCGAGGCGCCCTTGATGACAAAGGCATCGAAGCCGGCCCGGCTCATGGCAATGGCCGCACTGCCGCCGGCATAGGATTCACTGTATAGACCGGTCAGCGGAGACTTGGCGAACATGCCATGACGGCACGATCCGTGGATGGCGCTGTCCGATGCCGGGCCAAGGGCCAACACCAGGTGGCTGTCGGGAGAAAAGGGATCGACGCCGGCAGGGTTGCGATCCAACAGCAGCTGGGTCCCCAGTCCCTTACCGCCCATGCAGGCTCGCAGGAACGCGTCGCTCAGCGCCTCTGTCTGGGAGGATCGGTTGCTCACATCGACTGTCAGGGCCTGTTGAAAAAAACCATGCATATTATAATGTCCTTTGACCTTGATACGAATCCTTAAATCAGGTACGCGAAACCTTTTCTAAACTTTCCTCGAGTATCGCCAGTCCCCTGTCCAGCTGTTCATCGGTGATGACCAGCGGCATCAGGGTGCGGATGACATTGCCAAAATTACCGCAGGATAGCAATACCAGTCCCTTTTCATAGCAGCGGCTGACCAGTGCCTTGGCCTTGTCGGTGGCCGGTTTTTTGGATTCGCGATCCTCCACCAGTTCCATGGCCAGCATGGGGCCCTTGCCACGCACCTCGCCGATGATCTCATAGCGTTCCTGCATGGTGGAAAAGCGTGCCAGGAGGGTTTCGCCCAGCCGAACCGATTGATCGAGCAGCTTATCCTCGAACAGAATCTCCAGAACGGCAAGGGCCGCCCGACAGGAAATCGGGTTGCCGCTGTAAGTGCCGCCCAATCCGCCCACGTGGGGTGCGTTCATCATGTCGGCGCGACCGATCACGGCCGACAGGGGCATCCCACCGGCAAAGCTCTTGGCCAGGGTGATAATATCGGGGATCACACCCCAATGGTCGATGGCAAAGAACTTACCGGTTCTGCCGACGCCGCTCTGGACCTCGTCCATGATCAGGGCGATGTCATACTTTTCGCAGATGGCTTTCAGTTTCCGGAAATACTCGGGTGGCGGGGTAACGAATCCGCCCTCGCCCTGGATGGGTTCGGCGATCACTGCCGCCGTCTGTTCCGCGGCCACATGACTGATAAAAAATTCTTCGAGGTAGTCGGCACAGGCAGTCCCGCAGGCTGGATAGGTCAAGCCGAAGGGGCAGCGGTAACAATAGGCAAATGGCATGCGGTAGACTTCCGGAGCAAAGGGTCCGAAGCCGAACTTGTATGGTTTCACCTTACTTGTCAGGGTCATACCCATCAGCGTGCGCCCGTGAAAGGCATTTTCGAAGCAGATGATCCCTGGTCGCTTGCTGGCGTAGCGGGCCACCTTGACCGCGTTTTCCACCGCTTCGGCGCCGCTGTTGGCAAACATGGTCATTTTGGCAAAATCCCCGGGTGCCAACGCATTGAGTCGTGCGGCCAGGTCCACGTAGGCCTCGTACATGGCCACATGAAAGCAGGTGTGGATGCATTTTCCGGCCTGATCCTGGATGGCCGCCACCACCTTGGGATGACAGTGCCCCACGTTGTTCACACCGATGCCGCCAGCAAAATCGATCAGTTCACGGCCGTCGACATCCACCATGACCGCCCCGTGGGCATCTTTGATAAAAGCGGTGGTGGTGTTAAAGGGCCCCTGGGGTACGTGCTGGTTACGTTTTTCGAGCAATTCATGGTTGCGGGCTGACATATGGTTGACTCCTTGTTGAATGATTGATTAGGGGCACAAAAGGCGTTATTCATAAGGATCAAATACCCTTTTGTTCTTATCTGCGTGCAACATTTTGCTTGCCATCATCATTTTAATTGAATATGCAGTTAATAATCGTATGCAACACCCCATTGGCATGACAAACCCCAAACGCGTCGGAACTGTTTGAATCATAAAAACAGCACTGCCAATTCAAAATATATACTTTCAGATAATTATTTTGGCAAGCAGAACTAGGACGTCATAACCGTCGACGATCGAAAAAGACCAACCCATACCATCCTGAAAGTCCACAAAGAACTGAACCGGTCATGCGAAAAAATAAAAGTGCAGCACTCAGAAAACCGGACATCCTCGAGAGCTATTATCAGGTGCTCATCCAGGAGGGACTCGAAGGCACCTCTATCAGCAAAATAGCCAGCCGGATAGGCATTCATCCGAGCCTTATCATCCATTATTTCAAGAACAAAGAGAATATGAAGCTCGAGCTCGTTGATCTGCTGATAGAAAAATATCAGTCTCCGGCAATGATCAACTTCGACCATATTGAGGATGACGAAGAACACTTCAATGCGATCATGGACGTGCTTTTCTCGTTCAAATGGAATCGAACCGTGGACCCGGGTGTGCATTTCGGTTTTTATTACCTGAGCTTGAGAAATGAACAGATCTTGGCACGCTTCAGGGTAATGTTCAAATGGCTGCGGGACTACCTGTGTGAAAAGCTGATCTATTTCGATGAGAAAGGCATCATCAGCGTCACGGATGCGATCAAGGCTGCCGACTACATCGTTACCCTGATGGAAGGACTGGAGTTTCACTCCCAGTTTTTAGCAAACGGGAAGCATTTCGATGATTTTGCGCAATCCGCCCAAAAAATCCTGGTCAGCGCATTGAAAAACGGCGAATTTTGATAGCATGAGCATGATTGGGTTGGCGCGCATTGTTATTCCGTCGGAATGCTTTTAGATAAACGAACCTAAGTGAGTGGCAGGGTCCCTGCTTAATCCGAGCCGACTATCTTTTTAGGGAGAAAGCATACAAACAGTATCTGTAGAAGAGAAAATTAAACGAACGTTCAATTAATAGTTTTCGAATAACCAGTTTATCATTGAGTCACCGAACGCCGACCGTATTCGCGGTCGAACCATTCCAACGAAGGAGCATCGAATGCGAGATTACGACGAGCATTTCAAAAGCGACTACCAGGGAAGAGACATTCAGTCGGCTTATGCCGAGGCGCGCAAGATGGTGGACACCATCCTGACCCCTCCGGACCAGACCCCCCTCGAGGTCCGCCAGGACATTGCCAAGAAAACGGTGCGCAATTTCCGGGACCACATCAACAAGGGGTTTCTGGAGTATCGTAAATCCGTCACCGAGGCCGGCAACTTCGCCTACACGGAGTGGACCGGTCAGGGATCGGTGCTGGTGGATGCCCTGGGGCGCGAATTCTTGGACATCCTGGGCGGGTTCGGTCTATACTCCTATGGTATCCGCCACCCCAAAATCGTTGCTGCGGTCAAGGCCCAACTAGACCGATCCCCCCAGTACAGCCAGGAACTGCTCGATCCGCTCCGTGCTGAACTGGGTCATGTGCTGGCCCTGCTGACACCGGGAAAAATTCAATACGGTTTTTTTGCCAATTCCGGAACCGAGGCGGTGGAAGGGGCCATGAAGCTGGCCAAGCTGTACACCGGTAAAAAGGGCTTCATCGCCTGCCTCAAGGGGTTCCACGGCAAGACCCTAGGCAGCCTGTCACTCATCGGCAAGAAAGTCTTCCGCGAGCCCCTCATGCCGCTGCTGGACGGGGTGCAGCATGTGCCCTTCGGGGATGCCGATGCCGTTGAACAGATGCTGGCGGCGGCCAAAGCCGTGGGGCAGGACATCGCCGGCGTGGTGGTCGAACCGATCCAGGGCGAAGCCGGCGCCATCGTGCCGCCGGACGACTTCTGGCCGCGACTGAGAGAAGTGTGCAACCATTACGGCGTGCTGCTGATCGCCGACGAGGTTCAGACCGGTTTCGGTCGCACTGGGAAGATTTTCGGTGTAGATCACTGGGAAGTGACCCCGGACATCATGTGCTTCGGTAAAGCCCTGGGAGGCGGCGTCGTGCCCATGAGCGCCTTTTTCTCCACCCCTGAAATCTGGTCATGCATGGAACCCAACCCCTTCATGCACACCACCACCACCGGCGGCAACCCGCTGGCCTGTTCAGCCGCACTGGCGGCCGTCACCGTGCTGATCGAGGAAGACCTGGCCGAGCAGGCCCGCAAGAAAGGCGAGTATGTTCTCAACCATCTTGAAACGTTGAAAGCACGCTACCCCGGCGTACTGGCCAAAACCCGCGGACTGGGCTTGTTGCTGGGCATGGAGTTTCCCACGGACGGCATCGGTTACAAGGTCGCCTCCGGGCTCTTCTCACGGGGCGTGCTCACCGCCGGAACCCTCACCAACGCCAAGAATATCCGCTTCGAACCGGCCCTGACCATTCCACAAGATATCCTGGACGAGGTGCTCAACCGTCTCGAGGATGTGTTTAAATCCATCGAGCGGCCCCAACGCGAAAAGGTCAGCAACCTATACGCCGGCCGCATGCTGCACATCGACCTGTCGTCCGGCAAGGCCACCGCCGAACCCCTCAACGAGGCGTGGGCCCGGGAGTATATCGGCGGCTGGGGACTGGGGGCCAAATACTACACCGAATCGGTGGATCCCACAGTGGAACCCCTCTCCGTCGAAAACAATTTCGTAGTCATGACCGGCCCCATGGCCGGGACGCTGGCTCCGACCGGCTCGCGCACCTGCCTGGTCTCCAAATCGCCCCACACCGGGACGATCTTCGAATCCAACATCGGCGGTGCCTTCGGTCCCGAACTGAAATTTGCCGGCTATGACGGCATCGTCATCAGCGGCAAGGCCGATAAGCCGGTGTGGCTAAAAATCGAAGACGACGCCGTATCCATAGAGAATGCCGATTCCCTGTGGGGCAAGGGCATTTTCGAAACCGAGCAAGCCCTGGAAGAGGAAGTCGGCCTCGGCATGAAAAGCCTGGCCATAGGCCCGGCCGGCGAGAACCTGGTGACCTTTGCCTGCGTCGGTTCGGAGTCCTACCGGCAGATGGGCCGGGGCGGCGTGGGCACGCTGTTCGGCTGCAAAAATCTCAAAGCCATCGCCGTCAAGGGAACCGGCGGCGTTCAGGTGGCCGAGATCGGTGAATTCTGGGGTAAGGTGTCCGAGCATCTGGAAGACAACCTGATGACCATCGACAATCAGTGGGCCAAGGATCAGGGCACTCCCATGCTGGTGGATGTGACCAACGAGATGGGCATCCATCCCACCCGTAACTTCACCAACGGGGTCAACCCCCATCGCCGCAAACTGGACGCCGACGCCGTGATGGACATCAAGATCGGCGACCGCGCCTGTGCCACCTGCCCCCTGGGCTGCGGCAACTTCACATCGATCAACGGCGTCCAGGTCGAGGGCCCGGAATACGAAACCCTTTGCCTGGGCGGATCCAACTGCGAGATCAACGATATGGAGCAGGTCATGCGCTTTAACCGCAAGTGCGACGACCTGGGGCTGGACACCATGTCCACCGGCAATATCATTGGCTTGGCCATGGCCCTGACCGAGTCCGGCGCTGCCGACCTGGGCCTGACCTTCGGCGATGCCGAGGCTTACCTGCAGGTTCTGGATGAGATGGCCAACCGCTCCACCGAGCGCGGCCGCGATCTAACCCTGGGCGCCGCCAAACTGGCCGACAAATACGGCCGGCCCGATCAGGCGGCCCACTCCAAGGGACTGGAAATGCCGGCCTATGACCCGCGAGGCAACTACGGCATGGGCCTGGCCTACGCTACCAGCGAGCGAGGTGCCTGCCATCTGCGTGCCTTTCCCCTGTTTGCCGACGATCCTTTCAAGCTCAGAGACCTGGCCAAAGAGGTCGTGGCCATGCAAAACACCAACGGGGCCAAATGGTCCATGTGCTTCTGCGATTTCTGGGGATCGGTTGACACGACCATCATGGCCGACCTGCTTACGAAGGGCTTGGGGCGCCAGTTTTCCGCGAAAGATCTGGACAAGGTCGGCGAGCGGGTCTGGAACCTGGTGCGCATGTTCAACCTGGCGGCGGGATTCACCGCGGCGGACGACGTCCTGTCCGAAAAGTTCACCCGACGGGCCCTGGAAAACGGCCCCCACGAGGGCCGCGTCCTGGCCCCCGAGACGATGGAAGAACTCAAGGGTTTCTACTATCGCCAGCGGGGATGGGATGAAGACGGCCAGCCCAAGGCGGCCAAGCTTCATCAGCTGGGACTGAGCGACCTGAAATAACCAACTTGAACCGATCAATGCAATCAACCGGTAGCCAGCCAAACACTTAAGCGGTCGACCACCGGAATAATGGAGGATCCAATGGAAAAACACCTGATGGCCATTCCCAACCGATGTACCGGATGCAATCGATGCGTGTATGCCTGCTCAGCGGTCAAGGAGGGGATGTTCATACCCTCCAAGGCGCGGGTGCAGGTCAGCAACTTCACCCACGAAGGATACTCGGTGCCCAACGTCTGTTTTCAATGCCCTAAAGCTGCCTGCATGGAGGCCTGCCCCACCGACGCGATCTTCAAGAGCGACCGCGGCGTTATCGTCGTGGACGCCAAGAAATGCGACGGCTGCGGCAACTGCGTGGACGCCTGCCCCTATGGCATGATCGAGCAGTACGTTTCCGGCACGGCCTATAAATGCGACCTGTGTGGCGGCGCCCCGGCCTGCGTGGCCGAGTGCCACTATGGCGCCCTGGTATTCAAGGAAGCCGACAACGTGTTGCTCAAGTGCCGCAAGGAGCAGATGAAGCAACGCCAGAAAGAGGGAGGGTCGGCTGAGAAACGGCGCGCCCTGGCCGTTGAAGTGCTCAAAGGGGCTGAACGGGTACCCCGCACTGCCGGGTATATGGGCTGAGAAACGATAGTTCAAAAAAGGGGAGACGGATGTCCCGGTCAATGGTACGGTTCAGAAAACAAAAAAATACCCAAAAACCAAATGACAAATAAATAACAATAGCTAAAATTCCAAACAACTATTGGTTTGGATAATGTTGAGAATTGGTTATTGCAATTTGGAATTTATTTGAGATTTGGTGCTTGGAATTTGTTGTTTCAGAATAAGCATAGACAATTCAACTTTCGGGATCGAATGATGCCCCAAACACGCACCAGCACACCATTGGAAGACGGCTACCGCATGCCCGCAGAATTTGAACCCCACCGGGGATGCTGGATGCTGTGGCCCGAGCGGGGAGATACATGGCGCATGGGCGCAAAACAGGCCCAGGCCGCCTTTGCCGAAGTGGCCGCGGTCATTGCGGCCTTCGAGCCGGTGACGGTCGGCGCCAGCCGCGGTCAATGGGAAAACGCCCGGGCCATGCTGCCCGATGCGGTCCGGGTGGTGGAGATCTCCTCGGACGATGCCTGGATGCGGGATGTGGGCCCCACCTTTGTGATCAATGAAGGCCAAGAGACCCGCGGGGTCGACTGGCACTTCAACGCCTGGGGCGGCTTGGAAGGCGGCATCTACTTCCCCTGGTCCCAGGACAGCATGGTGGCCAGGAAAGTTCTCGAAATCGAAGGCGCCGACCGCTACCGCGCCCCCCTGGTCATGGAGGGCGGTTCTTTTCACGTGGACGGCCAAGGCACCTTGATCACCACCGAGGAGTGCCTGCTCAATTCCAACCGCAACCCCCAACTTACCCAGCAGCAGATCGAGGCCTCGCTGAAAACCTACCTGAATATGCACAAGGTGGTCTGGCTCGATAAAGGGGTGTACATGGACGAGACCGACGGCCATGTGGACAACCTGTGTTGTTTCGTCAAACCCGGGGAAGTGCTGCTCACCTGGACCGATGATCCCGACGATCCCCAGTACGAGATATCCAGGCAGGCCCTGGAGAAACTTTCCGCCGCAACGGACGCACGTGGACGGTCGCTGGTTGTCCACAAGATCCATCAGCCCGATCCGATGGTGGTCTCCGCAGCGGAATGCGAGGGATTGGACGCCAGCGAGACGGCCAAACCCCGTAAGGCCGGTGACCGGCTGGCCGCCTCTTACGTCAATTTTTATATCGCCAACGGCGGGATTGTCATGCCGCTTTTAGACGACACCCACGACCGGGCGGCCATGGACCTGCTCGCCCGGCTCTTTCCGGACCGAAGGGTCGTTGGCGTCAGAAGCCGGGAGATCCTGCTGGGAGGCGGAAACATCCACTGCATCACCCAGCAGATCCCGATGGGTTAATTCAAGGTCCGATTAAACGCAGATCTCGGGCTTTTCAGAATAGTCAATGTTGATGAGGTCGCATAAAGTCGCATTTTCGACGGTTTCGTTAAAAGCCCGATATCAAGGTTTGCGAGCCGCGATAGTGAGCGTGATCACCGTCGTTTTTGACGGAATCAGCGAGCGAACTGAAAATCGATCGTCATCCATACGGCGAATCTTCCCCGCACGGTTTGCCGCGGGGGAGATTCAATCCCGAGGAATGAGGTGTACTTACCGTACTCCGCAGTGACGAGGGATGAAGCGTAACGCAGATATCGTGTTTTTTACGAAACCGTCAATATTAGAGGAGACCATGGCCACCATCAAAGTGGCGGCAACCCAAATGCCGTGCAGTTCCAAAGTAGAGGAAAACCTTTCAGTCGCAGAGATGATAGTGCGAACCGCAGCAGGCCAGGGTGCAACAATTATCCTGCTTCAGGAGTTGTTCGAGACCCTGTACTTCTGCCAGGTGGAAAAGCCAGATTTCTTCTCGCTGGCCACCTCTCTGGAGGATAACCCGGCCGTCAGGCGTTTCTCGACAATCGCGGCAGAACTGCAGGTCGTTTTGCCGATCAGCTTTTTCGAGAAAAAAGGCCAGTCCTTCTTCAACAGCCTGGCGGTAATCGATGCCGACGGATCCGTTTTGGGAACCTACCGCAAAACCCACATCCCCGATGGCCCGGGGTACGAAGAGAAATACTACTTCAGCCCGGGCGATACCGGATTCAAAGTCTGGAAAACACGCTACGCCACCATCGGCGTGGGCATCTGCTGGGATCAGTGGTTTCCAGAAGCCGCCAGATCCATGGCGCTGATGGGCGCTGAGATGCTGCTCTACCCCACGGCCATCGGGTCCGAGCCCCTGAATCTGTCCTATGACAGCCAGCCCCACTGGCAGACCTGCATGCAGGGTCATGCCGCCGCCAACATCATGCCGGTTGTCGCCTCAAACCGCATCGGCAGTGAAACCATCGACGGGTCCACCCTGACCTTCTATGGATCATCGTTTATCACGGACAACAAGGGTGCACTGATTGCCCAAAGCGACCGACAGTCCATGGGCGTCATCGTTGCTGAACTGGACCTGTCGGCCTATTCCGCAGAACGAGCGGCGTGGGGCCTTTTCCGCGACAGGCGACCCGACGCCTATGAGAGGCTGTTAACCCTGGATGGTGACCACCCGTCATGAAAAGGTTGACTGTCCAGCACCTCAGAAATGCAAAAGACCGCCTGCGGCATGCCGTCATCTATGAAATTGTGGGTCTGATCCTGGTCGTGCCGCTGGCGGCGTTGGGATTTGGTACGGACCTGTTGGACACCGGCGTTCTGGGCATCTTTTTCAGCATCCTGGCCATGGTCTGGAATATGATCTACAATCACTATTTCGATATCATGCTCTTGAAAAATGGACGCAACCCCGCTCGGCGGGGCTTTTGGCTTCGAGCCGTCCACGCCCTATTATTTGAAGCGGGATTCATCATCGTCAGCGTCCCAGCCATCGCTTGGTGGCTGTCTCTATCCCTGGTAAAAGCATTGGCCATGGACCTGGGGTTTACCCTTTTTTATATCGGGTACACCTATGTGTACAATTGGGCCTATGATCGGATTTTCCCCTATCCGGTGCTTAAACCGGAATAAAGTGGTCCCCGACCCGGCCAGAAAGGCTGGACACCTTAATGCAATACCTGGGAAGCGGCATCCTCGTGGCCCACAATGCCGCGTTCGATCTGCATCTTCTGAACCGTCTGATGAGGGAGCACCAAGGATTCGCGCTACAGAATCTGGTCATCGACACCCCATTTTATTTCCCTCTGCTGGCCCGCTATTCGTTCCCATTGACAGTTCATTGAAAAAACTCATACTATTGAACCGTGACAACTTACCAACTCATTTCTTGCGAATTGTAGCCATGAAACCAGAGCAATCTGTTCACAAACGTAAGCAAAGGGATTTGTTCCGCCCTGAGCTCACGAAAATGATCGATCACGGGCATGGGCTAGTCAAACTTGCCAAGGCAGTCAACTGGGATCGCATGGACGCGGTGCTCACTGAACGCTATTGCCCGGGAAACGGCCGACCGGCTATCAGCACCCGGTTGATAGTATCGCTGCAATACCTCAAGTACATCTACCACCTCAGTGATAAGGATGTCGTTTACGGATGGGTAGAAAACCCCTACTGGCAGTATTTAAGCGGGAAGCAATTTTTCGAGCATGACCCGCCGATCAATCCGTCCAGCATGTCCCGATGGCGCAAACGAATCGGTGAGGCCGGAGCAGAAGCACTACTCAAGGAAACCATTGCTGCCGGGTTGAAGATCAAACCGGTCAAACCCCATCCGTTCAAAAGGGTCAACGTGGACACGACCTTACAGGAAAAAGATCTAAAGCGTGGTTCAGAGATAATCGTCAGACTCTGGCATGGAAGAACACATATATCTTCAGCCGATACGTATGCTGAATTTATGAAAGAGAGGGCCGCACCCGATTATAGATCCATAGACGGGTTGAAGAAACTTTATTTTCTCCGGCGAATCGATGAAGACGTGGCCCATTTCTTGTTGGTTACCATATGGGATTCAATGGCGTCAGTAAAAAAGTTTGCCGGAGAGCATCCCGTGAAGGCCAAGTATTACCCAGAAGATGATTCTTTTTTGCTTGAAAAAGAAGAAACTTCAGCGTTGTATGAAATTTTTTTTGAAAGGTAATGCAATTACCTTTACAGCGGTTTCAGTTGGTATACGAGGCCTGAGCATTAAGAATGAAGATCGATTTCTAATTCGCTCGTTTACCCCGCTGTGAGCAGCTGGGAGTGCGCTGGCTATTGCAGTTCAGGATTTTCAGATGATATTTGATCAACTGCGCCTTCGGAGCGAACTGCTTAAAGCCGTTCAAGACAGAGGTTACACTGCCCCCACCCTCATCCAGACCCAGGCCATTCCTGTTATTCTCGACGGACGAGACATTCTTGCCCGTGCCCAGACCGGAACGGGGAAAACCGATGCATTCGCCCTTCCGTTGGTCGAAATCATGAGTCGGAAGACGGGCAACGGGCGACACCCCCGCGCACTTGTCCTGACCCCCACGCGGGAACTGGCGCTGCAGGTGGGAGAGCGCATCAAGACCTATGCAAGGCGGGTCTCTCTTCGATGCACGGTGGTACACGGCGGGGTTCGCATCAATCCACAGATCGATCGGCTGAGACGCGGCATCGATATCCTGGTGGCCACGCCGGGCCGCCTGCTGGATCTGGCCGGCCAGCGGCATTTGAATCTTTTCCGGATAGAATTCCTGGTTTTTGACGAGGCGGACAGAATGCTGGATTTGGGATTCAGCCAGGAGATTTCCGCGATCTTGGATCTCGTTCCTACAAACCGCCGGACCATGTTGTTTTCGGCCACTTACACCCCACAGATTCGTGATCTTGCCAGAAGAATGCTGCAGGATCCCGAATATATCGAGGTAACGCCCCACCATACGGCGGCGGAGGCGGTCGTTCAGAAAGTATACCGGGTGGATCGATCCAACAAACGCGCGCTTCTCATCCACCTGGTTGCCAACGAAAACTGGAGCCGGGTACTGGTCTTCACCCGTACCCGACACGGGGCCAACACGCTCGCGGAGAAACTTGCCGCACATGGGATCAGGGCTGCTGCGATGCATGGCAACAAGAGCCAGTCTTTCCGGACAAGATCCCTTGAAGCCTTCAAAGCTGGTGAGGTCCGCATCCTCGTGGCGACCGATGTGGCCGCACGGGGTCTGGACATCAGCAA
Source organism: Desulfosarcina sp. (assembly GCA_030145105.1). Classification (GTDB taxonomy): domain Bacteria; phylum Desulfobacterota; class Desulfobacteria; order Desulfobacterales; family Desulfosarcinaceae; genus Desulfosarcina. Next base: position 40,392 of record JAQYWF010000001.1, read on the forward strand.
TCTGCCCTATGTGGTCAACTACGACATGCCGGGCATCCCCGAGGATTATGTTCACCGCATCGGTCGCACTGGCCGTGCGGGTGCAAGCGGCATTGCCGTTTCCCTGGTCAGTGACGCTGAAAAACCGTCCCTTCGGGCCATTGAAAAACTGCTGAAGCAAAAAATCCCGGTGGAAACGGTTGACGGCTATACCCAGGATAGCGACGTTCCGGACTATATTCTCTTTCGCCCGGACAGCGCATCCAGCCAAAAAAAGGCCGACAGCATTATAAAAGAGATCGTCGCCAGAAGAGATGCTGCTAAAAAACAATCAAAAACTCGCAATGGAAAAACGGTCAGTTCCGGCAAAAGCCCCGGATCGAAATCGAAAACCCGATCCGGCAGAAAAAACGAAAAGGCAGGAAAAAATCCGCCCCGATCAGGATCTCGCCGCACTCAAGCTTCAAGGCCGGGCAAACCCAGGGGAAGAAAATAGAGGTTTTGGCATAGGAGCAGTCTAACCGATCAAATCCAAGCAACCTTTTTTTTAGAGATGCGTGATTACGATGCAATCAGCCATGCTTATGTTGTGGCGATGGGCGACCCAAGCCCCACGCAAACAATCATCGACCGACAGGCCACCTGCGAGAAAAAAGTATTTTAAGGAGAGCCATTATGGATCTGAAATTAGAAAACAAACTTGCTCTGATTTCTGGCAGCACGGCCGGAATCGGTCTGGCAATTGCAAAAGCACTATCTATGGAGGGAACCCGAACGATCATCAACGGACGCTCCGAGACGTCGGTAGAAAGGACCATTTCCGAATTGGAGGCGACAGCAACCGGACAGTTATTAGGGTTTGCTGGAGACTTGTCAACAGCTGAAGCGGCCAACGAATTGTGCAGCAAGTATCTTGATGTTGATATTTTGGTCAACAATTTGGGTATCTACGAACCCGTATCCTTCGAGGAGATAAAGGATGAAGATTGGCGACGAATCTTTGAGGTCAACGTGCTGAGTGGCGTGCGCCTGTGCCGGCTATACCTTCCTTCGATGAAAAAACGCAACTGGGGACGTATCATTTTCATTTCAAGCGAGAGTGCCGTCCAGATTCCTACTGAAATGATTCACTATGGAATGACCAAAACCGCTCAAATCGCCGTTTCCCGAGGACTGGCCGAACACGTTGCCGGGACCGGCATTACGGTCAACGCAGTCCTGCCAGGGCCGACGAAGTCACGTGGCGTGGGCGATTTTGTGAACGAACTGGCCAAGAAAGAGGGAAAGACATTCGAGGAATTCGAGAAAGATTTTTTCGCAACCATTCGGCCGACGTCACTGATCAAGCGGTTTGCTTCAACTGAGGAAGTCGCTTCACTGGTGGCCTATGTCGCCAGCCCGCTCGCATCAGCGACAACGGGTTCAGCTCTGCGCGTTGATGGGGGTGTGGTGAAGAGCGCATTCTAACCGACTGCTGAAACCATACAATCAGGCCGATCCAAATAAGGAGTTATAATGAGTTCATCGGTGAGCAGACCGCATGCAGCGGATTCCAAACGGGCGCTTGAACATTTCGAAAGCATGCTTGAGTTTGAAACCGATTGTTGGGACGTACATCACGCCATAAAAAACAATCGCAAGGATTTTGTACTCCTCGATGTCCGCGGCGATGAGCTTTACAAAAGCGGCCACATCGAAAGTGCGATCAATCTGCCGCATACACGCATTAATGAGACCAGCTTGAAAGAAATTCCATCGGACACGCTATTCGTGGTTTATTGTGCGGGCCCGCACTGCAATGGCACTGAGAAAGCCGCGATTCGGTTGGCCAGGCTTGGAAGGCCGGTTAAAAAAATGATAGGCGGCATAACCGGCTGGCTTGATGAAGGATTCAGCCTTGACTAACAGATTGCTGAACAGCTTTGGATGAAAACTGTTTCAAAAGCACCCGAAGGTCTGTTTCGAGTTCGACATCCTGGCCGAACCCATATCGGCGCTTGACCCCTGCGATTGGAACATGCGCTACCAGAGCGTGGTCGGGTTCGGCAGGGCTTGCCTGGTTGAATCGGTCGAGGAAAAGCGACAGGCCCTGGAGATTATCACCGCCCAGTATGCCAAAGGATCTCATTCTTTTACGGAGCCCAAGCTGAAAGCCACAGCGGTAATCAAGGTGACCATCGACACCATGACCGGAAAGCAGTCCGGCTTCGATGCACAATAGAACAAAAACAGCCTGATTGGCCACGCTATATAGCGTTTCTCGGCAAATCAGGCTGGTTGGGTCGTCTTCAGCGACAACAATGCAGCGATAAACCCATCAATGGGACTTGGCGCGCGTCCAGGCTTCATCCATAATCCGGTTGTCCTTGCCCAGATCCTTGGTGAAGTGAAGTTTTTTCATGATCGCGGGTGTCGGGTAAATTCCCGGATTTTCCAGATCTTCAGGCGTGATGAACGCCTCGGCCGCCGCATTGGGGGTCGCATACTGGTTGTAGTTGGACAGCTCGGCACCGACTTCGGGCTCCAGCAGCCAGTTGATCCACTTGTGTGCGGCGTCCGGGTTGGGCGCTTTGCTGGGGATACACATGGAATCATACCAGATTTCACTGCCCTCGCTGGGGATGATGAAACCCAGCTTGTCCGGCTCTTCGGTGACCGACTGAATGGCATCCCCGTTATAAACGATGGCCGCCACCGCCGTACCGGCGACCACATCGTTCTTGCCACCCACGCCTGGCTTGAAGCCCATGCAGTTTTTCGACCGCTTGGCGGCCACCAGCAAGTCGGCAGCGGCTTTGAGATCCGCGGGCTTGGTACTGTTAAAATCCTTGCCCTGGTAAACCAGGGCGATGCCCATCATCTCGCGCACGGAATCGATCAGCCAGAATGCACCGGGCTGTTTTTTGGCATCGAACAACACCGACCAGGACTGAGCGGCGGCGTCACTGACCTTGTCCTTGCGATACATCAGCCCCACCGTGCCCCACTGATAGGCGACGGAGTATTTGTTGCCCGGGTCATAGCTGGCTTCCCGGAAAAGGGGTTTGAGGTTCTTCAGGTTGGGAAGTTTGGCGTGATCCAGCGGCTGGACCAGCCGCTGGTTGATCAACACCGGCATGATGTAATCGGAAGGCACGATGATGTCATACTGACTGGCCCCGCCGGCCTGCAGTTTGGCCACCATCTCCTCGTTGTTCTCGTAGATGTCCAGACGGACCTTGATGCCGAACTTCTCTTCAAAATCAGCCGGCATCTTTTCCTCGTCCATATACTCCGACCATGTGTAGACCCTCAATTCTTCGGCACTGGCCGCCATCCCGCCAAAAAGCACCAATACCAACACAAGCAGGCTACATTTTCGCATCCTATCTCTCCTTTAGGGTTCCGGGTTTTTAGTTCCAATTTCAGAAAACAACAATAGCCAAATGACAAATAAATCACAATTGCCAATTTCAAAATTCCAAACCTGACGGTCTTGAAGGAAGGACATTCCAACCATCAATATTTGAGAAACCAATATAATAACAAATAGTTTTTTTTACCCCGTTTGAGATATGGATATTGTAGTTTGGAATTTATTTGAGATTTACTATTTGTTGTTTGTGACTTATCAGTGCTTTGGATCACCGGTTCAGGTTTACAATGCCTCCATAACCCTGAATCTCTCAAACAATTTTTTCCTGCCGGCGGGTAAACCGCTCAGTCAACACGACCAAGACCACCGTGACCAGCATAATCAAGGTCGACAGGGCATGGATTTGCGGGGTAACTCCCCTTCGAACGGCTGCAAAAATAAACAGCGGCAGGGTTTGCGAATCAGGACCGGCAGTGAAAAAACTGATCACGAAATCATCCAGGGAAAGCGTGAAGGCCAGCATGGCACCGGCGATAATGCCCGGCATCAGCAGCGGCAGCATCACCTTTCTGAGCAGGTACCAGTTCGTGGCAAACAGATCCCTGGCCGCCTCCTCCACCTCCCGGCCGATGGCCACCAGGCGGCTGCGCACCACCAGGGCGACAAAGGCGATCTGAAAAGTGATGTGGCCGATGATCATGTTCAACAGGCCGGGCTCGAAAATGGACGATGCCAGTCGCAGCAGGCCGAATGCCACCACCAGGGATGCGGCCAGGATGATGTCAGGAATGATCACGGGAATGTGCAGGATGATATCCAGAAAATTGCTAGTCCGGGAACGCCAGGGAAAGCGATCCATGGCGATGGCCAGGATCGTACCCAGGATCGTGGCAATGATGGTGGATATCACCGCCAGCAGCAGGGTGTTCCAGGCGGCTTCGAGAATCCATTCGTTTTCGAAGAGCTTGAGATACCATTTCAAGGTGAACCCTTTCCACACCATCCCTCGACGGGCGGCATTGACGGAGAATATCGCCACGCCCACCAGCGGCATGTAGAGAAAGGCCATGGTCAGATAGGAAATCGCGACGACTAAGGGGTGCTGGCGCCTCATATGACCTCGATCTCCTTGCCTTTACGGCGGTAAATTTGAAGTCCGATCATGGTCAACACCATCAAACCCATGCTGATCGCCGCCCCGAACGGCCAGTCCCGGCTGGTGCCGAACTGCTGCTGGATGAGATTGCCCACCAGCATGTATTTGGCTCCGCCGAGCAGATCGGGAACGACGAACATGCCCATGGCGGGGACGAAGGTCAGGATGATTCCCACCGACAAACCCGGCATCGTCTGAGGCAGAATGGCCTGGGTAAAGGTCCTGAACCGCGAGGCATACAGGTCCTGGGCCGCTTCCACCAGCGACCAGTCCAGACGTTCCACGCTGGCGTATAGCGGCAGGGTGACGAAGGGCAGGAACATGGAGACCATCCCCAGATATACGGCAAATGCATTGGGGTAAAGCGGCGCACCGTCCGGGATAAAGCCAAAAATCGCCGCCAGCCGGGCAAAGGGCAGCTCCGGTGACAAGATCAGGAACCAGGCGTAGGCCCGGATGACCATGTTGGTCCAGAACGGGATGATAACCAGGGTGAGCCACAAGTAACGGCTGTGCTCGGGTCGACCAGCAATGAAAAAACACAGGGGATAGGAGAGGATGACGGATACCAGGGTGGTAAAAAAGGCCACCACCACCGACCGCCAGAGGATCATCAGGTAATCCGGGGTCCAGCCGAAAAGAGTAAAACCGGCCAGCCGCTTGTAATTTTCCAGGGTGAAGACCCATTCCAGTTGACCATAGGCCCCCCGGGTGACCACACTCACGACCACCAGCACCAGGCTGGGCAGCACGAGAAACAGCATCAGCCAGAGCATCCCGGGCGTCAGGAGCAGTGACCCGCGTTTGAGCAACTGCTGCCGGGTGGTCAATTCCCCGTACCAGGTTAGTATCGAATCAGCGCGCTTCATCTTCAAGAATCACCAATTCCTTGGAAGCCAGTTCCAGCCAGACCTCCCTGCCAGGATCGATTCGCCGGTAGGAACTGGTGCGCACCCGCAATGGCCCAGGTTCCAACCAAAGGTCGAAATTGGTTCCCCGGTAAACGATTTCAGTCACACGCGCACGGATGCCATTGCGCTCAGGCTCCTTGTCGCCGATACCGATCCACTCCGGACGTATCGCCACGGTGCCCTCCTGCCAGACGGGCTCTTTGTCCAGGGCCAGGAAGCCGAAGGCCGTTTGAACACCACCCGGCGCTTTGGTGCAGGGAATCAGGTTGGCCGCCCCCAGGAATTTGGCCACGAAGCTGTCGGTGGGGTTGTCGTATACCTCTTCAGGCGACCCGCACTGGACCACACGGCCCTGGCGCATCACGGCCAGCCGGTCGCTGCAGACCAGGGCTTCAGATTGATCGTGGGTGACCAGAATAAAGGTCCGCCCCAGTTTACGCTGCAACCGCCGCAGGTCTTCCTGCACTTGGGCGCGCAGGCGCGCATCCAGGGCGCTCATAGGCTCGTCCAGCAGCAGCACATCGGGTTCGTTCACCAATGCCCGGGCCAGGGCGACCCGTTGCTTCTGGCCGCCGGACAGTTGATGGGGATGACGCTGGGCCATGGAGCTTAAATCCAACATCTCCAGCCGACGATTCACCCGTTTTTTGATTTCGGCATCCGGAAACTTGCGGGAACGCAGCCCGAAAGCGATATTTTCATAGATGGTCAGGTGGGGAAACAGGGCATAGCTCTGAAACACCGTGTTCACCTGGCGTTTGATGGCGGGCAGGCGGGTGATATCTTTGCCGCCACTGAAAACCTGACCCGAGTCGGCCAGTTCGAGCCCGGCAATGATTCGCAACAGCGTGGTCTTACCGCATCCCGACGGGCCCAGCAGCGTGAAAAATTCTCCCGGCGCGACGTTCAGGGTAACGTCGTCCAGGGCGATTACATCGCCGAACTGTTTGCAGATATGTTTTACCGTAAGGCCTTGGTCAGTCGTGGGATTCTGGTTCTGGTTCATATCCTCGGAGATCCGGAAGCGTGATCCAAACAAAGCGTTAACAACAAAAGGCTGGCAATAAGCCTGCAATTGAAATCGGTTCGGGTCGAACAGTGAGAATAGAAACGACGCTTAAACCCAGACAACCGTCTGGCTGCGGTTCAACCGCCAAAAATGGGATGAAAAACTTTGACCAGGGCCCGGTCCGGCAATACATCCACTTTTTTTTGCCGCCCGGCCGTTGACCGACACGATACCGACCGAACGGGGGGGACGCCCAGATGGACGATCAAATCGGCAACCGTCGACTGGGCTGGCATGTGAACCACGCACCCCGTTTCTGGGTTGTATCCCGGGACCCATTTGTCCAGCGTCCCGTATAGCTTAATGAAAAGCTGTATGGTCATTGCCGTCAAAAGTCAAAGGTCTTTTCCATGGCCTCGTCATCCACCATCGGTTTTGCCGACAAATCGACGCGCACAAACTTCATCGGGCCTCCTTTTCCAACTGATTGGGTCTGATCTCAACACCGCAGGAAGCGCGGCAATTTCCACGCTTACGCAAAAGACGGCGTGCGGGTATCCTGATTGGAACCGTCGATGGCACCCGGCTGACGTTTAGCGCCGTTTTTGCGACAATCACGGGAGTACAGGCTTTTTTGCTGCTGGGTTTCATCAATCGTCACCCCCAAATCGGCCAGGTTGCGGAAGCAATACTCACGGGCATCCGCCTCGAGTTGTTCAGGAACGAAAACCCCCTTTTCGGTAAAGGCATCATCCACCATCATTTTCACGAAGACCGATGCACACTGACCGGTCAGGTAGGCTTCATGGCTGAGGCCGGAGGTTTCAAAGGCTTCCACAAGGCCCGGACCCATGGCGTAACTGTCGATCTGTATGGGATTTTCATCCTTGTAGCCTTCCACGCGCACCAAAAAGGCCGCTTCTTCGGCCACGACCCCGTCATTGATGATGGCTTTGAGTTCATCCGGGTATTTGGGTGCCGGCGGGCACAGCTTGAGGATCAGGTCCATGGGAACGATTTTCGTGCCGTTGACATCCACCGGTTCATCGGAAAGCAACCCCATTCGGTAGAACAGTTCGCAGAGCTTCACACCGAAGCCACCGTATTTGAACTCCACATTTTTGACCCCCTTGAGCACCTTGTCGGCCAGCAGCCCCATGGTAACCGGTTCATCGTGTTCGTGGTCCACCATGCGGGCTTCCCGATCGATGCCCCTCAATTTCATCCTGATTGGACGGCTGAAGGGTTTATCAGTGACGTGCTTTCCGTTTTCAAAGCGAAAGGTCTTGTAGGCCATATCCCAGAAGGCCACTTCCGGTGACCACCAGAAAGGAGTAAATCGCTTGGTGAGAACATTCTCGAAGACAAAAATACTGATGGTTTCGCATCGGTCCATTTTCTCGACGGCTTGCCTGGCCATCACGTTGGCCAGACCGGGCGATGACCCCCCCCCGACGAGTGCGGTAAGCCCCTTGGCTTTGAATTTTTCATGCCATTCGGAAAAAAGCAGCTTGTAGCTTTCCACAAAACCGATGTCTTCCATGGGGCCCGCCATGTCAAAGTAGGAGGCATTGACCACCAGGGCCGCTTTCATGACAAGCAGGTTGAAATCCAGCGGCAAGCCGTTGACGATCAGATCGCACCCCTTGGCTGCCCGGATGACGTTGTCGACGTCACTGGCATCCAGTTGAAGGGCCGTGGCCTTGCTCAGGGAACTGCTCAGCGCTTCTGCGGCTTTGCGGTCATAATCCGCGCAGATGATTTCAGACACCCCCGGATGCTCATTCATTCGCTTGGCAATCGTACTTCCCTGGGCGCCTACCCCAATCACAATGATACGTTTCATAAATCTCCCTATTGGAATAAATTAAACCGTCAACGCGATCCGACAGCCGGGTGCAGGTCCCGACAGACAGCTTTTCTATTTAGAGTACTTAAGATTACCATCGGATTGCCTTGCGTGCCGGGCGCTGATGCGCCGCTGTCGACCGAGACGAATACTGCCCCCAGCTTCCACATAGAGGAATATAAAGCTTTTTGCAATAAATATTTTGACAAATTTAGCGTTAACCGTTATCTTTTTAAAAAATATTAATTGAATTCGTTTTTTTGGGCCAACAATATCAAAAAGCAGGGAGGTTTCAGACGTGAAAGCAACTGCATCCGGGGTACAAAAGCTGAACCGTGTCGACCGAAAAATGGTTTCCCTGCTTCAAAAAGACGGCCGCATGCCCATCGTCAGCATCGCCAAAGAACTCGGCATTTCGGAAACCACTGCCAGGAGCCGATTGAAACGACTGATCACTGAAGACGTCATCAAAGTGATCGCAGTCAGCAACCCGATCCGGCTCGGCTTTGAAATCATCGGGAACATTAAACTTAGCATCGACCTGAAGAAAAAAGATGCAATTCTCAGGGCCCTGAAAGAGATTGACACCTTGAATTACGTGGCACTGACCACAGGTGGCAACGATATCGATATCGAATTCATTGCCGGCTCCCTGTCAGAGTTCAAAACACTTATTTTTGAACGGATCAGCCAGATCGATGGCGTCAATTCGGTAGAGACGTCGCTGATTGTGGAGATTATCAAAGATACGTGGGATTATGGCACAGCATGGGATGACTGAACGCGAAACATTTCAGCTGAGAAGTCTATTCTCTGATGTCGACCTCAAGGACGGCTGTCAAGTTCTATGGCCTTGTTAAAGGCGTTGTCCATATCCGGCAAATGCGTAATATCGGGCACGACCTGGATATAGCGTACGATGCCTTGTTTATCGACCAGCACGACAGATCTTGCGAGCAGGCGCGGGCCGTCGATCAGCAATCCGGTCGACCGCCCGAATGCGCCTTCTTTATAGTCGGAAAGGTAGTGAACATCCTCCAGCTTGGCTTCTTTTGCGAACCGTGCCTGGGCAAAGGGAGTATCCCGGCTGATGGTAATCCGTTTGATTGTTGCCGGCAATACATCACCTTCCTCACCCAGGTAATGGGTTTGGGCTTCGCAGACCGCGGTATCAATCGAAGGCACGATACTCAAAAAAAGGACGCTTCCCCGGTAATCATTCAGATCGATGGCCTTCATTGTTTTCATGTCGACCAGTTCGGTTTCCGGCATGCGTTGTCCGATTTCAATGGCAGTGCCGGTTAACGGTAAATTCTCACCCTTCTTTGACACCTGGGTGCCTGGAAAAACGCTTTCTGTATCGACGATGACGCTGCCTTGGTTGGTAGCGCATGCGGTCAATAATGCAGTAGCCATCATACCGGCTGTCAAGACAAATAATTTTTTGATCATGAACCCTCCATGGTATGTCTGTTTTCTACCCTGATGCAATTTTTCTTCGATTTTGTCGCTGGCTGTCTTCGGTTGGTATCACAATAGCCATTTGTGGATGGAAAATAGTTAAATAGTAGGTCATTTTCCTACAAGGCTAATACCGAAAATGCGTTGGTCAACCTTTCGACTTGAAGGGAGACCCTTACACGCATTGGCGGTTACCATGATGAGCATACTTCGTCACGCCGAGCCATTTCTTCCCAAGCGCTATGTCACACCCAACAGATCGGTAGGTTTGACCTATCGCCATACGATCAACGGTCTCACATTGCCGGTACCGTGAACGGCTGATTATTTTAACTTAAATTGATTTTAAGCGACTACCCGCAAATCGTGGTTGTTGGAAAGGTGAAAGTGGAGGAGACAAGCAATGAAATGGTCATTTAAAATAGGCCGATTTGCCGGCATCGATGTGTTTATGCATTTTACCTTCATTTTGCTGATCAGCTGGGTAGCATTGGTCCACTGGCGTCAGGGACAAAGCTTAACCGCTGCAATGGCCGGGGTTTTTTTTATCCTGACAGTCTTCATGTGTGTCGTTCTTCACGAATTTGGTCATGCGATGATGGCCAGGCGATACGGCATCAAAACGCGTGACATCATCCTGCTACCGATCGGCGGTGTGGCGCGGTTGGAAAAACTGCCGACCAATCCAATCCAGGAAATGTGGGTCGCCCTTGCCGGCCCTGCCGTTAACGTCGTCATTGCTTTCGCGCTGTTCGTTTATTTCAGGGTCACCGCTTCGCTGGAGCCGTTGCAGACCCTGACAATCACCACTGGACCGTTTTTGGAGCGGATCTTGGCGGTCAACATATTTATGTTGGTTTTCAACATGATACCGGCTTTTCCGATGGATGGTGGTCGCGTGCTGCGCGCCTTGCTGGCCACCCGGCAGGAATATGGCCGTGCGACTCAGATCGCGGCGACTATCGGACAGGGTATTGCGGTTCTCTTTGGCTTTGTAGGGATGTTCTATGACCCATTTCTTTTGTTCATCGCTCTATTTGTGTGGATCGGCGCAGCTCAGGAAGCCAGCATCGCCCAATTTAAATCTGCCATTGGGGGGTATCCCGGTTCAGCAGGCCATGATCAGTGATTTTAAACAGCTTGGAGTCAATGACAGCTTGAAGCGCGCCGTCGAACTGACCCTGACCGGATCCCAAAAGGACTTCCCGGTTGTCGATAATGGCAGTCTGGAAGGCGTCCTGACGCAAACCGATCTTTTAATGGCGCTCGCCGATCAGGAAAACTACCCTACCGTCGCATCCGCCATTCAGAGAAACTATGTCACGGTTGATTACCAGGATATGTTGGAATCTGCCTTTGCCAAACTTAACAGATGCGATTGTCACACGTTGCCGGTGATGCAAAACGGGAAACTCGTCGGGTTGGTAACCATGGATAATTTGGGTGAGTACATGCGAATTCAGGCCGCGATGAGCAATTGATGGTAGTGATATGAAATCAATTGACAGACGATTTAAGACCGGGCGTAAGTTGCAAAACAGAGGCCCACATGGATTTATGGCATTGTTTTTTATTGCCAGCTTCCTGTTCTCGGGCTGTCAATCCCATACCATCGACCCATCGCCGGAACCGTTGCAGAAAGGTGGCGTCGCTTACAGCATCCCTTCGCCGTCTTCAGAACCCGCCGATCAAAATTGGTGGGCGTCGTTTAAGGATGCCAAGCTGGACGCAATTATCGGCAACGCATTGGATAGCAATTTTGACATCATGCGGGGCTTGGCCAGGCTCGATCAGGCTGATGCACTCACCCGCCAGGCCAGGGCGGCCCGCCTGCCGCAGGTTGACCTCGAGGCCAATGTTCTGAGGGATTGGGCCGACGGCGATACGCGCAATCGTTTGGATTGGGTCGGCGGCGCATTGGCATGGGAAGTGGATGTGTTCAATCGGCTGGGGTCCGCCGCGCTGGCCCGTCAAAGTGAACGCGCCGCACGCTTGGAAGATCTGCAAGCCATCCGGCTCAGTTTATCCGCCGAAGTCACCGATGCCTATTTTGATGCGGTCGAACAGCGCAGCGCGCTGGCTTTGCTGGAGCAACAAATTGAGGTTGACCGGGACTTGCTGGAACTGACCGAGCTTCGTTTCAAAGCGGGACTGACGGCTTCGGTGGATGTGCTGCAGCAAAGCAGTCAATTGGCCGAGACAGAGAGCCTGGTGCCCCCCCACCGAAGCATTGCTGCGCGTTGCAGAAAACCGCTTGGACGTCTTGATCGGGCAGGCACCGGATGCGCTGGATCGCGTGAATGACGACGACAGGTTTGTTGCCATTGGAGATCTGCCGTTTGTCGGTGTCCCCTCGGACTTGTTGCTCAACCGTCCGGACCTGAGGGCCTTCAAAAACGAACTCATCGCAGCTGATGCAGAAATTGGACAAGCCATTGCCGAACGCCTGCCGCGGATTATGCTGGATGGCTCTTTTTTTTACGGAGTGGGTTCGGACTTCACCGGACCGGCAGGGGTATTGGTGGGATCGATCGTTCAGCCGCTGCTGGACTGGGGCGCCCGCAAGGCGGAAGTTGAACGCAGCCGTGCCCTGTATGTCGAACGATTGGCGCTATTTTCCCAGGCTTATCTGCAGGCAATCGAAGATTGCGTTGAAAACACGCTTTACCAGGAACGCAAACAGCGGGAGTTTCTGGAACGGCTGGAGCGTCGCCGTCGTTTTCTGGAACGCACCGTCGAAGAGACTCGGGATCGATACACCAACGGCCTGACGGATTTTCTGCCGGTCCTGGATGCGCTCAAGGAGCTGCAGCGAATTGAACGTATCATCGTTCGACAGGAGAGAGCGCTGCTGGGCTTTCGTATTCAGCTCCACCGCGCACTGGGTGGACGAGTTAACGCAACCTCAAGTGAGGGTTCGATATGATGAACCAAAAAACATATTTGACAGTCCCGCTATGGATCCTGCTGGCGGGGATAATTGGATTGCTTGGGATTGGTCGAGCAAGCGCTCAGCAGGCCGTACCCGTGATTGTCAAAGCAGTCGTGATCGATCGCTTCGTCGACCGTGTGGAGGCCCTCGGAACGCTGCGCGCCAACGAAACCGTTGAACTGACCGCGACCGTTTCCGAAATCGTGACAGGTGTGCATTTCGAAGTCGGTCAACGCGTAGAAGCCGGCAGTATCCTGATCGAAATGACCAACGATGAGGAGCATGCCTTGATCGAAGAAGAGCGCTCGACCGTTGCCGAAGCCAAAAGACAGTATGATCGGCTGCGGCCCCTGGTCAAACGGGGAGCGGCATCCATATCGCTCCTCGACCAACGACGGCGGGAGTATGAAACTGCCAAGGCCCGACTCCGGGCGCTCGAATCAAAACTGCAGGACCGCCTGATCATCGCACCATTTTCCGGTATTGTCGGCTTTCGCAATATCAGCGTGGGCGCGCTGATTGAACCGGGGGATCTTATCACCACCATGGACGACGACAGCGTCATGAAGCTCTATTTCACGGTACCCTCGATTCACCTGGCAAGCCTTGAAACCGGATTGCCCATTGTATCTACATCGCCTGCCTTCGTCGGGCGCCAATTCGAGGGCATCGTTGCCAGCATCAACAGCCGAATCGATCCGGTCACGCGTGCGATCGTTGTCAGAGCGATTCTACCCAATCCGGAACGTATGCTTAAACCGGGGCTGTTGATGCAGGTCGCGTTGCTGAAAAATCTGCGAGACGTATTGGTGATTCCCGAGGAAGCGCTGATTCCGTCCGGGCGTGACAACCACGTGCTGGTTGTGGACCGATCCGTCCAACCCGCGATCGCCCAGCGTCGCCAGGTGACCACCGGCGGCCGCCGACCGGGAGAAGTCGAAATTCTGGACGGTCTAAAATCCGGTGAATTCGTGATCGTTGACGGGACATTGCGCGCCAAACCGGGAAAGCCGGTGGCCGTTATCGCCGTGGACAGCGGCGATGAACCCCTGGCCCGCCTGTTAAACCGGGAGCAGAAAGGCTCGGGCCAATGATCCTTTCCGATGTTTCCGTCAAACGTCCAGTATTTGCCGCGGTGATCTCGCTGCTGTTGATCGTCTTCGGTCTGGTTTCCTTCGGCAGGCTGCCCCTGCGTGAATACCCGGACATCGATCCCCCCGTGGTGACCATCGAAACCCTCTATCCCGGAGCGTCCGCTAATGTGGTGGAAACACGCATTACCGAACTCATTGAAGAGCGTATTGCCGGCGTCGAAGGCATTCAGTACATCGCCTCGACCAGCGAAGATGGCCTTTCTGCGGTCACGATTGAATTCGATACCGGACGGGATGTCGACGGGGCGGTCAATGACATCCGGGACCGGGTCTCGGCGATTCTGGGGGATTTGCCGGACGAAGCCGATCCACCGGAAATCCAGAAAGTCGATTCCAACAACGATGTGATCATGTGGTTGAACCTGGTCAGCGATCGTATGACCGTACCCGCCTTGACGGATTATGCCGATCGCTATCTGGTCGACCGGTTTTCGGTTTTGGATGGGGTTGCACGGGTGAGAATCGGCGGCGGTCAGACTTATGCCATGCGGATCTGGATCGACCGCAGTGCCATGGCGGCGCGGGGGCTGGTGGTCAGCGATGTCGAAACCGCCCTGCGGGCGGAAAACCTTGAGCTTCCTGCCGGCAGCATCGAGTCCCAGACACGCAGCTTTACGGTGCGGGTCAAGCGTGCGTTTCGATCGGCGGCGGATTTCAGTCGCCTGGTGTTGGCCCGCGGCGCCGACGGTCATCTGGTTCGCCTGGGTGACATTGCACGTGTCGAGCGCGGCACCGAAGAGGACCGGACGTTCTTTCGAGGCAATGGCGTGGCCATGGTGGGCATGGGCATCATCAAACAATCGACCGCCAATACGATCGATGTGGCCCGCGGCGCCAAAGCGGAAATGCAGCGCCTGAACCCACCCTGCCCGAGGGGATGGAAATCAAGCAGAGCTACGACACATCCGTATTTGTCGAAGGTGCCATCAAGGAAGTCTACAAGACCCTGCTGATCGCCATCGGCCTGGTCATCTTGGTAATCTATCTTTTTCTGGGCAGCATTCGGGCCACGATCGTACCGGCCGTGACGGTTCCGGTTTCTATTATCGCCAGTTTTATCGTTTTGAACATACTTGGATTTTCCGTCAATCTGCTCACGCTGCTGGCGCTGGTCCTGGCGATCGGGCTGGTCGTGGACGATGCCATTGTGGTTCTCGAAAATATCTACCGTCGCATGGCGGAAAAAGGCGAATCTCCCTTGTTCGCCGCCTACACGGGCTCCCGCCAGGTCGGTTTCGCGGTGATCGCCACCTCCCTGGTGCTGGTCGCGGTGTTTGTGCCCATTGCCTTTCTGCAGGGGGATGTGGGGCGCCTGTTTTCAGAATTTGCGATCACGATGGCGGCGGCGGTCTGCTTTTCCAGCATCGTCGCCCTGAGCCTCTCTCCCATGCTTGCATCCAAAATCCTTAGACGTAAAACCGGCCAGCATGACCGACACACCCTTATGGACCGCTTGTTCGGATCCACGCGAAAACGATACCGTCGTTTACTGGGCCGCACCATGAAGCGTCCCCTGCTGGTTGTCGGCCTATATGTGGCGCTGGTCGCTGCAATGGTGTGGTGGTTTGGGCACATACCCACGGAATATGCACCCAAGGAAGACCGCGGCGCTTTTTTTGTCATCGTCAACGGACCGGAAGGCGCCTCCTATACTTACATGGAGGAGTATATGAATGAAATCGAGCAGCGGCTGATGCCCTTTGTCGAAAACAAAGAGGCAACCCGGCTGCTGGTCCGTGCGCCGCGAACGTTTTCGAATTATGAGAACTTCAACACCGGCATCGTGATTTTTGTTCTCAACGACTGGGAGCAACGGCGATCCGCCTGGGCTATCATGGACGAGGTGCGCGCCAAACTGGCAGGGCTTCCGGGGGTGCGCGCCTTCCCTGTCATGCGCCAGGGCTTCGGCGCATCCATTCAAAAGCCGCTTCAGTTCGTCATCGGTGGCGGCACCTACCAGGAGTTGGACCAATGGCGCGACACCCTGCTGGCGCGGATTGAGGACAACAATCCGGGACTGATCGGGATCGACTGGGATTACAAGGAAACCAAACCCCAACTGCAGGTGAACATCGACTATGATCGCGCGGCCGAACTGGGCGTGACCATCGGCAATGTCGGCCGCACCCTGGAAACCATGCTGGGTTCCCGGCGGGTGACCAGCTATGTCGATGCGGGGGAAGAATATGACGTGATTCTGGAAGGCGAACGCGACCGCCAGCGTACGCCGACCGATTTACAGAACATCTATGTGCGTTCATCGCGAAACGGCGACCTGATTCCCCTGTCCAATCTGGTCACACTGGAAGAATTTGCCGATTCAAACGCTCTGAACCGGTACAATCGGGTCAGGGCCATCACCCTGGAGGCCAACCTCGCCGACGACCTGGCCTTGGGCGATGCGCTGACCTACCTGGAATGGCTGGTCAAGGACCATCTACCGGAAAACGTGATCATCGATTACAAGGGTCAATCCCAGGATTATAAATTCTCGGGCCGGTCCATTATATTCGTTTTCCTGCTGGGGATCATGGTGGTGTTCCTTGTCCTGGCCGCCCAGTTTGAAAGCTATATCAATCCGATTGTGATCATGCTGACGGTGCCACTGGCGATTGCAGGCGGGTTGCTTGGACTTTACCTCACCGGAAGCACCTTGAATCTATACAGCCAGATCGGTTTGGTCATGCTGGTCGGCCTGGCGGCGAAAAACGGGATCCTCATCGTCGAGTTCGCCAACCAGCTCCGGGAGCGGGGCAAGTCGTTTGATTATGCCATCCTTAAAGCATCCGAGGTTCGGCTGCGTCCGATCGTGATGACCGGTATCACCACCGCAACCGGCGCCATGCCCCTGATTCTTTCCACCGGGGCCGGGGCAGAGACCCGCATGGTGATCGGTGTGGTCGTTCTGGCCGGTGTGTTGTCGGCAACGCTGTTTACCCTGTTTGTCGTGCCGGTGGCATACCGCCTGCTCTCCAGGCGAACGCATGCACCCGGGCAGGTCGCCCGCAACCTTGCAAAAGAGTGGGACATGCTGAAAACAGGCCAAAACATCAAGCCAACGGGTTGAATGAACGAATAAAAGATTTATTTTCTGTTGTAAAAAAACGATTTCCCGCAATTCGGAAGGGAAAAAGAGTAAATCACTTCTATTTATCAACAACCTGTTAATAGGTTTCACCTACCACCATACAGTCAACCGTCCCACATTGCCTCTATCATTAAACGCTGTAATTTTAAAGTCAGTTTATGTGGAATACGAAACCAACGGCACGCTAGTGAATACTCGGGGTTAAACCAGATCGACAGGCAGAGCCTCTATGGAGACTTTGCTTTTTCACTTCAAACACGACAAAAGGCATTGGAGGCACGTTTATGAATCGAGCTGCCTTGATTGTTCTGGCCATAGCGGCCATGTTGACCGGAGCAACGGAGACGATGGCCATCGAAGAAGCCAAATACGAAGTAGTCAAAAAAGACAACAATTTTGAAATCCGTGACTATACACCTCACATTGTTGCCGAAACCCTCGTGGTGGGAAGCCTCGAGGATGCTGGTAGCAGGGCATTCAAAATACTGTTTGGCTACATCTCAGGCGAAAATCGATCACGTCAGAAAGTTGAGATGACGGCGCCTGTTTCTCAACAGGCAAACCCTGAAAAAATTAAAATGACGGCGCCTGTGGGCCAGCAGCGGATGGAAGATAAGTGGGCCGTTAGCTTTATGATGCCGGCCTCGTACTCGCTTGAAACGCTTCCGGAGCCGGAAAATCCCAAGGTAACCCTGCGCCAGGTACCCGGTCGACGGATGGCTGCCGTACGTTATTCCGGCTTCTGGAGTGAGCAGGGATATCTCAAGAACAAATTAAAACTTGAAACATGGATTAAAGAAAACGGGCTCAAGATTGATGGCGATCCATTGTGGGCCCGATACAATGCTCCATTTACGCCTTGGTTTTTGAGGCGAAACGAGATTATGATTCCAATAGCTACGGATGCAAATTAGAAGCGCTTCCTTGGCAAGATGTATTGAATATGGGTTCACCGTGAACAGATACATCTAAACCTGGTTCGGAGAAACTTTCATGGTGATCACAGCAGAGATCGAAATCAACGCCCCCTTGAGCGTTGTGTGGCGAACGTTCTCCCAGATGGAAAATTGGGATGACTGGAACACAGCCTGCCGCAGTTGCTGCATCGTTTCCGGGGACGAAGCCCTCTCCGCCGGGACCTGCTTTACCTTCGTTATTCGTCCATTGGTTTTCCCATTGAAAGTCCAGCCAAAAGTTGTAAGCTGTGATCCGGGACGCGAGGTCGTCTGGGAGGGGGGCAAGATGGGAATTAACGCTTCACATACCTGGCAGTTTCGCGAAGAAAACGGAAAAGTCACCTTGCTCAGTGTCGAGCGCTTCACGGGGCCCATGGTTTGGGTGGGATATCTCTTACGTGTACCCAAGCGGTTGCACCGGTTGACACTAGAGTTTTTGCAGACGTTAAAATCCGCCGCGGAAGGGTGCAGCGCATAAATGAGCGCACGTCGACCAGCAATGGCCACAGCGCGTTGTCGCCTGAATGACATATTCGCCCAAGACGGTGGGACCGCAATGATCAAACGTCTCTTTCGTGATAAAATCGGCAGACCGATCCTGAACTTGCTCAAGCAAGGCATCTCGCCTGAACGGCTGTCTCTAAGCATCGCCTTCGGCGTCGTGATCGGGATGTTCCCGGTTTTGGGGGCGACGACCCTGATCTGTGCCGCCATCGCCATCGTGTTGCGACTCAACCAGCCCGCTATTCAGCTATTCAACTATCTGGTCTACCCACTGCAGATTCTTATGTTGATTCCGTTTATGAGTCTTGGCGCATTCATCTTCCAGGGGGATCCGCCTCCATTTTCGGTTCAGGAGTTAAGCGCGCTTTTCCGGCAGGATTTCTGGGGCACCATCGCTTCCTTTTTTGAAACGATACTATACGCTGTCGTCGCCTGGCTTCTGGTATGCACGCCGCTGTTTGCCGGAATTTATGCGGTATGTGTCCCGATACTGAAAAAATTCGGGCCTATCGCCAAAAATAACGTGTCTGATTGACGAAATCTTTCTCATGGTACTCAGAAATTGTCTGCCAATATTTTTAGGAATCAGGAAATTATCATGGACCTGAAGAAAACCCGCTTCACCGAAATGCTCATTGAGGCAAACGGCTTTAATCCGGACGACTTTCAAAGTTGGCTTTTCTGTCCAGGCATGCGCTTTGATTCACCGGACAAGTGGTGGGGTGATTTGGGTCGGCGTGATTTCTCGCATGAGGGTATCGACCTTTGCCTGTATAGGGATGGTTCCGGGCGGGTGCGTCGCCTCAATCACGACACTCGCATTCCGGTGATGCACGACGGCGTGGTCAGATCCATTTTTGCCGACTATTTGGGTCAGGCCGTGGTTATACAACACAAAAAGACCCAACCTGAAATTGATACGTTGATATCGATTTATGCCCACACGAGGCCACTGGATCACATAAAACCCGGTGTTATCTTATCGCTGGGGGATATCATCGCCACCATCGCCGACACAAGCCGATTAAAAGTAAACATCCTGCCGCATCTGCACGTCACGTTTGGGCTCCCGTCCCCGGAACTTGTCTTCGAAAAATTCATCTGGAATGACATGCGCGATCCCGGCCTGGTCGACCTGTTGAATCCACAGGGCGCCATCGATTGGCCCTGGCTCGCACTGGACCCACAAAAAACGAAGCGGCTATGTCCGGACTGAGGAACGCAGCTTTTGAAAACACCCCGCCGCCATCGCAATATCACAGCAACGCGTTTGTTCTCAGATGCTTACCAGTTTATTCGTGCCCAATCTTTTGTCGCTAACCGGTTCGGCAGGCAGTTTCATCCCAGCCGCAATTTCATTGAGATCGACATCACTTACCAGTGCAACTTGACATGCATAAACTGCAATCGTTCATGCACGCAGGCCCCGAGTAATCTGGAAATGCCTGTCGCCGGTGTAGAGGCCTTTATCAAGCAGAGCATTGAAAAAAAGATCGCCTGGAAACGTATCCGTATTCTGGGCGGAGAGCCAACCCTTCACAATCGTATTTTTGACATTATCGACCTGTTGATCAATTATCAGAAGACGTATAATCCTTCTGTAAGGCTGGTGCTGGGAACCAATTTCTTCGGGAATCGCGTTCATCGGGTGCTGGAGAAGCTGCCTGACGCGATCACGCTAAAAAGTACGCTGAAGTCTTCGCGCGTCAATCTATTTAGGCCGTTTAATGTGGCACCTGTCGATACGCGTTTTAACCGATTCTCCGACTACACCTGCGGTTGCCGCATCATAAAAGAGTGCGGTTTAGGATTAACGCCTTCAGGGTATTACATGTGCGCCGTAGCCGGTGGGATCGACCGGATCTTTGGTTACCAACTGGGGAGGAATGAGCTACCGGATGACGCCGACACGTTGTCGGACCAGATGTCCGCATTTTGCCGTTTATGCGGCCATTTTGGCTTCCAGTGGCCGACACGGAGAACCAAACGATCCGAAACGTGGCGACTGGCCTATCGGCGTTTAAAAACCATTGAACCTCTTGCTGACAAGGTTAAGGATGACGGTCCCGCATATGAACCACCTTAGAATACTGCATGTGATCGGACAGAGACCGGAAATGACCGGGAGTGGGATCTATCTTGAGGCGATGATCAGAGAATCTATGAAACACGG